>NZ_JBKQGZ010000012.1:0-172105 GCF_050487165.1 Providencia sp. Me31A
TACTTCCAACACCTGTTTACCGAGTTACCAAAACGAAGTCCGAAAGATGATGTGTCGGATCTCATGCCATGGAACGTAGAAATCAGTGAGGTTGAGTAAAGCTTTACTGGTTCATTAAGCGCTTACATCTAAACGACGTTTTGTTGGCTTTAATTCACGGTCTAATGCAATAAGATTAACTTTGTCTCCCGCCTGTAACTTCTGTTTTTGGGCTTCTGCTCCACTGATAAAAACAACATCTCGTTGCCCAAACACACCACGGTATCGGTCATTCAATCCGTAAATTGTGGTATTATACTGATCATGGCTACGCAATGTTGCCAAAATTAATTCACTATTGACTGCTGAATTCGGGTCTTCAATAACGCCTTCTGTCGGTACAAAATTTGCTTTGCCTGATTGCGTTAACCAACGCCGTTCAGAAGCCGCATTCGTCAGATGAAACCCTCCTGGTATTTTAATACGCGCATTGTAATCATCAAAATCAGGTAACACCGCTTCCATCGCGTCACGGATCAAGTCGTAATTACTGATGAAGTCATCCCATTCTACTTTAGTCTGTAGTATTGTCGCTTTAGCAATCCCTGCAACAATCGCACACTCAGATTTAAGATAAGGGCTACATGGTTTTAGTAAACCTTTTGAGGCATGAACCATCGACATAGAGTCTTCTACAGTGATGCATTGTACACCACTACTTTGCCTGTCTATCTCACTACGTCCTAATACAGGTAATAAGAAGGTATGCTTCGCTGTTAATAGATGAGAACGATTTAGCTTAGTTGCTATATGAACAGCTAAATCAAGTTGTTTCATACCTGTAAAACAAGCGTCTTTATCTGGCATCGCCACCGCTAAATTTCCACCCATACAAATTAAAGCATTCGCTTTTCCTTCATAAATGGCTTGCATGCTTGCAACGGCAGCATGACCAAATTCGCTTGGTGGTTTAAAACCAAATCGTTGTTCAATTTTATCTAAAAAGGTTTTTGATGGTTTTTCCGTAATACCGACAGTTCTATCACCTTGAACATTCGAATGGCCACGCAATGGGCAAATCCCCGCACCAGCGCGTCCAATATTGCCTTTTAATAGCAGTAAATTAACTAATTGCTGAACATTTTGTGTACCATGTTGGTGCTGAGTGATCCCCATGCCATAGCAAATAATGGTACTTTTTGCCTCAATATAAAGATCAGCAATCTCTTCGATAGACTCAAGAGGTAAACCTGATACCCTTAAAATATCCTTCCAGCTCGTTGTCAGTAAGTCTTTTTTTAAAGCTTCATAACCATGAGTATGAGTTGATATAAATTCAGTATCGAGAATAGGCTCTTTTCCTACATCCACCGCAGCTTGGTGCTTTTCAAGCAATAATTTCATAACACCTTTAAGTAAGGCAGTGTCACCGCCAATACGAACTTTATAATAGTGTCCTGCTAAAGGTGTGGACTCTAACGTTAGCATTTCTACCACGTCTTGCGGGTATGTGAAACGCTCAAGACCACGCTCTCTTAAAGGATTTATTGCAATGATTTTTGCACCACGTTTAGAAACTTCACGCAATGAGCTTAACATCCTAGGATGATTAGTCCCTGGATTATGACCTATACAAATCACCAAGTCCGCTTTATCAAAATCGTCTAACAATACTGTCGCCTTACCAACACCAATAGAGCCAGCAAGACCTACACTTGTTGGTTCATGACACATATTTGAACAATCAGGGAAATTATTTGTTCCGTATTCACGAGCAAATAGTTGATATAAAAATGCAGCTTCATTTGAAGTCCGACCGGAAGTATAAAACTCAACGGTATTTGGATTCGAATAACTTTGTAAGCGCGCACCTATTTGTTGAAATGCATCTTCCCATTCAATAGGTTCATATTTATCTGTTTGTGAATTATATTTCATCGGGTGAGTTAAACGCCCTTCATTTTCTAAATGAAAGTCATCACACTCAAGTAATTCTGTAACGGTATATTTAGAGAAAAACTCCGGCGTTGTTTTTTTGGATGTTGCTTCCCAAGCAATTGCTTTTGCACCATTCTCACAAATATCAAATGATGCTGTATGTATTGGATCAGGCCACGCACAGCCAGGACAGTCAAAACCATCCACCTTATTCATTTCAAACATAGCAATTATATCGTGCCCCACTTTCATTTGACCACGTAACGCTTCTGCAACAGCTTTGACTGCGCCCCAACCCGCAGCGGGACCATCATACGCTTCAATTTTCTTTTTCATTTGACATTACTCTTTAATAAATTTAAGTGTGTGTATATAACTTTATATTTATCGAAATTATTCTTTATTATTTAATATTAGTAATATCATCGTTAAATATCAACAATGAAAAAATAAAAACATAAATAGATGTTCGTAATTAGATAAAATAAGAATAAATAAATTGATAATAGATAGTAATTATAAAATATAAATATAAAAATAAACTAGATAGAATAAATGCATCTAGTTAATTAACCTCATATTAATAATTAATAGAAGGTTAATTAACTTCATAAAAAGATAATTTATATACAAGAGCCTGATTGTATAATATCAGCTGCACAGCGTTTACCATTCGCAAATTGACATACTGCCGTTTGTGACCCATTTAATTCTAATGTGAGAGCAGGTAACCCGCCCGCTGACACGCAAGCTTCTTGCGCACCAGGCCCTAGGTTGACCACTTGCTGGGCATACTGACTTGCAGACTGTTCCACCGATTTATTCACGTTTGAACTACCACACGCAGATAGCATGATAGATATAACCCCAATAAATGATATTGCTATTACGGGTTTAACAACTTGATTAACCATATGCCTGATCCCCTGTATCTCCAATCATGCCACTTAAACATTCCTTACCCACTATTTAGTGGCTACCACTTTTTGAAAATAAATTGATGACTAAGACACCAATAATAATGAGTAGCATACCAATAATTGCGGGTAAATCGAGTTTTTGGTTGTAAATATAAATTGCAGCTACAGATACCAGTATAATACCTAACCCTGACCAAATCGCATACGCAATTCCCAATGGCATCATTTTTACCACCTGTGAAAGCCCCCAAAAAGAAACTGCGTAGCCGATAATAACAATTAATGACGGCCAAAAACGACTAAAACCGTCTGAAGCTTTTAGAGTTGTTGTTGCAATAACTTCAGCGATGATAGATATCAATAAAAATCCTAACCCTTTCATTGTATTCCTTTATTTTAAATAACCCAGCAAGTTAAAATTTAGCATATTATTTATTTGTTACACAAATAGATAACCATAAAAAAGCCCCGCCTATCATCAAAAATAAGGCAGAGCTTCTACTCTTATCTATTTTAACTGCTAACTAATGATTTGCTGTAACCGCCATTTTATCATCTAATGACTGGCTGTAGCGTCTAAATAAATAAACACACAATATTAGAGCAACAACACCAATCACTCCACCAATATAACCAATACTCGTCATTCCCATGTGAACAATAACTTGGTTACCGAGTAATGCGCCACCACCAATACCGATGTTAAAGATCCCGGAAAAAATGGACATAGCTAAGTCAGTTGCATCCGGTGATAAATCAATCACTTTAACTTGCATTCCAAGACCAATACACATCATTGCTATTCCCCAGAAAATAGACAGAATAATCAATGACCATGCATCCCCCCCCAACGGCATTAACAACAATAAACAAACCGTCATCAATGCAATCGCAGCAGGTAAAAATGAAAGTGAAAACTTGCTGCTGTAACGACTAAAAATAACACTACCGATGATCCCTGCACCACCAAAAATTAACAATAATAATGTGGCAAAGTTTTGGCTTTGTAATGCAACCTCACGAACAAACGGTTCGATATAGCTGTATGCGGTAAAATGAGCAGTAACAACCAGAACCGTTAGTGCAAACATCCCAACTAATGCAGGACGCTGGAATAACATTGGAACACTTTTTAAAGAACCTGAATGTTCACTTGGCAAACGAGGTAAAAAGCGTACTAAAACAATCATAGTGAATAGTGCAATGACGCCAATACATAAGAATGTCACTCGCCACCCTAAAAACTGCCCAATCACACGCCCAATAGGTAAGCCCAATACTGTCGCTAGAGCCGTCCCCGTCGCCAATAATCCAAGTGCTTGCGCTTTCTTGCCGGGAGGTGCAACGCGGATGGCTAAAGAGGCAGTAATTGACCAGAACACTGCATGGGATAAAGCAACACCCACTCGCCCACCAATCAACACCTCAAAACTCCATGCAAAACCAGAAACTATATGGCTAATAATAAAAATGACAAATAAGAAAGCCAGTAATTTTCTGCGTTCAATTTTACTAGTCAGCAACATTAATGGTAATGACATTAACGCCACCACCCAAGCATAGATGGTGATCATTAAACCTGTATGCGCCACTGTCATATCAAAGCTTTGTGCAATATCGCTAAGCAGTGCAACAGGCACAAACTCTGTTGTATTAAAAACAAATGCAGCAACCGCGAGTGCTACCACGCGGACCCAAGCTGTTTTCCTAGAAACCTGTGTCATGTTTGTCTTAGCCTTGATTTCTCACAAATAAACGCACCTAACTGAATGACAGTCTCAGCAAATTGCTATTAAAAATATAGCTACTAAGAGTAATTAAGTGATTATTAAGCAATTGTTTGGTTTAGTAGTCAATTTGTGAATTGTATCACAGTTTTTTATTGACGTTAAAGGCTGATAGCCACACTCTCATCATAAAAATCATTCTAAACATTACAAACCATATCATTTCTTTCTATGTTACAATTCACTCATTACTTTTTATTCTTAAAGGATCTATTTAATGAAAAATCATTTTCCTACTGAGCCTGATGTAAACGTTTTAGCTGACGAAGTGACTTGTTTAAAGAATTTAGTTACTCATATGCTCAAAGCGATTGGCCAAGCTGATGCAGGTAAAATATTAATCAATATGCAACGTGAAATTGCACTCATGGAAGATGAAAAGCAGGCAGAAACCTACAAAAATACGTTAGAACAAATAAAAACAGGCTATCGCCAATAGATTATTTAGCGATAAATGCTATTTAAAAGATAAATGCACTACTGAATGGGTTAAACTGCACAAATAACTAAGTTTTAATGACTTAAATCATTTATCTTTGTTCATGAATTAAACCATTCTTTATTCATTTAGCTCCCCCTTCAAACCCTATAAGAAGGGGGTTTTTTTATCTAATTTTAATTGCCTGCACTTTCATAAATCACTTTACAATAACTAGCATAGTCTTCGACCGTCGTTACTATGGTCTGTTTATCCCAACTCTTTTGTTCTTCAAATGCCCAAACTTGAAATACTTGCCCGAGATTAGCCCCAGATATCCCCACCTGTTTGTATATTCGATGGTAAAAACCTTGGTCTGACTGATAAATTTCAAATTTAATAGGGACTAAGCGAGCAGGATTCACTACTGTTAAAAATGAATTACCAAATAGCAACGTTTTGACCAACACATCCATACGATTACCTCCGAGTTAATATCAATTACATTACTGAATTGAATTAATCATAGCGTAATTTTGCTTATTACATATTGATTATGCATATTAAATATTAATAAGTATGGATGTTTATAGATAATAGAAAGGCACTTAGACATGAGTTAGTTAATAGGGATACCATGCAACTCTAGCTCCCAGTCTTCATAGGCAGGTATTACAACATAAGATGGATCATGATAGTGGCGAATATAATCTGTCGCACGTTTCTGCGCATGTGTAAAATTGACGACCTCTCCACGATCATCTAGCACTAACGTATTAATTAATATTGCATACACTTGCTCGACAAGGCTCGGTTCATCTGAACACAGTGATAAATAATCAATATCATTTAACATGTAATGGCTACCACTTGTCATAAAATATGCAAACGTTCGAATAGCACCGCTAACACTATTGGACAATCTCATACTCATTTTATTACTCCATAAAAAAGCCGCTATTTAGCGGCTTCAGACTGCTGACAAATATATTATGTTTGGCTGTAAGTCATATAGGTTTTGAAAATAAACTAGGAAAATCAATTTATTGATTTTCGGCTGATAACACAAAGCGGGAAAAACCACGCTTTTATCCCGCTTTGTCAACAACCTCAAGCCGCTATTTAGCGGCTTGATCATTATTTTCTTTCACTACTATTTTAAATACTCACCTGAGCGTAGTGCTTCAATTCGCTTATCTAATGGTGGATGAGATAAGAATAACTCACTAAATGCTTTTCCACGACCATTGATACAAAATGCCATTAAGCGCCCTTCTTCCTGTGGTTCATAGCTAGTTTTGAGGCGTTGTAAGGCAGCAATCATTTTTTCACGCCCCACTAATTTGGCCGAACCTGCATCTGCGTGGAATTCGCGATAACGAGAGAACCACATTGTGATGATGCTCGCTAAGATACCGAAAACAATCTCCAGTACCATAGAAACTGCAAAATACACCATTGGGTTGCCATTGCTACTTTCGCTTTCATTATCATTATTTGACATAAAGCCCGCTGCAACTTGCGCAATAATACGTGAGACAAAGATAACAAACGTATTCACAACCCCTTGCAACAACGTCATCGTGACCATGTCACCATTAGCAATGTGGCTAATTTCATGAGCAATAACCGCTTCTGCTTCATCACGGCTCATATTTTCAAGTAAACCCGTGCTCACAGCCACTAATGAGGCATCACGGCGTGCGCCTGTTGCAAAAGCATTGATATCGGGAGCATGGTAAATAGCCACTTGTGGCATCTGAATTCCAACTTGTTGTGCTTGACGCTCAACAGTCGAAACTAGCCATTGCTCTGTTTGGTTGCGTGGCGTTTCAATTACTTCACCACCGACAGATTTCAGCGCCATCCATTTAGACATCAGCAGCGAGATAAACGCACCACCAAATCCAAATAACCCCGCCATGATGAGCAGGCCTTGAACACTGCTCCCTCTAATACCCGTTAAGCTTAAAATGATCCCAAACACAAACATAACAGCTAAGTTGGTGAGTAAGAATAACGCAATTCTCATCATTTTTTATGTATTCCTTGGTAAAAACAAATATCACGTAGAATTTACTTTATAAATAAGGTTTTTTCACACTATTTCAAGCGTATTAACGTAAAAACCTTAAAAAATAACATAACTTTACATAATTAGCTCAAAACATGCGATAGTACACCGGATGTTTTGATACCTCTTGCGACCCTATACTTAATCATTTCTTTTGCAAATCCATTTTGTAACTAATTAAATTTACAGTTATTTTTAATTAAAATAATAAAATTAACCTAATGATAGCCACAAACCATTTACTGTATTTATTCATCTTTTCACTCACTTTGCATGCCAAATGAATAAATGTTAACTTTTTTAATTATTTTATAGCAAAAATAATGCGAGCAGTTATATGACTCTCGTTTTCATTAGCTCTTGCTTTTGACGCTTTTTCCTTTCCTATCTTAGCAGGTCCTCTAACAGTTCTAGAGGATTATTCTTTCACTAATATAGCAACCTCTGACCTTTTATCAGAGGCCTTTTTGCTCGCATTATCGTTCATCTTTTTTATTTGTCCAATGGTAGACTATTTATCTGACTTATTTAATTCTTGAATAAGTTATTCATCTAGCATTTAAATAGCTCTATCAATTAGTTAATGTTAGATAAATATCAAAGGTACATTGAACAATTGTTTTTATAATAATCTAGATAAATAAAAAAATTGAATAAACTTGCACGCGTGAAAACGAAGATGTTCTTTTCATAAAAAAGCCACCGAATTTAGGTGGCTCCAGACTGCTGATAAACATATTATGTTTGGCGGCAAGTCGTATAGGTTATTAAACATAAACAAGGAAAATCAATTCATTGATTTTCAGCTGATAACACAAAGCGGGAAAGCACGCTTTTATCCCGCTTTGTCAACAACCTCAAGCCAGCTTACGCTGGCTTTCATGTCACTAACTTATTTACCTGATAGCATTTTGTTATTTTGATTTGCTAAATCAATCGCCATCTTCACCGTTTCATCTAAATACGGATCGGGGGCTTCGTAATCTTTTGGTAAGTCATCAATTGATTTTAGTAATGGCTTACCATCACGTGCATTACGTTCATTTATACGCTTCAATTTAGTCGCTTCGGTTTCATTATCTTCTTTTTGACGCTCAGCATAATTGAGCGAAATCAGATTCTTACTATCCTTATGCGCTTTATAGCGTGCAATATCTTCATCAATATAATTGAATTCAGGATCTTGGCTAATACGCGCTAAATGCTTCGTTTTAATTGATGATAAGTCAGAAGAAATATCACCAACACGAGTGTAATTGGCTGGTGGAATACTATCCCATGGCAATGCATTATCTTCAAAGCTTTCCCCAGTCTCTGCGGGGTCTTGCCCTGTCGGCATTACAATATCAGGAGTAACCCCTTCACGTTGCGTACTCCCACCATTTACTCGATAGAATTTTTGAATTGTATATTGCACTGAACCTAATGACGGCCACTCAGGTTTTAGCATTTGGTCATAAACACGGTTCAAACTACGATGTTGTTGTACCGTACCTTTACCAAAAGTAGGTTCCCCAACAATCATTGCTCGACCATAATCTTGCATTGCTGCGGCAAAAATCTCCGATGCTGATGCACTAAAACGATCAACTAAAACAACTAATGGACCTTTATAGTAAACAACATCATCATCATCCACATCTTGACGTACTTGCCCATTATTATCACGAACTTGGACAATAGGTCCTTGTGGAATAAATAAGCCGGATAAAGACACGGCTTCAGTTAACGCACCTCCACCATTACCACGTAAATCGATAATCAATGCAGAAACATTATCTTTTGCCATATTTTGCAGCTGAGTTTTTACGTCGTTAGTTAAACCGACATAAAAGCTAGGAATATCCAGCACCGCAACTTTTTCTTTACCTTGTTGTTTAACCGTTAGTTTTACAGCCCGGTCTTCTAATCGGATCTGCTCCCGAACTATAGTGACAATCTGGGGTTTCGCCCCTTTAGTATCAGAAACGACTTCTAACCGGACTTTACTACCTTTCGGGCCTTTGATTAATGCAACCACATCATCAAGGCGCCAACCCACTACATCGACAATCGGTTTACCTGTTTGTCCTACACCGATGATTTTATCACCGACTTTTAGCGCTTTGCTTTTCGCAGCAGGACCGCCAGCAACCAATGAATTGATCACTGTGTTTTCATCATCTTGCTGTAGTACCGCACCAATTCCTTCCAGCGATAAACTCATTTCAGAATTGAATTGTTCTGTATTGCGAGGTGACAAATAACTAGTGTGCGGATCAATTTCACGTGCAAACGAATTTACAATCAGTTGGAAAACATCCTCACTTTGCACTTGAGTTAAACGTCTTAGCGCAAAATTATAACGTTTAGTGAGTTTTTCTTTGATTTCTTTGTCATCTTTACCTGAAAGTTTTAAATTCAACCAATCATAGCGCACTTTTTGATCCCAAAGATGATCAAGCTCTTGCTTATCTTTCGGCCAAGGTGACTTAGATCGGTCAACTTCAATAGAATCCGTTGCATTTAAATCAATCGGTTGTTCTAAACGTGCAAGTGCATATTTAAAACGTTCAAAACGTCTTTCCTGAGACAGATTATACAGGTCATAAAACGTATCTAATTTGCCATCTTCAAGCCACTGCCCCACTTTACCTTTATCTTTGGCGTATTGATCAATATCGGATTGAAGTAAAACATTATGACCGAAATCTAACATATTGAGATAACGATCAAATATTTTTCCAGAAAACGCTTTATCTAAATCAAATTGGCGGTAATGAGAGCGAGTAAACCGAGAGGTCACCCTTTCACTCACAGTGCCATGTTGCACGCTCTGCTTTAAGACAGGCAACTGAGCAGCAGTGACCGGAGCCACTGCTTGAGTATTAGCGATTGCATAGCCGAAAGTAGATAAACTGACCACTAATGCAATTTTAAGAAGTTTGTTCATGACCTGATTGACCTCCGTATCAGAACTTTAAATGTTCCGCGCGTACAATCATTGCCAGTCCAGTTGGCAATTGAACCCTAACACCGTCTTTAGCGATTTCCAGTACAGAGGCATCCATCACACTCGTACCGACTTTCACTTTCAAAGTTTGACCAATTTGAAGTGTGTTGATATCGGTGACTGATTTAAGATTTTGCTCTGAAGCTGGGGTAGCACGACGAGGGTTCTTAGCAGATGTAGTTTGCGGGCGTTCTTTATTGTCTGATGGACGACGGCGAGGCGCTTTCTCTTTAGCGGCATCTTGACTGCGAGCAGGTTTATCACTTGGCCTTTTCGCAGCTGGACGCTTTTGTGCTTTTTGTTCAGCACGCTGCGCTTGGACGCGAGCTTTAGCCTCAGCCAATTGCTGACGCGCGTGAGCTATGTGCTCTGCGTCTAATTCACCGCAATCTTCACCATTAAGATCTACGCGTTTGGCGCCTTCTTTAACACCGTAGAGATAACGCCAGCTAGAGGTATACATACGCAATGCAGAACGCAATTGCGTTTTACTAATACCATCTTCTTCAGTTAAGCACCCTACGATATCTTGAAAAATTCCGACTTTTAACGGACGTGCTTCGCCTTCAGCGATAAAACAGCGAGGAAAACGCTCTGCTAAAAATGCGATAACTTCTTTACTACTATTCAACTTAGGTTGATTTTCCATGAAATTTCCTGATAACAACGATTTTGCCAACCTCACGGGCATGAACAAGCCGACATTATAATCGTGTTGCTAACAATTGCCACGTTACTATTAATTTAACTGATCAATATTTAGTAATATTTTGGCATAGAACACATTGCCAGATGTTGACACAACTGGTTTACAAGGTGTTGTAACCATTTTTCATCTTCTTGGTCGAATTGGCTAATATTTGGACTATCTATATCTAAAACACCAATAATTTGCTTATTAACGACCAGAGGAAAAACAATTTCAGAGTTACTTGCCGCATCACAGGCAATATGACCTGGAAATGCATGAACATCTTCTACACACTGAACTTGATTGTGGCTAAACGCGGTTCCACAGACCCCTTTACCAAAAGGAATTCGTACACACGCAACCTTACCTTGAAAAGGGCCTAATACTAATTCTTGGCCATTACTCAGGTAAAAACCCACCCAGTTAACCCCCACAAGGCGCTCATATAGTAATGCACTAGTATTTGCTAAGGTTGCAATTACATCATATTCTCCAGCAATAAGTGCAGAGAAATTATCTGAAAGTTCAAGATAATACTTCTTTTTATCCATAATTAATTCTAGTAATAATCAAGTAATTAATAAAACACCTGTAATAAGAATACCCCTAAGGTTACCAAGTTGTCACTTTGAGGTAAATTTTTTTACACTAGATTACATCTAAGCGAGCTATTAAAATGAGTCAATATGAACCACATTAAACACCCTGACTTGATTTTGCAACGTTGTTGCCACTGCAATCAGAAGATACTAACTCCGCGCTTTAGTTTGCGGCAAGTCATTGTTTGTCCTCGCTGTTCTAGCCAGCTCAATGATGGCCGATCTTGGTCGTTGAACCGTTTGTCAATCTTGTCTATTACATTATTAATGCTTTCACCGATTGCATTTTTTCAACCGCTTATTTCCATTTATTTACTTGGTAGCCAAATTAATGCCAATGTTATCGAAGGAATACGGTTAATTAACCAGCAAGGCGACCCATTTACGGCAAGTATAGTGGCTTTTTGTGCGATTGCCGCGCCTTTATTGCTCCCTATATTAATTTTAATGTTATTAATTGGTCGGCGAATTAATCTCAACCTTCGCCCAATTTTACTCGTCTTAGCCCATATGAAAGAATGGGTGATGTTAGATGTCTATCTTATAGCACTCGGTATCGCCGCCATAAAAATGCAAGACTATGCCAGTGTATTTGTGGGGCATGGGTTAATTGCTTTTATCACTATGTCAGTTCTGAGTTTATTGATTCTTATCCACATGAATCTAGATGAATTGTGGCGTAAGTTTTATCCCATTGAAGATAAAGAGGGGCAAGAGAAAACGTTAATTTGTACAGCTTGCCACTATACAGGCTCAGCTAATCAACAAGGGAAATGTCAGCGTTGCCACCGCCCCTTGCAAGAACGCTCGCCTCACAGTTTGCAAAAAACATGGGCCGCACTGATTGCCGCCATGGTGTTATTACTTCCTGCTAATTTAATGCCAATTTCTATATTTTATCTGAATGGGCAACGTTTAGAAGACACTATTTACTCAGGCGTTGTCTCTTTAATTGATTCAGGAAACTGGCCAATTGCAATAATTGTATTTATCGCAAGTATATTAGTGCCATTCGTGAAGATCATCATTATGATATTATTACTATTTTCCATTCATTTAAACAGCAATACCAACCCGGTTCTACGTATGAAATTACTCAAATTCGTTTCATGGATAGGCCGCTGGTCAATGTTAGATTTATTTGTGATTGCCTTGATGATGACATTAGTAAACCGTGATCAGCTAATGTCTTTTACTATGGGGCCAGCTGCTCTTTATTTTGGAACAGCCGTTATTTTAACAATTTTGGCTGTTGAATGGTTAGATAGCCGTTTAATCTGGGATTCTTATGGAAAATCAAAACCCGCAAAATGAGCCTTCTGAACAAGCGACAGAAGCGCTACTACGCAAACGAGGCCAAGTCTCACCTTTTTGGTTATTACCGCTAGTCGCTATTTTCATTGCTGGCTGGTTGCTATTTCAACATTGGGTTGAACGTGGCACCGATATCACCATCGAGTTTACGTCTGCGCCCGGTGTCGTCGCCAATCGTACTCCTATTCGTTATCAAGGTGTTGAAGTTGGTTTAGTTCAGTCCGTGGCTATCAGCAAAAATATGAAAACCATCATCGTGACGGCCAGTATTAATAAAGATATGCGCTCTGCACTAAACTCAGGCACTAAATTTTGGCTAGTCACACCTAAAGCCTCACTTGCAGGGGTCTCTGGCCTCGATGCGCTTGTCGGCGGAAATTATATTGGTATGTTACCGAGTACTGGGACTGAACAATTCTCTTTTGTTGCACAAGACACCCCTCCTCAGCTCAATATTGATCAAGGTGAATTGCTTATTCATCTGACAGCGCAAGACCTCGGTTCACTAACAGAAAACTCACCTATTTATTATCGAAAAGTGCCTGTCGGTTATATTTCGGATTATAGTGTTTTACCTGATAATCAAGGTGTTTCTATCTCTGCGGTAGTCAGAAAACCTTATGCTCATTTAGTACGCAAAAAAAGCCAATTCTGGAATGTATCTGGTTTACAAGGTAGCTTTGATCTTAAATCCGGTGCTCATGTCAAAATGGAAAGCCTTTCTGCGGTGATCAACGGTGCAATTGCTTTTGACTCACCAGAAGGAAGTTCACCCGCTGAAGAAGGTGAACATTACGTCTTGCGGACCAGTCGAACAGCAGCACAAGCCGCAGAGCAAGATGGCAAGCCACCATTAAGTTTAACGCTTTGGGCTAATGATACTTATGGTGTGGATAAAGGCCAGCCTATTGTTTATAAAGGAATTCAAATTGGCGAAGTGTTACAACGTCACTTAACAGCTGATAAAGTTAATTTTAACATTGCAATCTATGATGAATATCAGCACCTTGTTCGCGAAGATAGTAAGTTTGTTGCCAATAGCCGGGTGGATATTCAATTAGGGTTTAATGGGTTGCAATTCCAAGGCGCTACACCACAAGAATGGTTGGATGGAGGAATACACCTTATTGCTGGCAAAGGCCAAGGGACACTCCCTGATGCTTTCCCATTATACCGCAGTGATGATAATGCTAAAGCGGGTATTTTAGGAACATTACCACCAACAACCATTACCCTTAATACTGCAACATTGCCGGATATACAAGCAGGCTCTGTCGTCCTTTATCGCCAATTTGCTGTTGGTAAAATTATATCCATTACACCAACACAAAGAGGGTTTGCTGTGAATGTGAATATTTCCAGTGAGTATCGCCACCTGTTGACTGAAAATAGTGTGTTCTGGGCTGAAGGTGGTGCAAAAGTGAAGCTAAATAGCAATGGACTAACCGTGCAGGCAGCGCCATTGAGCCGAGCGATAAGCGGTGCAATTAGTTTCGATAATCTTGATAGTCGTGTGACTGATACGACCCGACAACATACCCTGTACCCTAATGAAACATCAGCCAAAGCCATCGGAAGTGTGATTACTCTTACAACCTTTGACGCTACTAAACTTTCCGAAGGTATGCCGATTCGTTACTTAGGTATTAATATTGGTCAAATTGAGTCATTAAAACTATCAGCGGATAAACGCGAGGTACAAGCGAAAGCAATACTCTACCCTGAGTATGTCAATAGTTTTACAAAAATAGGTAGCCGCTTTGCTATCGTAACACCTGAACTCTCCCCTGCGGGATTGAATAACCTTGATAGTATCTTACAACCTTATATCAGCGCCGAGCCTGGGCGCAATAATAAAAACCGTTACCAATTTGAGCTACAAACAGCCAATATCACTGATTCACGCTATTTAGATGGTCTCACAATATACTTAGATGCCAGTGATGTGGGCTCTATTCAGGTTGGTACCCCAATTTTATTTAGAGGATTAGAAGTTGGCGTCGTGACAGGGCTTTATTTGGGAGAACTTTCCGATCGTGTTTATGTCGCTACACGTATAGGAAAAGAGTACCAATATTTGATACGTGATAATACCGAATTTTGGCAATCTTCAGGTTTTAATCTCTCCTTTGGTCTTACTGGTGGTGTAATGAAAAGTGGGACATTTAGGCAATTTGTCCGTGGAGGGATCACGCTTGCTACCCCTCCTACTGTACCTTTGGCCCCCAAAGCTAAGTCGGAGCAACATTTCATTCTGAAATTAGAGGCACCTAGCGACTACTTGAACTGGGGCACATCAATACCTAAAAAATAATCGCTATAAAGGTGCATGTTAACAATACATTGCACCTTCTATTACTTATTGCAGAAAAAATATTTTGGAAATGAATTCCATTTATACTATGCTTAGTTCTGTTAGGCTAAATATATATCAACAAAATGCGTAAGTGAGGTGATGTTATGTGTATTGTAAAATTGAAAATATCTTCCTATGAAATTAATGATGCAGTTATGGCTTCTCACAAGAGTGATACGGTAAGCATTCCTTGTGATTCAGATACAGACTTCTGTATGCAATTAGATGGTTGGGATGAGCACACTAGCATCCCTGCAACTTTGGACGAAAAACCGGTTTTACTCTATCGTCATCGCTATGATAAAGAAAATCACCATTGGATTATGAAACTCGCTTAGCAGGTAAATGATATGCGAGTTATTGATTCAGGTAAGAACGGGCGAGTAACAATGCAATGAGTATTAACAAAATAATAGGCAAAAAAAGAGACCTGGTAGATTCCGATTACCAGGCCTTGGGAAATGGCTCTGGCAGAGCCGTGCGCTAAAATTGCTATTGAGACGTAACAAAGTACAATCTAATACTAGCGTTGAACTCACGTTCTTACCACATTTATTATCAATTATTTTACATATTATTAACACAAATTATTGCTTAATTTTCCAATATTAAACAACTTGTTCAATAGGTTTTATCTATACCAGCAATAAGTAATACCTTACATGACCGTATTGTATTGATTAATAAGTAAAATTATTAATTCTTCCATTTCCCTACTGATTTTATAGCACACTAAGCAGAAGTTGCTAACTTACTTAGTAACACAAAGCTTTTGTGCCGCTTCTTTTAATGGCTGTATTCTTTCCTCAACAGTTTTAACTGTGTCACTAGGTGCCAGTAGTACATCAATGGGTTGTGCTTTGATTTCTTTATTGTTCATTAACACCGTAGCTGTTTCATTTAATGGGTATTGCATTAATGTTGCAGGGTTAATCACCACCAACGCTCCATTACTACGGCACTCTAACATTACTTCTTCACGCGTAAATGGCCAGTCGTCACCAAATTGCTTTTTACTAACGGAGGTTAATGGTGCAGAAAAGGCACTGCTCATTGTTCCACTGAGTAACAACGAACAAATAATCAGTTTGTATTTCATTGAAATGACCTTGTTAAACATTAAAAAATCTTTGTCCACTAACTTCATGATATAAGACAGCTTTGCTATATAGGTTGGTAGGTCGCAAAAATAGCGACTGCAAGAATTGCCATTGTACCAAGTAACAACTCAGCCCAACTATTGATTATCAATAGATTAAAACGGCCACGCTGCTTTAAATTCGGCACAACATAATAACGATTGAACAGTGCTAACAGTACCATACCTAAAACCAAAATAATTTTGAACCAAAGTAACGATTGGTATTCAGAGCCTGAATATTCCAATGGCCAATCAGGGAGTATCGTCATTGAGCTAATGATGCCAGTGATAATTACTAATATAACAGCAATATGACCAACACGAGAAAAGCGCATCATTGTATTGATAATTTGTTTATCCATCCCCTGCACTAGTTCTTGTTTGTGTCGCAAAAATTGAATACATATCAAAAATGGCCACAAACCGCCAAACCAATATGCTGAACTAATGAGATGAATGAACTGATTGGCCTGATGAAGAACTCCAATAATGCCATCGTGCATTGCTGCATGCCCAATAAAAGCATGCAAACCCAGCAATATAGTAGAAAGGATTAAAATAAGGTTTAAACGCAATTTCACTGGTTTAATACATAGTACAAACAACAAAATGATAGCGCAGAACAACTCCCAACGCCATATTTGACCAAACGATGTCCCTAAAACTCCCTGCCATATTTGCCAATTAATGCTATCTTCCCAGCCATCTCCCATCAAACCAGCTTGTGCAATCATCCAAACAAATGTTGTCAGCACAGTGATAATCGCACAAAAGAAGATACTTTTATTAAGATAACGACCTAGTAAATAGCTAAATTGGTCACGGCAAAGTACCGCTGCGAATATTGACATTCCGCACATCAATATTGCAGCGATAAAATGGATAAAACGAATAAGCGTGTAAAAAGCGTCTAGTGACATGTTATTTCACTGTAAAACTGTATGTCCCTTTCGTTTTGTGCCCATCAACTGAAACTACACTCCAATTTACATCGTATTTTCCTGCAACCAGTTTGTCTTCAACAGGCACGATGACCTTGGTGTCATTACTCGGGTCTAAAGCCGCTTTACCTGTTTTGACAACTTTGTTCTCTGGACCAATAATGCTGATCTTAGCAAAATTAACTTCAATACCTTCAGAGAAATTCAACGTAATTGATTCTGGTGCTTGCTCTATTGCTGCACCTTCAGCGGGAAGCTGATCTTTTAAATGAGCATGAGCAAAAGCTTGTTGAAAAGACATACCTAAGAAAAGAACTGCGACTGCACTTAGTTTGCGCCACGAAGATTTAATATGGTTAATTGGCATAGTAACCCCTTAATTTACAGGTGAATTTAGAATTATTGCCAATCATTATACGGAAAAAAACCATTTTTACCGCTTAAAAATAGGTTTTATCGGCCTATCCTGTGAGTTTTCACACAAAATGAAAAGAAAAAGACTTATGAACATTGAAATCTCGACTCCATGTCCATAAGTCTAATAAGGTCTTTATACATCAATTAGATGCATTTAAACAGTAGACTAGATATGTGTTGAAGAGGACAAGCTTTTTAAGTCTTTATCTAACAAGAAAAGCGCCTTACCAGACTCACCCACCATATCCAGTTTATCCAGTACAGATTTAAACAATTTCTCTTCTTCGTGCTGTTCAGCGACATACCACTGTAAAAAGTTGAACGTGGAGTAGTCTTGCGTGGTCATTGCTAAATGAGCTAATTTATTGATCTCTTTTGTGATCAGTTGCTCATGTTCATAAGTTTGTTGAAAAACATCTGCAATAGATTTAAATGCTACTGGCGGAGCGGCGATTTGGCCTAATAGTGGCAGTGCGCCTGTGTCGCTAAGGTAATCAAATAAACGCTGCATATGCTCCATTTCTTCTTGTGAATGTGCTTTCAAGAAAGCAGCAGCACCTTCATAACCTTTATCACTACACCAAGCACTCATTTGCAAGTATAGATTTGCAGAATAGAATTCAAGGTTTAATTGCTCATTTAATTTTTTGATCATATCTGTAGTTAACATATTTATACCTTATCGATTAATTGCTAATGAGTAATATTATGCACAGTATTACAATAATTAAAACCCTAAAACAATATTAAAACAAAAAAATTCAATTTACTGATTATTAATAACTTTTGTTAAAAACAATAATAATCAATCTCATTATCCTTCACTGCTTTAATCTTAATATATGACAGTAATTTAATTTAGTTTCATTTGTATTTTTTAATAAATGTATTGAGATTTCTTCTCATTAACACATAATAATAGCATGTCGTTTATTTAATTATTGAGATCCGCTATGAGCCACAACCTTGCTTTATTACCTAAAGATGAAATGGATAAGATTAATGTTGACCTTTTAGCTTCTGGCGTGGCATTTAAAGAACGCTACAACATTGCTATTATTGCTGAAGCTGTTGAACGCGAACAACCTGAACACCTGAGAGAATATTTCAGGGAACGTTTAGTTTACTATCGCCAACTCTCACAGAATTTTGCCCGTATGCCTTATGAGCCAAAAAATCGCTAACATGTAAGGAGTTATTTATCCCTCCATTTTTAGCCGTAATTGGCTATTCTCTTCTCTATGCATTGTAGTAGGTCATTATTTTCTCTTGCAAGGTAATGACCTATGATTTTTATTATCATATTCATGATGCTCTATGTATCGTTTTTCTCTGACGTATTAAAAGCATGGTGGATTTGTCTGGGTTAAGGTATGAGTGGTATGCAAGCATATGTCTTGATGCCACTACTCAATGCGTTTTAACTGCAACAGTAACTTGCTGAGTTAAAGAAAGTTTGGTTAGCAATAACAAAAAGGGCTAACCTTACCGTTGTTAGCCCTAGCTAGTTTAACAAACAAAAGGAACTCCCTTTGTTAATCAAAATAATTTGCTATTTCACAGTGTTATAAGTGACAGTATTATTTTGGCAATCTACTGAAACAGAATAATAGAGATCTTTTTTTGCGCCTCTAACTGTCAGTGGCACGGTATAACCGGTTTCCGTTTTTGTGACTTCACTATCATTCACCCATGCAACAGCTTTTTTCCCTAATACCGCTTTTTCTTCTGTCCAGCGCGGCAAACGGTTATGCATAAAATCACTTTTCACTTGTGCTGCCACTTGTGGTTCGGTTAATGAACCGCAACTGACAAAGGGTGCAGCTTTACCTTCTTCGTTGTTTGCGCTAAGTGCAAAAGTACTAAAAATAAATGCACACGTTCCGAAAACAACAGCCATCTTTTTATTTGCTTCCATACTCTCCTCCGATACCTATTTTTGTTAGGTAGAGATTGTTGATTAGTTTAGCTGCCCATTTAAGCCTATAAAAATAGTTTAAATTTACCCGTTATCTTCTGGTTACAGGCTAATCGTCATTGATAAATAGAATGACTTAACTAATATTAATCTATCAGATTTATGTATGAATGTTAATAGTATGTTTACAAATTATTAATTTTCATCATCAAAGCGCATATGGATTTGTTCTTTTCCTTGGTGTTGCTCTCTGATCTCTTGAGCAACTAAAGCAATAGCTTCACCACTACTCATACCATCGGCCATCAGTTGATGAATTTTCTCAACGGCTTGTTGCTGCTCTTCATGGTTAAGTGCTGGCATCCCAGAAAACATGGTTTAAACCTCATTAATAAAATATTAAAATCAATAATTAAGATTTTAACATCTCTTCGATTATTAAGATAAGAATATATGTTAATCTGTTTAGAATCATTTGCGGAAATTTATACTTATCAATATGGTTATCAATAGAATCCAATTACCTTATAGCCCTGATGCGGCAATCGATTTTTTTACCCCTATCGCGCACTTGCCATGGGCCATGTTGTTACACTCAGGCCATGCAAAGCACTCGCACAATCGATTTGACATTGTGGTTGCCGAGCCTATTGCAACATTAACGACTTATCACCAACAAACTACTGTTGTTGAGCAGGCGAAAGCGCCTATTATGACGGAGGCCGACCCCTTTGAGGTACTCCAGCAATTACTTGATAAATACCAAAAGGGTGATAATGGCAGTGTTGACTTACCTTTTAATGGCGGTGCTTTAGGGATCTGGAGTTACGATTTAGGTCGCCGTATTGAAAAACTCCCTGAATTATCAAAAACTGAACTCCAGTTTCCAGATATGGCTGTCGGTATCTATTTATGGGCGCTAATCGTTGATCATCATAATAAAACAACCACACTTATCAGCTATGATGATGTCGATGCACGATTAGCTTGGCTACAAGCACAAAAAGCCCCTCGTAAAAACAAATTTCAATTAACCTCCCCTTGGCAATCAAATATGTCTGAGGAGACCTATCACCATAACATCGCTCGCATCCATGAATACTTACGTAGTGGTGATTGTTACCAAATCAACTTAGCACAACGTTTTAAAGCGAAATATAAAGGTGATGAATGGAATGCATTTTTGGCCCTACTTGACCGCAATGGTGCCCCTTTCTCTTCTTTTATACGCCTTCCCGAAAATGCGGTGATCAGTATTTCGCCTGAACGCTTCATTCTTTTACAGGATGGGGACATTCAGACCCGCCCGATTAAAGGAACATTACCTCGTTTAGAAAATGAACTGGACGATCTGGCGCAAGCTGAAAAATTGGCGAGTTCAGTCAAAGACCGCGCTGAAAACTTAATGATTGTTGATTTGCTGAGAAATGATATTGGCCGAGTAGCCCGCCCCGGTACGGTAAACGTCCCTGAACTATTTGCCGTTGAAGCATTTCCTGCTGTTCACCATTTAGTCAGTACCGTCACAGCAAAATTAGATACACAATATCGCGCTACTGATTTATTACGTGCCTGTTTCCCCGGAGGTTCTATCACCGGAGCACCTAAAGTCCGTGCAATGGAAATTATTGAAGAGTTAGAACCGCACCGTCGACATGGGTATTGTGGTGCAATAGGCTATATTAGTTTTTGTGGTAATATGGATACCAATATTGCCATTCGTACCCTGCTAACGTACAAAAAGCACCTATACTGTTGGGCAGGTGGAGGCATCGTTGCTGATAGCCAAGCAAATAAGGAATACCAAGAAACATTTGATAAGCTAAGTCTTATACTGCCTTTATTAGGAGCGTTAACTACTGATGACCAAACTGAATAACTTTATTAACCGTTTTCAGTTTACATTACCGAAAACCCGCCAGCCAATACGCAAGGCGGGTAAGTCGGCCGCTGTTTTATTGCCGATTATTAATAAGCCTACGCCCACACTCCTTCTTACCCAACGTTCTCCTTTTTTACGCTCTCATGCAGGACAGATAGCCTTTCCTGGCGGTGCTAGCGACCCAGAGGATGATTCGTTAATCAGTACGGCATTACGCGAAACTTATGAAGAGGTGGCTATTCCTCCTGAAAAAGTCAAAGTGCTCGGCCAACTAGCCCCTTTGCAGAGTTACGGCGGCTACGAAGTTACCCCCATTGTTGGATTACTGCCAAACAATATCCAGTATCAAGCAAACCCAAGCGAAGTCGCATCTATATTTGAAGTTCCACTGTTTGACGCGCTATCTTTGCAACGTCATAAATATGTCGATATTAAACGTTCAGGGCGGCAAAACCGTATTTTCTTTTATTGGTATAACGGCCACCTTGTTTGGGGATTGACTGCATCAATTATTCATCAACTAGCCTTACAACTAGACTAATTTTTATCATTTTTCACCAAACAATGCTTATATTGCAGAGTGATATTTTTGAATAACCGTTATATAACGTGATATCTTACAAAATATACCTCTACCATCTGATTGTTTTTTACACATACCACAACCATTTTGTGCTATTTATAATCAATTCTCTGCATGCAACTACCTTATTTCAAAAAATACTTTAAACTTACTGGTTAACACTACTAAATAACAGTAAAGTAGCGCCTTTTAAAATAAATCACTAGATTTTCATCTTTTTTTTAAGGAGTCCTGCGTGATAAGCGTTTTCGACATGTTTAAAGTGGGCATTGGCCCGTCAAGCTCTCATACCGTTGGTCCAATGAAAGCTGGGAAAGAATTTGTCGATGATTTAGTGAGCAAAAATTTACTACCTAACATCACTCGTATTTCAGTGGATGTTTATGGGTCGTTATCGCTTACGGGAAAAGGGCACCATACTGATATCGCCATTATTATGGGGCTAGCCGGTAATTTACCAGCCACTGTTGACATCGAATCCATCCCAACTTTTATCAAAAATGTGGAAGAAACAGAAAAGTTATCGTTAGCAAATGGCGCTAAAGTTGTTGATTTCCCCGCTGAAGGAGGTATGAATTTTCGTCAAGATAACCTGCCTTTACATGAAAATGGCATGACAATTCATGCTTTTGCTGGCAATGATGAGGTTTATACCAAAACCTACTATTCCATCGGCGGTGGTTTTATCGTCGATGAAGAGCATTTTGGTCAAACGACCTTAGATAGCAAGCCTGTATCTTACCCATTTAGCTCTGCTGAAGAACTATTACTCAACTGCAAAAAATCTGGTTTGTCCATTTCCAGTCTAATGATGAAAAATGAGTTAGACCTGCATAGCAAACAAGAGATAGAAGATTATTTCGCTGATGTCTGGCACACGATGCAAGCCTGTATTGAACGTGGCTTAAATACAGAAGGCGTTTTGCCGGGACCATTACGTGTTCCTCGCCGTGCGCCCGCTTTAAATCGCATAGTAACGTCATCGAGTAAACTGTCTAATGACCCAATGAATGTTGTTGACCTTATCAATATGTATGCCTTAGCCGTTAACGAAGAAAATGCAGCTGGTGGACGTGTTGTTACCGCACCAACCAATGGTGCGTGCGGGATTGTTCCAGCGGTGCTCGCTTACTACAACCATTGTATTGAGCCTGTAACGCCTGAATTATATATGCGCTATTTCTTGGCATCGGGTGCTATTGGTATCTTGTATAAAATGAATGCATCCATTTCAGGCGCTGAGGTCGGTTGCCAAGGTGAAGTGGGCGTGGCATGTTCCATGGCCGCAGCAGGTTTAGCTGAATTATTCGGTGGTAGTCCAGAACAAGTCTGTATCGCCGCAGAAATTGGCATGGAGCACAATCTTGGATTAACTTGCGACCCCGTTGCTGGTCAAGTACAAGTTCCTTGCATTGAGCGCAATGCTATTGCATCCGTCAAAGCAGTGAATGCAACACGTATGGCGTTACGCAGAACCAGCGAACCTCGTGTTTCACTCGATAAAGTCATTGAAACCATGTATGAAACAGGGAAAGACATGAATGCTAAATATCGTGAAACTTCCCGTGGCGGGTTAGCAATTAAAGTTCAGTGTGATTAACTAGCGCTAAAATTTAAAGTAAAAATGCCCTCTTTTCTGTTATCAATCGACAGCTTTCAAGAGGGCTTTTTTAATGCCTATTAAAAAGTCTAGCCCCTAACTTAACAGCGTTTTACCATACAACCTTCAAATTTAATTAATCAATTACCCATACATTTTTTGTTGATTTATTAGCTTTAGCAAAGATAAGTGATTCTCGTAAAAATACATTTGCTACTATTTTATGCTAAACGTGCTTTTTCATCTCACTGAATATGAATTACTTTTCACATTAATCTGTCTATTAAATAAACAAAATATCAATATGAAATAGTTTTTATCTTTAATTTTGTTACCGATAACATTATTTAACTCTCAAAATAACATTATTTTGGATTTTAATAAAACCAACAAGAAAATAAAAAGATAACAATCTTAAATTGCTGGGGTTTCTTAGGTCTATTCTTATTTTTCTGACGCGAAACAAGTTTTTGGCTTAAAACAAAATGATATGCTAATACTGTACTTGATACTAATAACACGATTAGCTGTGCCATGAATACCATGCGAAATTTGTAATTATTCAGCTAATATTATGATACAGGGGAAATTGATAAATAGGCGTCTAACTTTAGCGTCTAGTTATCGACAAAGAGTATTTCGTTTTATTTATCTATGAGGGAAAAATAGTGAGTATAGCTATTATGATTGGTACACACGGAGTCGCCGCAGAGCAGCTTCTTCGAACAACCGAGATGTTAATAGGCGAACAAGAAAACGTTTCGTTTATTGACTTTATCCCTGGGGAAAACGCAGACACCCTGTTTGAAAAGTACACCCAGAAATTAACTGATTTAGATACTTCTAAAGGGGTGCTATTCCTTGTCGATACATGGGGAGGTAGTCCATTTAACGCAGCAAGCCGCATAGTTAACGAACATAATAATTACGATATTATCACTGGTGTAAATGTTCCGATGCTCGTTGAGACATTTATGTGCCGTGATGATAATCCAACAATGGATGAATTGATTACAGTAGCGTTAGAAACCGGACGAGGTGGTGTTCGCGCCTTTAAATATAAAGAAGTTGAAGCCCAACCTGCGCCTGTTGCACCCGCTACGCAAACGCCTGCTCCTGTGAAAGCTGGCCCTGGCGAGCATATGGTAATTGCGCTGGCCCGTATTGATGACCGCTTAATTCATGGCCAAGTTGCAACTCGCTGGACCAAAGAAACTAAAGTTAAGCGCATAATCGTTGTCAGCGATGAAGTGGCTAAAGACCAAGTTCGCTCTACATTGCTTAAGCAAGTCGCCCCTCCCGGTGTTACCGCACACGTTGTTGACGTCGCTAAATGTGTCCGCGTTTATGACAACCCGAAATATGCGGGTGAAAGAGTCATGCTGTTATTTACTAACCCAACAGACGTTAAACGTATTGTAGAAGAAGGTGTAGACATTAAATCAGTCAATATTGGCGGTATGGCATACCACGAAGGCAAAACGATGGTGACTAATGCCGTTTCCATCAACCAAGAAGATATCGACGCATTTAATTATTTGTATGATAAAAATATTGAGCTTGAAGTTAGAAAAGTTTCATCCGATAGCAAAATCGACATGATGGACTTAATTAATAAGATTAAAAAATAATACGTTATAACCACTTTTATGTTGACTTTTAATCCATTACTCAAAACAGATTTTAAAACTTGTTGGTTACAGGAGATTAAACAATGGAACTTACCGTTGTTCAAATAGTCATGGTCTTCATCGTTGCATGTATCGCCGGTATGGGATCTATCCTCGATGAATTCCAATTTCACCGCCCGCTCATTGCCTGTACTCTCATTGGTATCGTGCTTGGAGACATGAAAACAGGGATCATTATCGGTGGTACACTGGAAATGATCGCACTTGGATGGATGAATATCGGTGCGGCAGTTGCTCCTGATGCTGCCTTAGCATCTATCATTTCAACCATTCTGGTTATTGCCGGTGGACAAAGTATTGGAGCTGGTATTGCATTGGCAATCCCACTTGCTGCGGCAGGACAAGTACTGACCATCATCGTGCGTACTATCACCGTTGCGTTTCAACACGCAGCTGACCGCGCCGCAATCAGCGGAAACCTAACATCACTGAGTATTATTCATGTCAGTGCGTTAGTCTTACAAGCGATGCGCGTTGCGATCCCTGCCTTAATTGTCGCAGTCTCTGTTGGAACTTCTGAAGTTCAGCACCTGTTAAATTCTATTCCTGAGGTCGTTACCAGCGGTCTAAATATTGCTGGTGGTATGATCGTTGTTGTTGGTTATGCGATGGTTATCAATATGATGCGTGCAGGCTACTTAATGCCATTCTTCTACTTAGGCTTTGTAACCGCAGCATTCACTGACTTTAACCTTGTTGCTCTGGGTGTTATCGGTGTCGTTATGGCCGTGCTTTATATTCAACTCAGTCCTAAATACAACAAATCTCAAGTTGTTGTCACCCAAGGCAGCAATAACAACAACCTTGATAACGAATTAGACTAGGAGGAGCGCAAACATGGTTGATACAACTCAGTCTACAGAGAAAAAACTCACACAAAGTGATATTCGCGGTGTGTTCTTGCGTTCCAACTTATTCCAAGGTTCTTGGAACTTTGAACGGATGCAGGCACTGGGCTTTTGTTTTTCAATGGTTCCCGTTATCCGTCGCCTGTATCCAGAAAATAATGATGATAGAAAACAAGCTATTAAACGCCATTTAGAGTTTTTCAATACCCATCCATATGTTGCCGCCCCCGTGCTCGGGGTTACAATGGCAATGGAAGAGCAGCGTGCTAACGGGGCTGACATTGATGATGGTGCAATCAACGGTATCAAAGTCGGTCTTATGGGGCCACTTGCAGGTGTTGGTGACCCTATTTTCTGGGGTACTGTTCGCCCTGTATTTGCGGCTTTAGGGGCAGGTATTGCGATGACCGGTAGCTTACTTGGCCCTGTCCTTTTCTTCGTATTATTTAACTTAGTTCGTTTGCTGACCCGTTATTATGGCGTTGCCTACGGTTATAAGAAAGGGATCGATATCGTTCAAGATATGGGCGGTGGCTTCCTGCAGAAATTGACGGAGGGGGCGTCAATACTTGGTTTGTTTGTCATGGGTGCTTTGGTTAATAAATGGACACACGTTAATATCCCACTGGAAGTTTCACGGATAAAAAACCAAACCACTGGTGTGGAAGATATTACCACGGTACAGATGATCCTAGACCAACTAATGCCTGGTTTAGTGCCTTTATTACTCACCTTCGGTTGTATGTGGCTATTGCGACGTAAAATCAATGCACTTTGGATCATTATTGGCTTCTTCGGCCTTGGTATCCTAGGAGCTTGGTTAAAATTCTTAGCACCATAATTACTAAGATTTATTTGAATTGGGAGGTTGCAGCCTCCCTTTTTTAATTTTAAGCTTTGCATATGTTTACTTACCTAAGGGCGCTCCAATGACCTTTAATGATGCCATTATTGCTATTATCATTTTGATCATGCTTGTGTATGCTATTTATGATGAATTTATTCAGCATTTGCTGAAAGGGAAAACCCTACTCAAAGTTAATCTAAAACGAAAAAATCGTGTTGATGCGATAATTTTTATCATCTTAATTTGTATTGTTATTTATACAAATATTGTTCGTCATGGTAATTTATTAACCACTTACTTATTATTGGTGACTATTTTTATGTCAATTTACTTGGCATTTATAAGAGCACCAAAGTTATTCTTTAAGCAAACTGGTTTTTATTTTGCTAATACTTTTATTTTATATGACAGAATAAAAACAATGAATTTATCGGAAGATGGTATATTAATAATAGGTTTAGAAAAAAAGAAAATTCACATTCAAGTATCACATCTTGATGATTTACAAAGAATTTATGAATTCTTCATTAATCATAAATAATCGTAATATATATTCTCATTAAAATTAAGGTTAATTAGATCTACAGTTAACCTTAATTTTACCAATATCGTTATTGATAATAATTCTCACTACCGTTTAATATCCACAATTAATTAAGTGTTGCCTTTAAATTAAAATATGGTATCTTTCTTTCCACGTCATTGGGGAGTAGCCTGTTCTGGTAATATATTTATACCAGAAAGTCCGTATCAACATACTCGTTTGTTTTCAAACGTGGTACGGACACCATATTTGGTTGGCAAGACCATAGACACATAAATATACCTTTTGGTTGGGGGCAATTTATGTGTATATGGAAACACCCAACCGAGGTTTTTGCTATGAGTTTCTACGCTACTCTGGTCTTAGCGCTTGCGCTATCCATGGATGCCTTTGCTGTCGCTATTTGTAAAGGAGCAGTCCTTAATAAACCCCGCTTTAAAGAAATTCTCCGTACTGGATTCATATTCGGTTTTATTGAAGCCATCACCCCCATTATTGGTTGGGGCATCGGTATCCTTGCTAGTCAATACGTTATTCGGTGGGATCATTGGATTGCATTTACTTTATTATTTGTTTTAGGTGCTCGAATGATTTGGCAGAGCATTAAAACAAAAGATGAAGAATGCTGTTCAAAACCCTCAAGCCATAGCTCAACAAGCCTAATATTTTCCGCTATAGCCACTAGTCTTGATGCAATGGCAATTGGTTTAGGTCTCGCATTTTTACAAGTGGATATCGTCCATACCGCAATGACAATTGGCTTAATGACAATGATCATGGCGACTATTGGAATGATGATAGGCCGTTATGTTGGACCACTTCTCGGGAAAAAAGCCGAAATTATTGGTGGGCTGGTATTAATTGGTATCGGATTTAATATCTTATTTGAGCACCTTGAATTATTTATGTATGCCCCCTAATTTTGTTGCCCCCTAATTAACTTAGGGGGCAAATTTAATCAATTTATTCACCTTGATATTGGTAAACCCGAATCAAAAAATCCGCCGTATAACCTTCCAATCCAGATAATAATAGACTTTGTTTCACATCTTCGGATGCACGCCAAGCAAAGGGAGTCATTGCTAACAGTTCATAAGCTTCACGCCCTATTAGGGACATTTTATAGTTTAATCGCACTTCATCTAATAACTTAAAATTAGGTAGATTCTCTTCTTTAGCGGGGTGCAATTTAACCTCATCATAAATCAGCGATTTTAATTCTTGCAAATGTTCTGCTGCGGGAGTGACAGTAATGAGAACCCCCTTTGAGATTAAAATACGACTTAGCTCTTCTGCTTTGCATGGGGCATAAATTCTTACAACGCCACCAAAACTTTCATCAGAAAAAGGTAACCGGTGACTAGTCCCCACACAGAAACGCACTGATTTGTAACGCTTAGCTGCGTAACGAATTGCCGCTTTAGAAACATCTAATCCAAAAACTTTGGCTTGGCTATCTTTCCTTAGCAGCTCTTGTGCAAAGTAATCGGTGTAATAGCCTTCCCCACAACCAATATCTAGCAAGTTAACATGGGATGACGGCAGAAATTGGATTATTTTTTCTGCTACTTTTTCACGCATTAAATGGTAATGGCCTGCATCAAGAAATAACCTGCGCGCCTGAATCATTTCTGCACTATCACCAGGATCTTTAGAACGCTTATGTTGTACTGGTAATAAGTTAACATAACCTTCTTTGGCACAATCAAATTGGTGATTTGCTTCGCAACGATAGCTATTTTGAATGAGATTTAGAGGTGTAAAACAGAGCGGACATAGGTAATTCATAAGGTTCACTGATCTTAAAATAAGAACCAGTATATCATACCCATAATGATGCAGCGCTATGGAATTATTTTCCATAGCACCGTGACGTTAATGCAGTTTCATTAAATTATTTTGCGGACTTACCCACATGCGCAGATTTTTCTTTGCTAGCTTTTTTCTCTGCTTTCGTTTTAATTTGATGAGTTTTCGTTGCTTGATGAGACTGCGAAATTGAAGAAATAGGCTCAGATTTTACAGTTGGATTTGCTAATGCAGCACCAGAAACAGCTAAAGACAATACAGTTGCTATTGCGGCTAATTTTTTCATTTTTACTACCTTCATAATTGAATGGTCAGTTTAGATTAAAACAACGCTATTTTTGTTACAGACTAACACGACTAAATTGCTTTATTTGTATCTTCGATTTTGCTTTTACCCTCTTTTTTCTCAGCTTTTAACTTATTAGCATGATGATTTTTCGCAGCATGATGAACTTTTACAATATGCTTTATAGGCTCAGTTTTAACTGTTGTATTTGCTAACGCAGCACCAGAAACAGCTAAAGACAATACGGTTGCGATTGCTAATAACTTTTTCATTTATCGTACCTTATGATATTTAAAAGCAAGGACCTTCTTGCCAAACTAATAAATCATACTTTGTTTATTCCCTGCAATAGGACAAATTTAAAGATTTATAAATTTTTTATAGGTTATTTTAATAGGTATTTATTTTCAGTTTGTTGATATTTCGTTTACTCTTTCTTTATTTTTATTAATTATAAAATCAAATATAATACAATAAAAACAATTAGATAAAATACATTCCCGCTTATCAAGTTTTTATTTATTTCATTTAAGTCTGCTTATTTGACATTAAATTTTGTCCTATACATGTGTTATTTTCTTTCTATACTTGCTTTATATTTGCATTTTAGTTCTATAGACTAAAAAAGAAAAAGGATTAAAAATGAAATTAAGATTAGCAACTCCAGCAGAGTCAGAACGTTTATGGTTTATTAGAAATCAAGCCATTCGCCATGGTTGCCAAACTAGCTTCAGTCAACCAATAATTACAGCTTGGACACCAGATGAAATGCCACCAAGCTACACAAGAGAGGTGGAGAAAAACCCATTTTTTGTCGTGGTCAATAACGAAAACGAAGCTATCTCAACGGGTTTTCTTAACTTGGAAGCTAACAGTGTCGATGCTATTTTTACTTTGCCTGAATATACTGGTTGTGGTGCCGCAGGGCTGATATTAGATGCAATCAAAGCAGAAGCAAAAAAGCGCAATATTAAAAAACTAACATTAGATTCATCGCCTAATGCAGAACGTTTTTACCAAAAGCACGGGTTTATCTCTATTAAACACGACAGCTATTATTCTTCACTTGCCAAAGCCTATTTGCCTTGCATTCGAATGGAGTTTACTTTGTAAGCAAAAAATAAAAAATCAGACTTATATTGAAAAGCCCCTTATAGTTGGATAACCAATTACTGGACGGCTTTTACTATTATTGCAGGATACCCTAAGAAAGAGACTTAGAAATCAGCAAATTCAGGAATAGGCTTACGGCCATGGGATTCAAGGAAATCAAGTACGCGACGTGGCGTCACATTCAGGATCTGAGATTGTGGGAAATCAATAGAGTCCAACATTTCAATGACACGATCAAAACGGCCTAAATAACCCGCAAAATGGGAGTCAGACCCCAGAGCAACCCAACCGCCACTGTCTTTAACGGCTTTTGCAATTTCCAAACAATTCTTTTGGCTACCCGCTCGGGAGTGGAGAAACGAGGAGTTATTCATTTCTAAAGCAACATTACTTTCTTTTGCTGCTTGAGCAACCGCTTTAATATCGATGGGATACTTAGGATTCCCAGGGTGAGTAATAATTTGCACTTTGCCGCTACAAATAGTGGCAATCATAGCTTCAGTATTATCAGCTAAGCTTTGAGGTTCTAATACTGGCTCATGAAACCCCGCTAATATAATATCCAAATGACGCGCTATCTTTTCATTGCAATCTGTCTCACCCTGCTTATTCTTTATATTAGCTTCAATTCCATACAGCAAGCCGACGCCATCAACAATCCTAGGTAAAATAGGCATATTGCCGAAATGCCACTCATGAGGTGCATCTTGCATTTCAGGTCCGTGATCGGTAATCGCAAATAGTTTTACGCCACGGCTTGCTGCCTCCGCAAAATATTCATTAACTGTACTATATGCGTGAGTGCTGGCAATGGTATGCGCATGTAAATCAACTTGATACATAAATAGTGTCCTTCTAACTCTTATCTTTGCTTTCTCGCTTATAAACTCCCTATTCAAGCTAACATATCAACGTTAAGGTTTCGATACTAATTAAGCTAAACAGCACTTTATAGGCCTATCTCGATATATTGCATTTTATCTTAATGGCATTCAGTACAAAAAAACCCGCGACAATCGCGGGTTCAGGAGACAACTTTAAAATTAGTCGACTAAAATACGTTTATTTGTCGCGCCCCAAAGAATAGACATCTCTGTAAAAAGTGCGCCACTGATATCTTCAACCTCTTCAGCTGTTATCTCAGCGTTGCCTTGCTTACCAAAAAAGACAACCTCATCACCTGAGCTAACTTGTTTTAGGTCAGTAACATCCACCATAACCGTATTCATTGATGTTTTTCCTAATACCGGAACGGTATGGCCATTGACTAATGCATGACCGGTATTACTAAACACTCTACGATAGCCATCTGCATAACCGACAGGAATGTTTGCTAAAACAGAATCACGCTTCAAAGTATAGGTTCTATCATAACCGACAGTATTTCCTTTAGGATAATGATTCACTGAGGCAATATTCGATTTGAACGTCATAACACGTTTATAGTCATTTGTTGCAACGGTATCACCGTAGAAAATCCCCCCTACACGTACCATGTCCAACCATGATTCAGGTACAGTAATTGTTGCATAAGTATTCGCAACATGAAGCGTCACATCTTCACGCTTTAATCCTGTCACAGCTAATACGTGTTGTGACTCTTTGTTGAACTTTGCAAGATCTTTACGGATTTGTTCCTCATCTTCCTCAGGGTAATGAGACATAATCCCCACGATTTTTAATTGTGGTAAATCTGAAATCAGCTTTGCTTCATTCAAACCTGCATCATTACTAACTTCTAAGCCATTACGTGACATTCCTGCCGAATTCAAAGCTAGATGTATAGGAATGACTTTATTTTGTTGTTTAGCAATAACATTCAAACGCTGCGCCATCGCTAAATTACCAATGAGTTCTTCTGTATCATATTGTGTCGCTTGTGCCATTTCTTGCTCTGTTGCATTTCTAACTCGCATCAGGCGACCTTTAAAACCAAGATCCCTTACCGTTTTTAACTCTTGGTTACTCGTTACACCAATACATTGAATATTATTTTCAATCATAACTGGCGTCACTAAAGAAAGATCATGCCCATATGCATCCCCTTTCAATATGGCACATATACCTGATTTATTTCCTAAGAGAGCCTGAATTTTTTTAATATTATAGTCCAAAGCACTATGAGATATTTCAATCCATGCGTTGTTAACTATTGCGGGTTGGGTTTGCACAACATTCGTTGAGACCGTATTCGTACTGGTATTCGCTGGCTGTTGACACGCTGTCGCAGCGACGACTAGAGGCAGTAATGCGAGATATTTTAAACGAAAAGCCACAAATTATTCCTTAGAAATAGTGATATTTTCCCAACTCATTATTTTTATGATTATGGGCCTCTGATATACACAAACCATGCATATACGTTTCGGATGATACCAACCCAAGCCATTTGAACAAGTAAAAATTCACTTACAATGCATAAAAATACGCTAAGATAGTTACAATAGGCGAAAAAGCAAACAATAGAGTTATTATTTTCTCTCTATCTCATAGATTGGTTCATCATCTAGAAGAACATTGATTAATTTTTTAACTAATAATATATTTATTAATGTATTATTACAGCCATTGATAATATATTTCATATATGAATTTTGATCTAATTATATTAATAATACTAAACAATGTAGTGAGGTGCCCCAAATTAACCAAATAAGTAGTAAAATACCTATTCTTGAACACCCATATTTTTCATAATGCTTTTATTTGCTTATGATTTAATTAAAACATTTGCTTGCAATTTCAAAGAGCAAAAAAAACAATTAATTTCAATTAGTTAAAATCATGCTATTAATAAAAACAACTTTATTAGTTTTTTTTATTTGGCTAACCTATTTCATTAATTAATAATATCCTCCGATTGCTAGTTTATTCTATTCGTTAAAGTCACTCAATTAATGAGGCTATCTATGAAGTGCAAAATACTCACTATCATTATTCCAACATTACTTACTGCAAATGCCGCTAACTCCGCTGAAATGTATAATAAAGATGGGAACAAGCTAGATGTTTATGGCCAAATTGATGTTCGACATCATATTGCTAAGAGTCGTAGTGGTGAAGATGGCGATGATTCGCGTGTTAGGCTTGGTTTAAAAGGCGACACGCAAATCACCGACCAACTCATTGGTTTTGGTCGTTTCGAATGGGAAACAAAAACCAACCAATCAGAATCTACTGAAGAAAACAGTAATCGTTTAGCTTATGCCGGGTTAAAGTTCGCTGATTATGGCTCCGTGGATTATGGCCGTAATTATGGGGTACTTTATGATACCAATGCTTGGACTGACGTATTACCACTTTGGGGTGCAGATACGATGGATCAAGAAGATAATTACATGCTAAGTCGTAACCGTAACTTATTAACTTACCGTAATAACAATGCTTTTGGTTATATTGACGGTTTAAGTTTTGCCTTACAGTATCAAGGCAAAAATGGTGAGCAAAATCTATCATCTGGTGATGAGCTAACCGATAATGGTGATGGTTTCGGTTTATCTACCGCTTATGAATTAGGTTATGGTATTTCTCTCGGTGGGGGTTACTCCAGTTCATCTCGTACGCCGAATCAAAAAAATCCTGCTATCAGCAGTGCCACAGGGAAACGTGCAGAAGCTTGGAATATAGGTGGTAAATTTGAGTATGAAGATGCTTATTTTGCAGTGATGTATGGTCAAACATTAAATATGAGTCGTTTTGGTAACGATGATATGGAATCAATTGCCAATAAAACACAAAATCTCGAAATTGTTGCTTTATATTCTTTCGACTTTGGTTTAACACCATCAATTGGTTATAACTATTCCAAAGGTAAAAACTTAGGTAGTGATGGTAATAAAGAGCTCGTAAATTATATTGCGATCGGTTCTGCATATGATTTCAATAAAAACATGAGTGCTGTTATTGATTATAAAATCAATTTATTAAACGATAACGATTTTACCGACCACTACAAAATTAATACCGATAATGTCCTTGGATTGGGTTTAGTCTATCAGTTCTAATTTTGTAAAATATAAAAAGTACCGGTGAACTTACAGCCGGTTTTTATAAAAATTACTTAACAATTTAAATACTGAAAATAGTGTCCTCATCTTTTTGGTCGATAGTGATAATACAAATCAACGTTAAGATAGATTAACCAATAAAGAATGGACTGTAATTATTTTATAAGGTTATCCTATGAAAAAACATACAAAATATTTATCTCTGTTTTCTACTTTACTGCTTACATCCATAAGTGGATACGCAAACCAAAGTAATAATGAATGTAATGTCCCTGCACTTACTGAATGCCCACAACCTATTGATAGTTCCTATCCAAATATTAAAAATATGCTCACATGGGATCAAAATGAACGCCTACTCGGTTTTCGTAATGATTACCGATCTCACCTTGGTGATGTGTTTTATGCAAAAAATCCGAAGCCACTGATTCGTGATATACAAAATTTAGAGAATGTCTCTTACCAAATTAAAGGCGTAAATTACCAACTCGAAGATTATATTAAGCGTAATAATGTCGTTGGTTTAATGGTCATTAAACGCGGGAAAGTAGTTTTTGAATATTACGGTAAAGGTAATACTGCTAAAACATTGTGGACCTCTCGCTCAGTTGGAAAATCTATTGTTTCAACACTCGTTGGTATTGCATTACAAGATGGAAAAATCACCTCATTAGATGATGCTATTGTGAAATATAATCCAAGTGTAAAAGGCACTGTTTGGGAAAATGTCACGATAAGGCAATTACTGCAGCATACCTCCGGTGTTGAATGGGGTGAAGATTATGAAAACCTCAGCTCTGATTTTGCTAAATTAACAGAATGTGAAGCAACCCCTCAAACCTATGAGTGTGTACATAACTTAGTTATTAACCCAAATCGTAAATCTTTCGCAAAACCAGGGGAAGTATGGCGATATAGCTCAGGGGGCGCATGGTTATTAGGTGATACATTGGAGAAAGCCACCGGTGTTTCCATCGCACAATACTTAGAAAATAAAATCTGGCAGCCCTATGGCATGACAAGTGATGGTGTATGGCACAGCTATGAGTCTGGTAAGCACAATACTGGCGCACATGGTTTTAATGCAACCCTTGAAGATTGGGGAAAATTTGGTTTATTCTTTGCACAAAATGGTCTGTTAGCGGATGGGAAACAAGCTTTGCCTATGAATTGGCTAAATGAGTCAAAAAGTTGGGTTCAAGCAAAAGACTCTGTTAACTCAAATTACCCTGAAGGCACCTACGGTTTTGAATGGTGGAATAACAGTGTGCCAGAAAAAATGCAAAACATTGCCCCAAAACAGGGTTTAGATAGCCATGATACATTATGGGCATTAGGTATTTTTGGGCAAATCATCATGGTAAACCCTAAAGAACAATTAGTTATCGTTCAATGGTCTACATGGCCAGTGGCACACCCAGCAGAAGGTGGCCAGTCACTTGAAGCATCATTAATGTTTAATGCAATTAACAATCAGTTAAATAAATAAACATAAGTTACGCTTCGGTGCATAATTAGTAAAATTGATTATCACCGAAGTGTTTTTAACTTATTAATTAAGCACTAACACCAAAATACAGCATTATTCATTTCAATCGCTACAATAAAAATATTTCTAAGCGGCTGAGTAATATATTGATATTCACTGGGGCTAACAGCTCGTTCTTCAACCGAAAAACCTGTCGGGTACGTCTCACCATCAATAGAAAGTCCCCATGGGGTTTCAAAAGCTTCCCCCGTATCTCTATTTATCCAACGAACCTTTTTAATTGAACTCACTTTATTATTTAAAGCATAAAGAGAGCGATATATCCATTGCGGATAAAAATAAACCTGCTGTTCGATACGCTTTCCTTTAAATCGTACCCGCTCCGTTTCCAATTCAAAAATATTCAAACCGTCTTTATTGAAAGCTAATGAATAGCGCTGAGATGTAATAATTCTTCCTCTATAGGCATCAATATATTCATACATCACCTGTTGATTATCAGTATTGATTAAATAAACACTGCGTATTGAATTAACATAGTTTTCGAATAAATCTAATTCAGATAAGGCTTTTTTAATATCTTCAATATGGATGCAACCGCCGTTAGCATTAGGCAACTGTGTCGATAATATTGGAAAAAGCGTTGGATCTATTTGCCTTATAGCCTGCTGAAATGCCCTAACCCCAGCCCAATTACAAATACTTTGCCTAATTTTCATCCCAGAGTGTTTGCAGCAATGCTCACTCCATAAATGGATTTTGTCCTTCAAGCTATCATCATTAGAATATTCAGGATTTAAACAAAAATATCCTTCATCATCTTTCATAATCCATTCTCGCGGAACTGGGGGCTCTGTTGTTTTACCCTCAATAAAACAGTTGCAAGGTACAAAAGCATCTAATCCCATAAATAGAGTTCCTTTTCCTGAATAAATTTCCATAAATGGTATACCTGTTTTTTTCTAAAGTCTTTAGCGCTAATAAACAAAAAGACACCAGTAAAAAACTGATGCCTAGTTTATTATTGTCGAATAACATTTACCGAAAATGACGGTGCAGAGTAATTATTTTTTCGATAAAAGAGTACCTAACTACGCATTAACGCCTTTCATTCCCTCCGCCGTATAGCGGGAACCCACAGGTTGAAAATTTTCTAATGTTTGCTTTATTTGCAGTAAATCCTCTGATGTTAAGTCAATATCAACGGCAGCAAAGTTATCTTCAAGGTGTTTAACTTTATTCGTTCCGGGTATTGGCACAATGTTATCCCCTTGGGCTAATAACCAAGCCAGTGAAATTTGGGCGGGTGAACACGACTTATTGCGTGCCATCTGCAAAATAAAGTCAGTTAATGTACTGTTAGACCTAAGATTCTCTGATGTGAAGCGCGGTAATGCATTTCGTGCATCATCACTGTCAAACGTACTTTCGGCATTAAAACGTCCCGTTAAAAATCCACGCCCTAACGGAGAGTAAGGCACAAAACCAACACCTAATTCTTGGCAAGTTGGCAAGATTTCTGCTTCTACATCACGAGTCCAAAGAGAATACTCGGTTTGGACTGCAGTGACAGGATACACTGCGTGCGCCCTTCTAAGCGTTGCTGCACTCACTTCAGATAGCCCAATATGGGCGATTTTCCCCTCAGTAACTAACTCTGCTAGTATGTGCATTGTTGTTTCTATTGATGCAGTAGGATCTAGTCGATGAATATAATACAAATCAATACATTCAATACCTAATCGTCGAAGGGAATTTTCACAGGCACTACGTATATATTCAGGGCTATTATCAATCCTTCTCTCATATTCCCCGGGATGACGAACAATACCGCATTTTGTGGCTATTTTAACATCAGAACTCACATGTTTAAGAAACTGGCCAATCAACTCTTCGTTATGATAATTGCCATAAGTATCCGCAGTATCTAACATTGTGCAGCCTAACTCGATAGCTTTTTGCAATACAACCATTGCTGCTTGGTCATCTTGCGGCCCATAAAATTCACTCATCCCCATACAGCCTAGACCAATTGCAGAAACTTCAAGCCCGTTGCCTAAAATACGTTTTTTCATTATCTATCACCCTTGGTTTATTTTACGTTTTTCAGTATATTTCTCATAAATGGAGATTCATATGGCTAAAGATAACAATCAGATTTCCAATAATGGAAAGCAAAACGACAGGCAATATTTAAATTGGGATGATACCCGAGTATTTTTAGCGATTGCTCGAGAAGGCACGCTAAGTGCTGCATCTAAGGTATTGAAACTTGGCATTGCAACCACATCTCGGCGTTTAGAGCGCCTTGAAGAGGCATTAAATGTGCGGCTATTTACCCGAGATCAGCTTGGTTATAAGCTGACCGATGAAGGAAGCGCATTAATTTCACAGGCTGAAGCCTTAGAACAAGCAGGATATGCATTTGGAAATGCAGCCCGCAAAAAAAGTGAGAGCGCGATGGGCCATGTTTGTTTAGCCACGGCTCAAGGCTTAGCTGACCACCTTATCATTCCTGCTCTACCTTCACTCACCAACGCGCACCCTAATCTCACGATTGAAATTGTTACAAGTGTATCGACAGTAAATTTACACCGGCGCGATGCTGATATTGCACTACGGATGGTCCGACCTGAGTGCGGTAATGTTCGCATTAGGAGATTAGGTACGCTGGGGTTTGGCCTTTACGCCTCAAAAGATTATTTACAACGTAGGCCAAATCCAGACCGACTTAGCTCTCTAGAACAGGATGATTTTATCGGTTGGTCGGATACACAACAGCACCTTCAATCAGCACAATGGCTAGAAAGGACACGAAAAGGAAAGCCCTGCCGGCTGACTACCAGTACGATGTCAGCACAATTTAGCGCCGTCCAAGCGGGTATTGGGATGGCGGTATTACCTCATTTCATTGCCCAAAAAATGGGGTTTATATGCTTACAAGATGATATCGGCTGTAACCAATCTATTTGGCTAGTCATTCACTCTGACCTCGCTCATTCACAAAGGATAAGAATTGTCGCGGATTTTTTGACTGAGTTAATTACAAAAGAGCATGAGACGTTATTGTTTCCATAAAAAAGCCCATTTTTACATGGGCTTAAGTCGTTATTTTGCCAGTCAGTGCCAGCGAGTTCTTATTGGGGGATTATTCCCACTCTAATATTAATAGAATAATTTTATCATTAGATATCAAACACTTTAAAAGTCACCACATCTTAATACCAAGAAAAATACCACGTATGGGATTTTATTGGTTTCTTATTAACTGAAACTGTCTCAGTTACTCTTGACTCAACCTGAACTGAGTCAATTCAGCGTTCTTACAACACAAATCTCACCCAAAAATCATATTGTTGTTCTAAGTGATGCAACAATACCAGAAACGATCCTGCTTCATTATGAACAAAGTCATTAGACTTCACCTACCTATTCGACAGCTGAAAGGTTAAAGGCATCAATCGTAAAAGAGGCAGACTATCACGATCCTGCCTTTACCAATAAAGTCGTTTATAGAAAAAATCATTTTAAAACAAAGTATTATTTTTATGGGGTCCACATTTAAATGAATTCAATTAGTAATCAGTTAGTATTTTTACTCGAACTTATTTTAAGATCGGATACACTTGTATGAACAACCAACTCACTTATATTTCAGTAATAGTAATGAATGTGTATGATGTTGTTTGCACATGAGATGTCACATGTATATCAGAGTATCACCAATCAAAGCTAATAAAATATTGAACCAGCGGAGCCAATAAAAATGTACGAAAGATATGGAGAATTAATTACAGATCTATTGGCTACTGACCAAAGTCATCATGTAGACCAGCAAGATGATGGTACATACAGAAAAAAAGCAGGAGTTGTCACCCCTGAACTTATTAAGCAAGTCCTACTCGATCAAAAATCAATAGCAATATACCAAAAAAACAATGATTTAACAATAAAATGGATATGCTTCGATTTTGATATTTTGAAGTCATGTATCGATTCAGGCTTAGCTTCTCAAGGAGATAAAGAACTAAAGAGAGCAGTTAATATCTTTTACCAAACACTCGAACAGCGTGGAATTCCATTCCTTCTTGAATATTCAGGGAACCGAGGTTTCCATATCTGGATTACTTTTGATGAAGCAGTAAAATACAAAACTGGATATGATATACAACAGGCGATCTTACAAGATGCTGGTTTAAATTTTGATAGCAGTTTAATTGGTGTTGATCTATTCCCCCATTCGGCAACACCAACAGGAGGTGTTGGACTTGGTGTAAAAATACCGTTATCTAAGCACAAAAAATCTGGTTGCTACTCTTACCTTTTGCGTAACTTAGCTGAAATTAATAACGTCCAGAAAGTCAGTATATTATCTGACGCAATGCTAGCTGATAACATAAGTATTTTAGAAGAACATACCTCAACCAGCAGAACTGCATTAGAGAAATCACTTGGGACTTTTTTTGACAACTATGAACCAGAAAATATCCAGACAAACAGAATAAAAAGCATTAAAGTTCAAAAAAATGCATTCAATCTACAAGATCTATTGGATTTATGGAATGAGGTAGAACCACTTAAAAAGCTATCTCAAAAAATTGAACACGGAAAAAATCTGACACACAAAGAGCGGGTATTAATAGTAGGTTTGTTGTGCAACCTAGAATGTAAAGGCGAACCAGATTTAAGCAATATTATTTTGCACGAAATATTTAGCAAGCAAAATAATTATAATGAAAATATAACTAAATCAGCAATACAAGTTCTAAAGAATTTTAACTTCCCTACCCAAGATAAAATAGAAAGCACACTATCTTGTAAATTCAATGGTACGCTTTCAATTGAGGAACTACTTAAAAATTGTATTCCTAAATTTCTTGAATATACAGAAGCTAATTTTGAATTTTCAAATAATGACATAGAAATTACAAGAATTGCTGAGCTTAACTATCTATTCCTGAATGATGAAGTTCAAGCCAAGATAGTAGTTGAAGAGCTTTCTTCAAAAGATAATAGCGAATTCCTAACAGAGATGGATGAGTTTATAAAAGGCTCAAAAAACTGGGACTACTATAAACATGTAAGGAATGAGGAAGGAAAAACTCGTGAACTTATTACATTAAACTCAAGTGCGAGAGTAATTACTTCTTGTATTCTTAAGCAAATTGCATACTACTTTGATATTAAAACAGATAATAATTCTCATGGATATCAGATTAACAAAGGGTTTAACGGAGGATATATATTTAAACCATGGCTATACCTATGGTTGAAATTCATTTCTAACATCACAGATGCCATTGAAAATGAAGTGTATAAGGATTTTTATATTGTTAAAACAGATATAAAAGGCTTTTATGACAACATTTCACATGACAGACTTAAAAGGCTATTACTAGGTGATGGTAACTCTGTGATAAAAGATAAAATAGAGTCAATGAGGCCTGAAACAAACAAAAGGTACATAGAATGCTTAACTGCCATTTTCAATATGACACAGGAAATTGTTGGTGATAATAAAGGATTACCTCAAGGGCCAGCCTATGCCCGTTTTTTTGCAGAACTTTACTTATCTGAAATAGATATAAGCTTTAAAAATAAATTAGCAAAAAATGAAATAATATTGTATGAAAGATATGTTGATGACATATTTTTTATTACAAAATCAAAAGATGAAGCAGAGAAACTCCGAAATGAGCTTTGTAGTGAATTAGAACTCTTAAATCTGACTCTCAATAGTGAAAAAACGGTAGTTTCGAAGATATCTTCATTTCAAGACAAATTTGATAATTATAGATCTCAATCTAAATATGCCGTTGATCAAGTATCAAAATCATTTATTACATCCAGTGAAAAACAAAAAAATAATGCTATTAGTGAGTTTGTAACACTTATTCAGTCTGATTCTTGTCAGGAAGACCTATCGTTCATTTTTTCACACCTTGATGGCGTAGATGAATTAAATAGTATCAAGACAGAGCAGATTATTCCAGCCCTTGAAAAACGTATTGGAAGAGGAAGCTTATTCAAAAATTTATTTAACTTTTTGTTTGAGTTGAATGAGGGATGGGAAATTATTCATGAAATAAAAAACTTTGATACATTACAGTCTGAAGTATTGACATCGTGTATTATAAACGCAATTGAAACAAATAAGAGCAATAGAAATAAGCTGAAGCAACTCATTGAAACAATTGAGCCTAAACTTACATACTCAAGAATTGTCCATGAGCATATAGCCTATTTGATTACAAACTTTAACATAAATGTGAAAGTAACTAATATTTTACCACAGCATTACATTTCAGCAATAAGATCTATATCTGACCATAGTAAAGTCAACGCAACAAATGATTTAATATTGCATTTGAACCTATATTTAAACAATATCAAATCGTTAAAAGATTTTATCAAAGTTATTTATGCTTTCTGTTTCAATGAAAACGAAGTTGACCTAAAAAAAATAGCTTCTTTATTCTTTGCGAAAATGTCAGTAGAAGAAAAAAACAGCACTTTCTCCACCTCAATTACTGACAAACCTATCTTAGATCCAATGACAACTAAGAAATTTTATTATCTACTTTGTTTATTCTCAGTCTCTACAGAGAGCCATTCCACAAATCTAATTGAGTCCATGTGGAAATATTGTGCATTTTCATTTAATGAACTAGCTGGTTCTAACGATAATTTCCCTTTTTCAAACTGGTTGGATAAATTGGATAAAATTGACATAAATAACGCCACAGCAAACTGGGTAATTTCCTCAATAGTAGATGGCAATATTTTTAGAGGGCTTACTGATGATAAAAAAGTGTTCGAAAAGTATCATAATGCACTATTAGTCTATTTATCAATAGAAAATAGGGAATGGAACAATGATACGATTGCAAGCCAATTAAAAAAACTCAAGACAAAATCAACATTCTATAATTGGTTGATAGACAATGATGGAGTTTCCATTTTTCCTGAAGGAAACAAAAAGTGGTTTGAACGGAATATAATCGAAAATAACACAACGACTCTTCGTAAAGATAACAAAATTCTCATAAGAAAGCCTAGCTCATTGTTTACTTCTAATAAAGATGACTTAGAGCACAGTAACGGATTTTCTGAAATCATAGTCGATTATGATAGAGAAAAGTTAACAACATTTGGTCACTATATAAATAGTGTTGAAATAAATATTAGGCTTGAGCTCTTAACCAAATTTCTTAAGACTATAAAAGACGGAGAGCCTATTCCTAGTGTGTTCTGCCCTGATAGGGTAATGACATCAGATGCAGTCTCAGTTTTTTCCAAGGAGTTCTGTTATCATTCAAAAATTATAACATATGATGAACATGGAATTGTCGCTTCATATGAAAATTCAATAGATAATTTCATTACCTCCTTTTTGTCTTACACCTCTAAAAGTGACACTGCCATAAAGAACTTAAAGGAAAAATATATTAACAACTTAGATCTTGATATTGATAAGGTACAATTCCTTCTTAAGTTTTATTCTCAAATGACAAATGAAGCATATGATAGTTCTGATTTTTTCTTTGATGTCGCAATAGCAACGTCTCTTTATATATATTTTTCAGATCTAGATTCAATATCTCGACTTGAAAAATTTTCAAAACAGTATTCATCTTTTCATAATGAAGTGAAGAGTCAACATATATTTATAGTTGAAAAAAGCATGCCTATAGACGACTCAGATCTTCAATCTGTGTTATTTTCTATTCAGCAGTCGATTTCTCAGATTAATAAAAAACTTTTAATTACTATACCTTTTCATCTACATGAAGATATCTTAAATTACTCAAAGATAATTGAAGAATTAATTTCCAACAGCCAACTTGAAAAACAAAGTATCACACTCAAAGATTTCAAACTATCTCAAGCCAACGCTTTCTCTTCATCAAGAACCGTAAAGATAGATAATCAAAGTTATGCGTTCACGAATGTACTGATAATAAACCCCAAAATGAAAGAGATCGTATCATGCGAAATAAAACATCTCGCTCTGATAAATGGATCTGAGCATATTTACGCTTACCAAAATGATGAAACGGTATACATTATTTCACTGGCAAATTGTTTAAGTGTTATGTATACAACTCTCCGAGAGCGTTACAACGTTATAATAAATGAGGAAAAGTTTGAACATAGCTAACCTTCTATTACGTTGTTGGAGGGAAATATAACCTCATTAAGCGGTTTCGATGATGCTTCAGTTGTAATTAGGCATCATAATGACATTTCAATACAAGAAGCGGAAAATAGACTAAAAAACTGGCTACACCACCTGCCACAAAAATTTCATCAGCCATTAATTAATCTGATTAGGTCACATGAATACATGTTAGAAAGTGAGATAATGTCGTTTAGAGATAAGGTAAAAGAACTAGATTTGCCAAACAGCAATCTCTTTTTGATCAAAGAAGTTTCTGATTTCAACGGCACGCATAGAATCCTCTATCGAGACAATGATATTGGTAGAGAAGTTGCCACATTCACACCACGTTCTCTCACCAAGAGCTCAAAGCAAGTAACCCTAATTACAGATCTTGTCCTTACTGGGTCTCAAGTGATTAGAGCTTTAAAGTTCTATTTAAAAGGTGAAGGCAGCCGACCAAGCGATAACTACTTTAATTTGACTAAAGAAGATCATACAAATCTATTTAATATATTTTTAGAGCTTGAAACACTTAATATTTGCACTGTTCTCTATACCAAAGATGCTATTCGAAAAATAGAAGAGGAACTACAAGTAACATTAGGGAATCAGATAGTAGTTAATGTTGTTAATGGGAGAGATATTGGTGACAATGCTTTTTTTGGTAGCACAACAAAGATAAATCAACGAGATAAATCGATTATAACAGATTTATTGCTCGATGAGCTTGCTTTATCTAATCTATATGACCATTTATCCTATTCAGGCACATATGTAAAATTTAAAGATGAAAACGAAATAAATAAAATTAATCTTGTTGCCAGATATCAATCTCTTCCAAAGAAGTCATTTGGGTTTTTAACGTGCAGTACTAAGTCCGAGGAACATTGTAAGCCGTTTAACAGAATATTAGAGTTGGCAGATAAATAAGTTTTACGAAACGTAATGACCATTCGTGTCTGATTTAAAAATTAGACACGAATACATAAGCATAAATGGAAGTGTAAGTATCCTGCATAAGAAATGAAAAGAACAAAAATAAGATTAAACACATTAAGCCATACAAACTCCCCTAAGGAAATCAATAAAGCTATTTATGAAAAATATTCTTTCTAAAAGAATTTATATACGCACCTCCTTCAAACAATACAATGTTTACATTCATGAGAATGTGAATAAGATAAAAGATATATGAACTACTACGCAAAAGATCACTTCTAGGTAGCTTAAAGAAACCTAGGAGCACTATGAAAAAACTAAAATTGCAGTATCAGAATCCTGAAACTTATTCTGGCATTACACGGAAATGGAAATACTACCCTTTCCTTCGCAGTTGGATACACAAAAATTTCAGTACCAAACAAGAGAAAAGTTACTATTTTTTACACAAATTTGAATATAAAGATTACCCGTTAAGACTGCGCTCTGCTAGGGGAAAGCAACTGGCCACTCCCTGGGATGACTATCCAACAATGACTTATAAGCTCGGAAAAAGCTGGAAACATAACTCCAGAAGAAAAAATCAATATTTTCGACAGAATTAACTACTTCAACAGATAAAAAGGCGGCTAATTACCGCCTTTGAATCGACAAATCATAATGTTAATAACACTTCCTGAAGCTTAATCCTTGCTTCCTGAAAATCCTGTTTTGTTGCATCTCCAGTTTCTGCTTGGTAATAAAGCACCGTAAACATGTTGGTAACTGCTTCGGCAACTTGTGAGATCTCGCGTGCAGCATCTTGATTTACAAACTCTAAAGCTGCCAGTTCGCTCGCTACGTGATGAATTGTTTTTTGAACTTCTGTATTATGTGGAGCTGTCATATATCACCTCATATTCAGGTGGTCTGTGAAAATGCAGGTCAGTGCACCATCACTGGCCTGCGTGCTTTAAAAACACTAGCTAGTAAGCCCCGCAGCTATTGAAAATGGACTATCTTCCGATTTCTCCTCAAACACATTACCGGCTAGTTCACTACAAAATTCCTCATTTTTAACTTCAATTTCACGCTTTTTAATGAAATTAGCTATTTCTTCTGTCACATCTGCTTTTTCTTCAGCGGGGACAATATCAATCGGCTCATAGGCAACTTTTGCATTTAAATCTGCAGTCTAGTCGAGCAAATCGAATGCGACCAAGAAGCTACTTTGTTTCATGTTCAATACCTCTATTTATCTGATTTGTTACGATTAACAAAGTCACTAACCTCATCATTATCAGTAGTTGATTGATTCATGCTGTGTTTATCATCTCCTGACAAAGCATTATCGGAAAACTCGGCCATATCATCACGAATTGATGAATCTGCATCCTTAGTACGGTTTTGGGTGCTTACAGAAGATCTATCCGTGCCATCGAAACCAGCAGCCTTACTGAAAGGTGAATCTCCTGAATCAGTATTAGACCCACCACTTCTATTTTGTGTTGTCTCACTTCCTCCACTTGGCATTGTTCCATCTGCCATGCTACTTTGTGCTTGCTCAAAAGCCGCCTTTATCGCACTGATACCACTAGTCGCATTAGCAGCCCCGCTTGCTATCGCACCACCTGCTATTTTCATCCCCGCAGCACCCATACTTGCTGCTGTCATTACTGTCCCCATCGCGGCTCCAGCACCGAATGAACCAATCCCCATCGTTCCAATATTACCGCCAGAAACTAAACTTGAAATCATCGGTGGAACCTTGTTCACTAAAAACAGTAAGCAAAGAGAAATAACTAACATTACGGCTAATTCCTGGCTTGCCATGTTCTCACTGATTTTATTGTGATAATCCAGCAAAAATTGCTTACCAATAGCGACGATAAGCACCATAGACAATAGCTGTGAAGCAATACCAAGGATGGATTTGTAATAGTTAATTGCCATGTCAGAAGTCCATCTGGAGCCGCCAAAACCAAGGAAAAACACGCCTGCGTATAGCAAAATCCAACTGGCAGCTAACAGTAATAATAAATTCACTGAGATAATGGCTAATACAACCAGTACTGCCAATGCCATTAGTTCCATCATTAAAGCTGTGGCAAACTCCTTCCAGCTTAATTCTGACGTTGCCTCAACAGTTCTGTCATATAATTCAAAGCCCATGTCAAGAATGCTGGAAGGGCCTAATTTACTACTGCCAAGCCCTCCCGCCTCAGCTCCCAACTGTTGCAATGAATCCACTATTGAACCTGCTATATTCATTCCGTGTGTTGCATTCGAGAGTAGCCACCAATAGAAACCAGTGAAAATAGTAAAACGAACCAGTTCAGCAAAAAACTCACCAATATCCGCTTTACGTAGCGCCATCATGCCAAACGTCCACACCATAGAAATGGTTACTAATGTCCAAAATAACCGACTGGCAGCGCCTTCTATTGTTGGAGCCCAGGTTGAAGCTGCACTATGAAAACGATTGAGAACATCATTCATCACACCGCTACTACTTAGTTCTTGTGCCAACGCGATATCAGGAAATAACCCTAATATAATTAAGAAACAACATGAGATAATGACTTTCATAATTTATTCCCTTAAAATTTATCTTCTGGACTTGATTTAAATTTCCACTCTCTCATTTCCTTCGATTTTCTTATGGCGCTACATTCATCAATAAATATTTCCTGCAAATGTTTATTTTTAATTTCCGATAATGACTTTTCATAATTATCATCATGGCATGTTATTTTATTAGCCTCTATTATTGTCCTTTCACACCCAGTTAAAAAAACGCAAAATAAAGTCAACACGATAAAAAATAAATTATTCATATTTATTACCTTAATAATTATCGGTTGGGCTTGGTTGATAATTCCATGTCCGTAATTGTTTTTCTCTTGCCGCGCCGCGAGCCTCATCATCCAGTTCAGAAGATAGCCTAGCCGCAGCGGCATTCTGCTGAGTAATTAATAAACTACGAATTTGTAGTAGCTGGTTTGCCTGATTACTCGCCAATTGGTTTGCATAACCAATTGCCGCTAATTGTCCATTCGCTCCTTGGGCTGCTTGTTGTAAACGTTGTAATTGCCTTGCATCTGCTTGTATATTTTTTTGCTGCTGATCTAATCCACGAAATAGCGCATCATTCGCAGATTTCTGCGATTCAAAAGCCAATATGCGATTTTCTTCCATTGCTTTTTTTTCTGATGGCGTACATCCGCCTGTACCATTAAAGCAAGGAGATCCCCGATAATATGAAACATCCTGGAATTTACTCAGGTATGCATCTAAGCTTCCTAATTGATTCTGATAGTGCTGAAGTGTATCTGTTGCTTGTAATAAATTATCAATCGTAGTTTGAGCTTGATCCCAGATATAAGCCGCAGGTGCTAATGTATTTTGTAATTGATTTTCATATTGTTGTAGTTGAGTTTGATACTGTTCAATTTGCTTCGCTGTTTGGGCTACAGCTTCCATAGCAGACATAATGTTCTGGCTTAAATTCGTACCATCAAGTACGGGAATGCCTGCTGACATAGCAATTGGAGACTGTATGTAAGTCACAGTTGTAATTGAAGCGACAAACATAATTTTAGCCGCTAAAATTTTTATTTTTTGCATAGGTATACCTCTTTATAAAAGATAATTAACATTAAGATGCTGCTTTTAATTACTGGATATTTATTTTTTAAGTCTGAAGTAAATTTTAGCCGCTAAAATTTACTATTATTTTCGCATTATAATATCTTTCATTATTCTTCCTATTTCATTTTGATTAGATTCTATTTTGTTTAATACTGCTCTTATGGTTACACTGCTAATGTTTTTTGTTTTGATATTATTTGTTAGCCATAATTTTAATAGCCCTCCTAACCGACCTAAATCACCATTTATTTTTGCTAGCTCTCTAACACATTCATAATCAACTATTCCTGTTATTCGATAGCCTTGACCTACTTCCCGTAAATATTTAGCAACACTCATACCTGCTTTTCTAGCTTGAGATTCAATATTCTCTTTTTCACTTCGCAAACAATAAACTTTTATAGGCGTGCTATTCTTCCGTGTTTCGTTTAATTCTTTATTCATCATCACCTCATTAATAGCGATAGCTTATAACCTCGTAGAGCAGGATTTATTGTTGAGCACCGATGTGCGAATAAAATCGAGTGAAGAGCGACTAACAACTTGTTGGTAGTCCTACTTCACCTATCCTGCCCTAACTTCAGAGTTCATTACTTCACTTCATACTCATACAATAAATCGCTATTTTTTCGCTATACCTAAATTAACTGCTTTATATCGCCACATTCTTACTATCATTTAATAATTTAGTGATAAAACAGCGATTAAATAGTGTCGTTATAGTGCTCAAATAGCGTTTCAATAGCGTTTGAGTTGTGTTCTGGTAGTGTTAAAACATCATTTTATTGATTCGCCCTTTGGGCGAACCAAACGCCAGGAAAGAAGCTTTATTTCACAGACAAAACTTTGTTCCTTTCTTGGCGTTCAAACCATCGGCGTATGCCGATTGAACTTAGGTGTTATGTCCGCATAAAGCGGGCAATACACCTTTTGTATATCCTGAATAATTCTAAAGATCCTGCCAAAACCCAAAATTATCGGGCCTTTGTGAGTTCAACTCGGGCCTTTACAAGTTATACTCAGGCCTCCGTGAGTTTAAACTGGGCCCCTGTGAGGCGTTTAACTCGATTTACCGAGCTAATATCAACACCTATCTCACGTAATCTCTCAATATCATCTTTAATTCTGCTTCGATAATTACTCATTGTTTTCGCATTCACATCATTACCACTAACTGCAACTAGCAGCGTGTCAAGATACCAACCTCCAGGGGGATTATTTTTATGTGTCAGCACATGACGAGCCACCGCTTGGCTAATGCCATGTTTCAGTCGTGCAATTAATTCAGGTCGATAATATAAAGACAAATCACGCTCCAGTAACATAACCAGTGCGATGCCTAATCTAACTTTCCATAATCTACGAGTTCCTCTTGTAAGCGGGTTGTATCTAGTCATTGGTGATGAAATAACATGGTCAATTAAACCACCAATAATACTTTCTCCTATTTGCTCCAACTCAGGCGTCACAATTTCGATTGTTGCAGCCTTAAGCTCAAGAAGTAATTTATTTAATCTTCCCCCGCTATATTGATGGTCTGATAGCATTTTTCTAAGTTTTGCTGGATCGACCAATAACTCTATACCGCCATCGTTTATGTCTCGCCTACGTTCTGCCACAAAAAGCATACTTTCAACAATGTCAGCGTGACGTTGACCGAGTCTTCCTGTCACTCTGCACTTGCCAAACGAAGTCTCAATCCACTGACCTTTACGCTCTAAAGGCTTTTTACTCGGCTGATAAATAACCACTCTCGCCTGTAAAACCGTGCTTGTTGGAACAACCACATTACCAGTTATCGTCATCACTCATCACCACGGCTTTGTTTCTGGTTACGTTCTGGCGTTTCTTTTTTGTCAGAGTAACTGGCAATAGCACACCGCCCTCATGACGTTGAAACCAGCGTTCAGTAAAAGGTTCACCATAATTTGCTTTACTGATACCAAAGCGAACAAAATAGTTTCTTTGGCTAAGCTCTATGCCCCACTCAGTCGCCTCTTCAGGCGTCATAGCTGATAGATATGATTGCCAACGGATATTATCGACTAATACAGAGGAACCTCGGCTGGCTTGTTGCTGGTCTCCTGTACGCATCATGGCAGCTCCTTTGCTTGAATGGTGCAGGAAGATGATTGAGCAATTTGTCTCGGTTGATATCGCTTCCATTTTTGCAATTACTTGCGCCATTGGACCACTGGCATTTTCTTCCTCAATATGAAAGCGCCTTAAAGTATCCAAAATTAATAAACGCCTATTTTTTGCAATATTACGTAAATCATCAAACCATTCAGAAGACATAACATTTGGGGATTTGCCAATTAAAGGTTCAATCATGAGTGCATTTGCCACGGATTGCTGTTGCTTATAAGTAAGACTTGCACCTAAAGCATATAGTCTGTGATATATCGCTATCCTTGGATCTTCAGCAGGTAAATACGCAACATGACCTGTCATTAGCTCCCCCATTCCTAATAAATCAGGCCCACCCGCGATCTGAACAGCTAATTGCAAAGCCAGCATAGATTTTCCTACACCTCCTGGAGCAACTATTGCCCCTACAGTCCCAGCGACCATATTAGGTAAAACATAGTCAAATGAAGGTGGTTCGTTTGTAAATGCAGACATTATTTCAATCGCCATGATAACTCCCTGCATAAATCTCCTGGCCTAGCCGCTTTTAACAATGATCTGCGTCTTTCTTCTATCCAGTTTTCAACTTCAGCCAAATCCCAGGCAACGCTCCGGCTTGTCAGCACAATACGACGAGGAAACTCCCCTCGTTGTTCCAGGTTGTAGATGGTTCGGTCTGATAATGGGATCATTTTCAACAATGTCTTACGGTTGATCAGCGTTTTATTTTTCACTGATATGCTCATTACTTACTCCTCCTAAACATTATTTGCTAGATAATGTCAGGCTTTGCTAGTACATTAATCATATCTATTGGACAAAAAAGTTGAATTTATTAAATGGAACTGGAATTTGATATCCAAAAACGATTAGGTAAGTTCTACATTCCAATATGGGCTGGCTGTGATAAATCCGTAGCGGCTGCCATTACGATGTTTAGGGAACAATGGCATTCATATTCTCAAGTTTCCAAAAGCCATAATATAACCAGATTAATCAAGGAATTAGTTGACCCAGCTGTATCTGAATATTTGAGTAGGCTTCCAGCCAACTATCTACGATATAGTCCAATAGCGCCAGCTAAGCTAACTTACAGCGATTTAATCAAAATGAGAGGTTTTCGTTACTGCTCTGATTGTATTGGTGATTATCTTAGGCCTTTTGTTGAACATTCTACGTATACAGAGCCAGATAAATTATTTATAGCTACTCAAGAAACATTAAAAAGCTTATTTTCCCACTGCAAAGCAAAACGCCCAAAAAGATCAAGGCTCGCACCTGATATCTATTTTAATACGGAAAGAGGCAAAGGATTATGCCGTCTTTGTGGCAACCCAACTGAGTTTTCTTCATTTATTACAAATTGGGATAATGATGGTTTTATTGAAGATGCTGAAGAGAAATATGGGCTAAAGAAAGGGCCTGATCTTAGCCATAAATATTGTGCTCACCATAAACCACAATTGAAAGATGGCTCTTGGAACCCAGCCTATAAACAAGCAATTCGCTCCTCTAAACAATTTGAATTGGAAGTTTTAAGATTATGTCGCCAAATAGCTAACCCTGAGCGTTTAAATGCTATGTCTGGTGATGACCTCATTGATGAGTACTTTTATTATTATCTTCAAGATAAAACAATTAGTGATACCCAAGCACACGCTTGCTTTGATTATATTAAAAATACGTTTTCTAACCCAATAGTTGTAGATGAAAAAACATATGAAAAACTAGTTAATATAGTTAATAATATGACAAATGTAGGAGTTTCTTTAGGGCCTGATGATATAGATAAGATACGCAATATTACCAGGAAAATGGTCAATTCACGTTTATCAGATAATAAAAAGCGCATGTTAGTTTTAAGCAAAAAAGGTTTTAATCAACGAGAGATAACTGAAATAATCAGTTCACTGACAGGTAAAAAATTATCACACCAAGCTGTTTCTAAGGCCATAAAATCAGTTTGTACTGTATTTCAATTAAATACTCCTAAAAATTAACAATACATTATCAGATAAAGTTTAATTCATTTATAAATAGAGGCATCATGGCTAAGATTGAAAAATTAGATTTTGGTGTTATTGAAGCCATTAGTAAAATATTAGGTGATACTTCAACTGGTTTTACTGGTACTGAAATTGGTAAAGCTTTATACGAATCAAAAATTAAAGATATAGACCCTATAAATACCAAGTGGAAACGCTTAAATTCAGCTATTGCGAATAAACAAGAAGAAGATGGTTGTGCTAACAATGTGCTTAATTTCATACAATTAGCTATGGCTCCTGCAAAGCACCTCAATAATATTGAGTGGTTCAATGATACACGTTACAAACTAAATCAAGCACTTAGCTTCGCTGGTTATACACTAAACGAAAATGGAAAAATTGCCAAAGTATCTAAAGCCAACACTATATCTGAAGCTGCTATACGAGCAAGCAAATTACACGAGCATCTAAAATCTAGAAATGCTCATCCCGATATATTTATATACTGCCGAGAAGAATTGCTAGTAGATAACTATTTTCACACTGTATTTGAGGCTACTAAAAGTGTTGCTGATAAAATCCGTTTAAAAACAGGATTAACTTCTGATGGAGCAACTTTAGTACAAGAAGCTTTTTCATTCAAGGGGATACCTTATTTAGCTTTAAATTCACTTCAAACTGATAGTGAAAAAAGTGAGCAAAAAGGTTTTATTAATTTACTTGTAGGCTTATTTGGTACTTTTCGAAATACAACAGCTCACGCCCCAAAAATAACTTGGAAAATTAATGAAATTGATGCATTAGATATACTATCAATGGTCTCGTTAATACATCGAAGATTAGATGTAGCTATAGAAGCAAAAAAAATGTATGAAAATAGAATTTAACCATTACCAATGGTAATAGTATTTCTCAGCTATAACCATATGAGAATTATTTTTAATAATTATAAAGTTAAGTGGTAATGTGAAGTCATATATTACCACTGTATCCTTATCTCTTTTCAATGCTCAATCCATCAATTTCATTTTTTATTGTGAAAAAATGTTCATGATTAGTTTTTACTTTAGATGAAGAAAAAACTTCATATTCATTATTGTCAGAAAGAGCATAGTGTATGTTAATAGAGTTTATTTTATTCTCCTTGGCTAATTTAACTAAACTACTTCTAAGCTCATCATATTCTTTATTCTTATTCCTAAATTGATTATCCGAATTAAAATAAAGAATGAAACATTTTTCTAGTATACTTCCTTCCATATCAACATTCACTTCATCTATCATGGAGTTAGCAAAAACAAAGTTTAAATTATGTATTGAATTATCTGCCTTTGAGTAAACTTTAAAAACATTAAAATATATAAATGAATCTTTTTTTTCATCTATAACATTATAGATAACATCGTTCAATCCAGTATGAGCTCCATTAGTAGGCCTTGTATCTGGATTTTTAGTAAAACCTACGTATTCGACTTTACTATCAATACCAAGATTAATATTTGTCGCTTCTAAAAAGTCATGGATTGTCATGGTACATGAATTACCATTTAAAAACTTAATTGTTATATACTTATCTCTTAAATAAATCTCAGGATTATAATGTTTTTTTGTTTCTTCATCAAAAAACTTACACCTTATGGTTTTTTTATATTCTTTCTCGCCAATTAAAATATGAATTTTTTTATTTCCCGTAAATGGATTATATGATGGTTTCTTTTTTATATTAAACCTCACCCTTTCTCTAGAACATATAAAGTAAACAAATCTCTTTTCTAGTTTCTCTTCAATTTCATTTTTTAAATTTTTAAGAAAACTAACTATAGAGCGTTTAGTATCTACATGTTCAAGCATATCTGTTGGTCTTGCCACTAAGTCATACCAATATTTATAGTAAAAATCCAATTCTATATGCCATTCTTTTTCTGCATTTTGATATGCTTGATTTGAAGATAATAAAGAAAAAATACCACGGCTACTCATATAAATCCCTTACTGAAAAATTGATTAATTAATATACCGATTTGAACTATCTGAGCTCCACTCATCTATCATATCAGCCCAATCCTGCAACATAGCGGTGCGCTGCTCGCGGTACTCTGCTTTATTGTACACTGCCCTAACCCCTTTCTGTTCATGCGCCAAGCATTTCTCTATCCAATCTGTGTTATAGCCAGCTTCATGCAACAATGTACTCGCTGTTCTGCGTAAATCGTGAGGCCCAAATTTAGTAAGGTCGTGCCCATCTTTTTGTGCAGCTTTATAGGTGAGATCCAGTACCCGATTCATTGTTGCACTACTCATTGGCGCATCTGAATCATAGCGCGATGGTAGAATAAAATCAGAACCACCTGCAAAAGTTTTTAAGGCAACTAAAATGTCCATGACCTGACGCGATAAAAAAACCAAATGCGGATTGCGACGTTTCATTCGCTCTTTTGGGATTGTCCAAATTGCTTCACTGAAATTAATTTCACTCCAGGTGGCGTTCGTTAACTCACTTTTACGTACCATTGTTAACAGTAGCAGTTTTACAGCTACCCGAATTGAGGGCGTTGTCCCAACCTTCTCAAGATAGCGATACATCAAACCAATTTCACCTGGCGTTAACGAGCGATCTCTGGGTTCAAATTTTGCAATACTTGCAGGCCTAACTAAATCTGCTGGGTTTTCTACCTTCTGGCCCCGTTCAATCGCCCAGCGATAAACCTGAAGTACGATTTCTCGTGCATGAACCGCAGTCGCTGGTGCACCACGTTCAACAATAGTGTCAGTGATCGCCCGTAAGTCTTCGTGTGTGATTTCATTTAACTTTTGGTTGCCAAATTTACCCTTGAGTTCCCTGGTATAAACTGATCGCCGCATATCCCGTGTAGAATCAGCCATCTGATATCCACGAAGCCATTTTTCAGCCCATGCACCAAATGTTTCAGCACCTTTAATTCTCGCTTTATCTCTGGCTTTTTCTTTAGCCGGGGACTTACCATCTGCCACCATTCTTTTGGCTTCCCCTAGCCGCTCTCTGGCTTCAGCTAAAGTGATCCCGCCAATACCATAACGACCAAAAGTCACCGTTTCCTGTCTGCCGTTGATGGCGTAGTTATAACGAAAAGAGACAGAGCCAGCAGGCGTTACAGCGACATACAGCCCATCTCTGTCGTTCACTTTATAGAGCTTTTCTTTCGGTTTTAAATTTCTCAGTTTGGTATCAGTCAGCATTCATTTTCATCCTTTTTAACGTTTCGATACCATGCAAAACAACCGTAGGAAACCATGATTCAATTCCTTTAAAAACAAACAATTAGTTATTTTTAATACCATGTGGGGATCAAAAACTATCGCATGGTATCAGTCAGTGTTCATGGCATCTGCTTGCGATAATACCAACTTTAATACCCCATTCAACTTGTGCTTGACGCTGCTAATCAGTGCCAGATACGGCAAGCCACAAAAACAAAAAAGCCCACTTTTACATGGGCTTAGATAGTTATTTTGCCAGTCAGTGCCAGCGAGTTCTTATTGGGGGATTATTCCCACTCAATTGTCGCAGGTGGTTTACCGCTAATATCATAAACTACCCTCGAAATCCCATCGACCTCATTGATAATGCGGTTGGAAACACGGCCTAAGAAGTCATACGGTAAATGAGCCCAATGAGCCGTCATAAAGTCGATGGTCTCAACGGCACGCAGCGAAACAACCCAATCGTATTTACGACCATCGCCCATAACGCCGACAGAGCGAACAGGTAAGAACACCGTGAATGCTTGACTAACTTTATGATATAAATCAGCTTTATGTAATTCTTCAATAAAGATAGCATCCGCGCGACGTAATAAATCACAGTACTCTTTCTTCACTTCACCTAATACGCGAACCCCTAAACCAGGGCCTGGGAATGGATGACGATACAGCATGTCATACGGGAGACCTAATTCAAGACCAATTTTACGCACTTCATCTTTAAACAATTCTTTTAATGGCTCAACTAAGCCAAGTTTCATGTCATCCGGCAGGCCACCTACATTATGGTGAGATTTAATAACATGCGCTTTACCCGTTGCTGATGCCGCTGACTCAATAACATCTGGATAAATAGTCCCTTGAGCCAACCATTTGATATTAGGCAGCTTAGAGGACTCTTCATCAAATACTTCGATAAATACATGACCAATTTTCTTACGCTTAGCTTCTGGGTCGCTGATCCCAGCTAATGCATTTAAGAAGCGATCTTCTGCTTTTGCATGGATAATGTTCAGGTCAAATTTACCAGCAAACATTTCCATCACTTGATCCGCTTCATTTAAACGCAGTAAACCGTTATCAACAAAGACGCAGGTTAAACGTTTGCCAATCGCACGGTTTAATAGTAGTGCAGTAACTGAAGAGTCAACACCACCCGATAATGCAAGTAACACATGGTCATCACCAATTTGCTCTTTTAAGCGAGCAACCGTATCTTCGATGATCGCCGCTGGAGTCCACAACGCTTCACACTGGCAAATATCTTTGACGAAACGCGCTAAAATATTCAAGCCTTGGTGAGTGTGCGTCACTTCTGGATGAAATTGCACACCGTAGAATTTTTTCTCTTCGTTTGCCATGATGGCATATGGGCAGCTTGGCGTGCTGGCGATGGTTTTAAAGCCCGCTGGAATTGCCGTCACTTTATCACCATGACTCATCCATACGTCCAGTACAGGTTTACCTGCATCGTTCAGTGAGTCTTTAATGTCACGGAACAGTTCACATTGCTCCGTTATTTCAACATTCGCATAACCAAATTCACGTTCACCAGAAACCTCAACCGCCCCACCTAATTGCATGGACATAGTTTGCATGCCGTAGCAAATACCTAATACAGGCACACCTGCATTAAATACATAGTCAGGTGCTCGTGGGCTATCTGTTTCTGTCGTACTTTCAGGACCACCTGAAAGAATAATACCGTTTGGATTAAATTCTCGAATTTGCTCTTCTGTAACGTCCCACGCCCAGAGTTCACAATAGACGCCAATTTCACGGATACGGCGGGCAATCAGCTGTGTATATTGCGAACCGAAGTCAAGGATAAGAATGCGATGTTTATGGATATTTGTTGTCATTTGAGGAGAATTCCAAAAATTCAAGTCAAAAATAAAATGGGTGACGCGTTTAACTTAGTAGCACCACCCGGAAATGTTATAATTTATTGCCCCAAACGGTAGTTTGGCGATTCTTTCGTGATGGTCACATCATGAACGTGGCTTTCTTGGATACCCGCACCACTGATACGGACAAATTCCGCTTTTGTTCTCAGGGCGTCAATAGTACCACAGCCTGTCAGACCCATACAGGAACGTAAGCCACCCATTTGCTGATGAATGATTTCTTTCAGGCGGCCTTTGTAAGCAACTCGCCCTTCAATCCCTTCTGGAACCAATTTATCCGCCGCATTATCAGATTGGAAATAGCGGTCTGAAGAACCTTTGGACATCGCCCCTAATGAGCCCATGCCACGGTATGCTTTATAAGTACGGCCTTGGAAAAGAATCGTTTCCCCCGGAGACTCTTCTGTACCTGCGAACATCGAACCGACCATGACACAAGCGGCACCCGCTGCGATAGCTTTAGAGATATCACCAGAGAAACGAATACCACCGTCAGCGATAACCGGAATACCTCTCCCTTCAAGGGCTTCTGCCGCTTCTGCGATAGCTGTAATTTGAGGTACCCCCACACCCGTTACGATACGAGTTGTACAAATTGAGCCGGGACCAATCCCTACTTTAACCGCGCTAACACCTGCATCAGCTAGTGCTTTCGCGCCTTCTGCTGTTGCGACGTTACCACCAATGATTTGTAAATCAGGGTATTTTTGGCGAGTTTCACGAATACGTTGTAGTACACCTTCTGAATGGCCATGCGATGAATCGATAAGTAGAATATCAACACCCGCTGCAACCAGCGCATCAACACGCTCTTCATTACCTGCGCCAGCACCTACAGCGGCACCAACACGCAAGCGGCCTTGCTCATCTTTACAAGCGTTTGGTTTACGTTCCGCTTTTTGGAAGTCTTTAACCGTGATCATCCCTAACAGGTGGAAGTTATCGTCAATGACTAAGGCTTTTTCTACGCGTTTTTCGTGCATTTTTTGTAATACTATTTCGCGTGCTTCACCTTCTTTCACCGTCACTAAACGCTCTTTTGGTGTCATTACCGCAGTAACAGGTTGGTCTAAATCTGTGACGAAACGCACGTCACGACCTGTGATAATCCCTACCAGCGAATTGTCTTTAGCAACAACCGGATAACCCGCGAACCCATTACGCTCAGCCATGTCTTGCACTTCACGAATGGTGGTATCTGGCGTCACAGTGACAGGATCGGTAACCACACCGCTTTCATGTTTTTTCACGCGACGGACTTCTTCAGCTTGGCGCTCAATAGTCATGTTTTTGTGGATAAAACCGATACCACCTTCTTGAGCCAATGCGATAGCAAGGTCAGATTCAGTGACGGTGTCCATTGCTGCAGAAAGCATAGGAATGTTCAGGCGGATGTTTGCAGTCAGTTGAGTTGATAAATCTGCGGTATTTGGTAATACCGTTGAGTGTGCAGGAACGAGTAATACGTCGTCGAAAGTTAGAGCTTCTTTTTTAATGCGTAACATAGGCAATATCCCACCAGGCAGCGTTATGGAAAGGTATAAAATATTGCCGCGGCATTATACACACCGTAATCGATTGCTTCCAGCCTTTTTTTGAAAAAAAACTTGATAACTCCGATGGCTAGGTTAGTATCTAGCGATTAAGTCCTTGTTTTAAAATTTGATCTAGCTCACATGTCAACTTCACAAAATAGTGCTATTTATTCTGTTAGCAAGCTTAACCAGACCGTTCGAGAACTTCTCGATAGTCAGATGGGTCGTATTTGGCTAACCGCAGAAATTTCTAATTTTTCGCAGCCCAGTTCAGGTCATTGGTATCTAACCTTAAAAGATGATCGGGCTCAGGTTCGTGCGGCCATGTTTCGTGGACAAAATACACGGGTCACTTTCCGTCCTCAGAATGGCCAACAAGTTTTGGTCAGAGCAACGGTGACCTTGTATGAACCTCGAGGCGACTACCAACTCATCATCGAAAGCATGCAACCTGCTGGTGAAGGTTTGTTGCAGCAACGCTTTGAACAGCTAAAACAAACGCTAAACGCACAAGGGCTATTTGATATTGTTCATAAAAAACCGTTGCCAAGCCCTGCTAAACGCGTGGGAATTATTACCTCTGCAACGGGAGCGGCCCTGCATGACATTTTAAATATCTTACGGCGTCGTGACCCTTCGCTACCCATTGTTATCTATCCAACCGCTGTTCAAGGCGAAATGGCACCTGCACAGATTGCACGCATGATTGAATTAGCGAACCTTCGCCATGAGTGTGATGTATTAATCGTCGGACGTGGCGGTGGTTCACTTGAAGATTTATGGGCATTTAATGAAGAAATCGTTGCTAGAGCGATTTTTGCCAGCCAACTGCCGATAATCAGTGCTGTTGGTCATGAAACCGATGTGACCATCGCTGATTATGTGGCAGACGTCAGGGCACCTACCCCATCTGCCGCTGCTGAGTTGGTTAGTCGTAATCAATTGGAAATGCTTCGCCAGCTAAAATCAGCGCAGCAACACCTTGAAATGGCAATGGATTATTATATTGCAGGCCAACAACAAAAATTCGCACGCTTGCATCACCGCTTACAACAACAGCATCCTCAATTGCGCTTAGCAAGGCAACATAACCAGCTGAATTTGTTACAACAAAAGCTTACTCAATCTATGGCTCGGCAATTGCAAAATTCGACATTTAAGTTCGAAAAACTCCACCGCCGTTTGCTACAAAGTGATTTGCGTCCTCAATTGCAAACACAGCAACGCCAATTGCAGCAAACACAATATCATTTACAGAATATGCTCACGAGCTTAGTCAATAGCTATCGCCAGCGATTCGCTGTTGCTTGTTCAAAAATGGAAGCGGTTAGCCCATTAGCCACTTTAGCAAGAGGGTTTAGTATTAGTGAGACCACTGCAGGTTCAGTTTTGAAAAAAACTAGCCAAGTGAAAGTTGGCCAATCACTGAAAACTCGCCTTAACGATGGCTGGGTTGAGAGTCGAGTTTCCCATATTGAGAAGTTTAAAACAAAAAGCGTGTCGAAATGATTGCTTTTTCCACTTATCTCGATAAAAATAACGAGATAAGTGGTGTTAAATTTATACGTTGATTAGAATCGCACCTGCCCACCGATCATATAAGTACGTCCTCTCCCCGTTTCGTTATTGCGCCCTCGAACTTCCATCACCGCCCCTGAATTTGCACGGTTTAACACATCGGTATAGTTTTTATTCGTAACATTATTAACTGTCATCATCAATTTAAAGTTTTTATTAACTTCATAGTCTGTATATAAATCAATGATTATAGGTTGCTTTTCATATTTTTCCGTCATAGCATCACCTTTGTCGTCACCATCAATAATTGGACTAATCCGCTTTGATGGCCCTGTCCATGTAATCGTCGAGCCAAGAGTCAATTTCTCATCAAACAGGCGTACCCCTGAATCCAAGGTTAGGTAATAGTCGGGTAACTGAGTAAAATCCCCAGCACTGAATGCAGAAGTACTATTAATCGAAACAGGTTGTTTTCCTGACTCTTTAGTATAAGAAATCATAGAATAAAATCCCCCTGCATCGTAGTTAGCTTGCAACTCATACCCACGTAAATTAACATCTCGATGATCATTCATATATATTTCTGCACGCTGAAACATAGGTGGATACTCTTTATCCCATACATCACTATTAATTAAACACCAATCAAATTCATCCTGTGTATTGGAACGACAAAGTATAAAAGCCTTACTCGTGATGTAATCTTTAACCTGAGTATGAAACCACAATGCTTTCAGGTTGAATTGGTCGCCATCCACCACTAAATCAGGCTTGAAACTATTGAAACCAACTTGCCAAGTTTTCGATTTTTCCCCCTTAAGAAATGGATTCATAGTCTGACCACCATTTGAGGAGAAAAACGCTTCTTGTGAATTCGGTGCACGCATTGAGTGAGCGTAACTAACAAAGGGTTGAAATTCAGGAATGATTTGTGCAGATAGCAATATACCTGGGTTAACCCCACTATCTTTGATATTTAGATTACTGGCTTCTTGGGGGAAACATTTTTCGGTTTCATCACACGCAGGCTTATAACCTTTAACTTTATAATTAAGGTAGTTAAGATCAAATGTAGCAGTATAGATATCATATTTCGCTTCAAATTGGGTATATACGCTGGCTATATCTTGTGTTCCACTCGGTGAAAATGGGTTTCTTTCCTGAGTATTTGGGTCTTCAACAGGTTGAGCTTCCTTACTGTATTTGATTTTCATTAATTTCGAGCCGACTTGCCATTTATAATCCACATCCCCATAAGAAAAATGGCTAGTATTAGATAAATTGATGCTATCTGATTTATTTTTAGATATGGCATCCCTAAAAGCCCCGCCAACTGGATCACCTTGGAATTTCTGTTTGTTATTTCCATGACTAGCCAAGATTTCCACATCAATTAATTCATTTAATGGGGTGTATTTATATTTAAGGTAATAGTCTTCACTATTAATCTTTCTACTCGTCAGTTTGTTTTGTAAAAAACGCCCACTGAATTCTAATTCATGGCTGTCATTAGGTTTAAATTTCAGCTTTGCTAATTGAGATTGTGGCTTTTGTTTGAATGAGGGATCTGTCGCAAATTTATCACTGTCAAAACCATCACCATTTTTATAACTACCTGGGATATTGTGACCACTGACTGCAATTAAGCCGCCAAAATAACCGTCATCCTGTAATAAAGTTTTACCCGCAACAGCAACCATCCCGTTATAGCCAAGCCCATTATCCCCCCAACTGGCTTTACTTCGCAGGCCATATACGTTGTTATTGAAAATGACATCATCGATACCGATAGTGCGGAAATTAGCACTCCCCGCCAAGGCATTTACACTATTGCTCCCATTTAGCTGACCTTTTTCTACTTCTACTTCCACAATGAAGTTAGGGTCTATTAATGAGCCAAAATCATTATTTGGCTGCATTCCGTGTGTGTACTTACTTGGGGAAATCCCATAATAACTTTGCGTGATACCATCTACCATCATATTCACGCGCCCAAAACCACTTAGGCCACGAATATTGACATTAATGGTACCTTGGCTGCCATCCATTTGGGTATAAGTACCGGGCATGGTACGGATAATTTTATCCATCGACTGTAATTTATTTTCCGTACCAACCGCACTGAATGCCCCTGGCTTTTCTAAAGCTTTAACTAAGGGCGATTGTTTTTGCGCACCAGAGACTTTCAATTGGCTAAAATTAACCATACCTTCTTGCTGCTTATTTTTCTGCTGTGTATTTTCAGACAAAGCAATCCCATGGTAGCTAGTGGTAATAACACCCGCTACCATAATAATTATTTTATTTTTCATTAAACCATTCCTGTAAACGTACCGAGCTTTCATACGCTCACATCGCAAACATAGGCAAAATAACGCCTATGAAAAGGCACAGCAACAGAGGAAATAATATTGTTGCTGGCCTTAAAATACCTAAACGTTATAGGATAATTATTATTTTATATAGGGAAAATATTTTGCTTTATTTTCAAGCATAAGAATAAAACTATATTCCTGTGCGATATCATCTAGCGCATTAAAACGCCCTGATTTACCCCCATGTCCTGCATTCATATTAGTTTCTAATAACAATAATGAATCGCCTTGTTTAATATCTCTTAACTTAGCTACCCACTTAGCAGGCTCCCAATATTGAACTTGGGAATCATGTAGCCCTGTAGTCACTAACATATGCGGGTAACGTTGAGCTTTAATATTGTCATAAGGGCTATAAGCCTTAATGCGCCAATAATCCTCTTCATTTTCAGGGTTACCCCATTCATCATACTCCCCAGTCGTCAGTGGAATGGATGGGTCTAACATCGTGGTGACAACATCGACAAATGGCACTGATGCGACAACGCCTTCATATAAGTCGGGTGCCATATTGATAACGGCTCCCATCAGTAATCCCCCTGCACTTCTCCCCATGGCATACACATGCCCTTTTTCACCGTAACCTTCTGTCAACAACGCTTTAGTGGCATCAATGAAATCAGTGAATGTATTCATCTTATGGATTGTTTTGCCCTGTATATACCAGTTTTTACCTAAATCACCACCACCACGAATATGGGCAATAGCATAGACAAAACCGCGGTCAAGCAAAGAGAGTCGTGATGAACTGAATGCAGGATCGATACCATAACCATAAGCACCGTAACCATAGACTAAAAGGGGATTTTTGCCCTCTTTAAATAAATCTTTACGATAAACCAATGAAACAGGAACTTTTACGCCATCATGCGCCGTGATCCAAATTCGCTCACTCTGGTAGTTTTGCTTGTTAAAATCTTTAACTTCCTCTTGTTTTAAAAGCTGTTTTTCTTGGGTCAGCATATTGATTTCATACACAGAAGACGGCGTGGTCATTGATGAATAACCATAGCGTAGTTTATCCGTATCCGGCTCAGGGTTATTACTGATCCATGCCATATACGTTGGGTCATCAAAAGTGACTGCGCTTTCTTTGTGGGTCAACCAACTAATTTGGCGAATATTGACCAAACCATTTTGTCGTTCTTCTACTACTAACCAGTTATTAAACAGCGCAAAACCTTCTAGATCGACACCATCGCGGGGCGCAATAAAATTTACCCACGGCGCAGAGGCACTGTCCGCAATATATAAACCGAATAATGGGTGCTGATGATTAGAACGAATATAGAATTTACCGTTGAAATGGTCAGGATAATACTCAATACCTGCTTGACGTGGTTGCAGAATTTTTGCGTCTTTTTCTGGATGATTTGCATCAATTAGACGATATTCTGATGTTTCCGTACTGGTTATCCCTATCAAAATGTAATCTTTTGACGTCGACTTACCTAAACTAACATAATAGGTATCATCTTGTTCCTCATACACCAGTTTATCCGCAGCTTGTGATGTGCCGTATTGATGCTTAACCACTTGATATGGCAATAAAGTTTGTTTGTCTTTATTCACATAAAATAGTGTCTGGTTATCATTAGCCCAAACAATATTACCTGATGTGTTGACCAACACATTTTCTTGCCACTGCCTATCATCTATTTTACGGAAAGAAACCCCATATTCATTGCGTCCTTGACGATCTTCCGCAATAGCTAATAAATAATTATCAGGAGAAACAGCTAAAGCCCCCATACGATAATACTCAGCCCCTTCAGCTCGTTGGTTACCATCAACAAGCACAACCCAATCACTTTGGCTATTGATTGGGCGTCTTTCATAGATTGGATAATTTTTACCTGCAACCACCCTAGAACGATAAGTATAACCATTGAAATCATAAGGAACCGACTCATCGTCCTGCTTCATACGCGAAAATAACTCATCGTAAATTTGTTTTTTTAACGCATCACCTTTTTCAAGCTGTTGTTTAGTATAGTTATTTTCTTGTGTTAAATAATCGGTTACATCGGTTGCACGACGTTCATCATCTCTTAACCAATAATAGTTATCAATGCGGGTATCACCGTGGGTGGTTATCGTATAGGGTCGTTTTTTTGCTATTGGTGCTGACATCCTTTCCTCCGCAGCACTGGTTGCTGCATATAAACCTAGTAATGTAATAAAACAAAACTCAATGAGTTTATTACGCATAATTCATCCAATCTATTTATCATTAAGAGTAAAATCAATAGGTATCCTGACCGTTATCCGCCCATTCATTAAAATCTCTGCGGGGGGCTCAGGTAAAGGTGCGGCTCTTGATAAAACCTGTAAAGCCTCTCTGTCCAAGGAACGCGTTCCTGACGAATTCACTAATGCGCTATCCAGTAATAGTCCTTGAGGATCAACCGTAAATGTCACTATTGATTGACCAATTCGCCCACGCCTTCCCGCATCTTCTGGGTAGCGTTTGTACTTATTTAGTTTCCCTAATACTTGAGCTTCCCACTGCCTTTGAGCGTTTTCGATTAATTGCGACTGGCTATTAAATTCTGCTGCGATTTTTTGTGCTTGTAACGCTGCGGCGGCATCACTGGTTACTGGCGCATCATGAGCCTTTGAATCCGTAGCTTGTGGCTTGTCAACAGTTGGTTTCTCACGCTTTTGCTTTTTAACTTTAACCTGTTGCTGTTTGCTAACCACTTTGGCCACTTGCATTTCAGACTGCTCGTTGATAGCTAATGGTGGGATGAGATTTTCTTCTGACGGCGTTTCATGTGCCTGACTGGCAACAGACAACTCTTGGCGTTGCCCAATGTTAACTTCCGTCAGTTGCTCTGCTTGTGCCTCGATAGATAGCTCCATCACGACAGAAGGAGGTGGCAATAACACTTCCCAGCGTGAATTGTAGGTTGCCCATAAATACCCACCAATCACGGCAATGTGAAGCGCAATTGCCAATACGAACCCCAAACTCTTCTTGGTAGTTCGTTTTAAATATTCATTTTCAAATGTTGTTATGCTCATTTTTATCTTACGCATCGACACATAAATACAAATGATAATCAATAACAAATGAAAATGGAAATTATTTATTAATAAAAATTATGATTACTTCACAAAATTAACTTTTTTAAAATCATTTAGTTGTCATTATTAAGCTATCATTTAGGCGTATACCAGACAAAATCAGCATGGAGATGGTCTATTTCCTCATCTTTTTCCGAAATAATTAAAACCTTTATTAGCTCTTCAGGTGCGAGGTCTTGCACATGTAAAGGCACGCCGATAGCACGCGTTGCATGATAGCCGCCCGCAAATAACAGTGCTGGTGCTGGCGCATCTAACAAACTTTGAGCCATCACCCTATCTCTTAATTGTTGGATAACCACCATTTTTCGTGCCTGTTGGTCATCTAATTCACCATTATGTGAACGTTTAATTGTCTCATAGATCAATTCTTGAACAACCGGTTGTGTTGAGTACTCCCCTGTCAATGTTGGCGGATTCTCATAAGCACTCAAAACGTCTTCGCGATTAATATTTGCTGATAAAATCGGTGATGGCTGTATCAGTAGATATTTCACCAAACTACCATATTGGTCCCAAGGCCAACCACTATTCCAATTTAAGGCTGATTGCAATTTTTCATCCCGAATATAGGGACTGCTTTGCATTTGTGCTTGTACTCTATTGACACTTTTTTGTTGAGATGGTGTCAGCATTTCAAGCAAAACAGCACCTTGCGGCCTTATTTTTGGCAGTTCTTGAGCTAGCCACTGCTCTATTTGATGGTGATAGTGATTGTCGTGTTTCTCTCCTACGATCACCCTTGGCGATTGTGAGAGCTGTTGAACTAATTGCTCCGGTGTTAACGATTTACCCGTTGCTAAATCAATGATTTGATTGCTTGCTGTTAGTTGGTTATCCAACTTCAAGTGAGTTGGTTCAATTTTTTGTGTACAGCCCATAAGGAAAAATAACCCAATGATTAAAATGGTTATTTTTGAGGTTAATCTAGTTGAAATCATTATACTTTCCATCTTGTGTAGTTAAACTTACAAAATATAGATAATGAGAATCATTTTCAACTAAAAAGGCCTCTATTAAATAAATAGAAGCCTTTGGAAGGAACAAACTAACATTAACCGTTAGAGAGGATGTGTCTGAGCCTCAACAACCGCTAAAGCAACCATATTCACGATACGACGGACAGATGCAATTGGCGTTAAAATATGTACCGGTTTTGCCACGCCCATCAATACAGGGCCAACAGTAACACCATCAGAGCTGGTGACACGTAATAAGTTATAGCTAATACGTGCTGCTTCCATATTTGGCATAATTAATAAATTAGCAGAACCTTTTAATGGGCTATCCGGCATCACATCTTTACGAATAGATTCAATTAATGCTGCATCCGCATGCATTTCACCATCAATTTCAAGATGTGGGTCGCGTGCTTTGATCATCGTTAACGTATCACGCATTTTTTGTGCTGAAATGCAGTCTGAGGAACCGAAACTAGAGCGTGATAACAGCGCGACTTTGGGTTCAATACCAAAGCGGCGTACCGTATCAGCAGCCATTAATGTAATCTCAGTTAATTCTTCCGGTGATGGGTCGTCATTCACATAAGTATCTGCAATGAATGTATTTCCCGTTGGTAGTAATAGCGCGTTCATTGCCCCCGCAGTGTGAACACCTTCACGGAAACCGAATAACTCTTTAACCACTTCGTAGTGTTCACCATAACTTCCCACAGTACCACAAATCATACCGTCAGCTTCGCCGCGTAATACCATGATCCCACCGATTAAAGTTGGATTATTAATGACCGCACGACGAGCCATCTCTTGAGAAACACCACGGCGTTTCATAATTTGATAGTATTCTTGCCAATATTCTTTATAACGAGGATCATTTTCGTTATTCACGACCTCAAAATCTTTACCTAATTCAATATGTAGGCCGAGTTTTTGAATTCGCATTTCAATAACACTAGGGCGCCCAACTAAAATTGGGAAAGCTAGCCCTAAAGAAACCAGTTCTTGAGTCGCATGTAATACGCGCTCTTCTTCCCCTTCAGCTAAAACAATACGTTTTTTCGCTGTTTTTGCTTGGGAGAAAATCGGCTTCATGAATAAGTTAGTTTTATAAACAAACTGATTAAGTTTTTCGATATAGACGTCAAAGTCTTCAATTGGACGTGTTGCCACCCCTGAGTCCATTGCCGCTTTAGCGACTGCGGGGGCAATTTTAACAATCAAGCGCGGGTCAAACGGCTTAGGAATAATATATTCAGGACCAAAGAATAAATCTTGGTTGCCATACGCAGAAGCCACTTCCTCACTTTGTTCTGCTAATGCCAAATCTGCAATTGCATAAACACAAGCCAGTTTCATTTCTTCATTAATCGTCGTTGCGCCTACATCCAACGCACCGCGGAAAATGAATGGAAAACATAAAACGTTATTAACCTGATTTGGGTAGTCTGAACGCCCTGTACAAATAATTGCATCTGGACGGACCTCTTTTGCCAAAGGCGGTAGAATTTCAGGTTCAGGGTTTGCTAAAGCTAGAATCAATGGATCTTTCGCCATTGTTTTAACCATTTCAGGTGTTAAAAGACGTGGGCCTGAACAACCTAAGAAAATGTCTGCATTAGGAATAGCATCTGCTAATGTACGCTGACCATTATCTTCAATAGCATAAGCGGCTTTCGTGACATCCATTCGTTCATCACGGCCTTTGTAAATAACCCCTTTAGAGTCACAAACTGTGATGTTTTCACGTTTTAAACCCAGTGCAACTAATAAATTCATACATGCAATTGATGCAGCACCCGCGCCAGAAACAACGAGACGAACATCGCCAATCTCTTTTTTCACAATGCGTAAGCCGTTAATCACAGCAGCAGTACAAATAATCGCGGTCCCATGTTGATCATCATGGAATACAGGGATTTTCATGCGCTCACGCAGTTTTTGCTCAATATAAAAGCATTCTGGTGCCTTGATATCTTCTAGGTTAATTCCCCCAAAAGTTGGCTCAAGAGAAGCAATAATATCCACTAACTTATCAGGGTCGGTTTCATCAACTTCAATATCGAAAACGTCAACACCAGAAAACTTTTTAAAGAGTACGCCCTTTCCTTCCATGACAGGCTTACCTGCCAATGCGCCAATATTGCCTAAACCAAGAACTGCTGTACCATTTGACACTACGCCAACCAAATTACCTTTTGCAGTATAACGGTAGGCTTTGAGTGGGTTGTCAGCAATTTCAAGACACGGAACAGCAACACCTGGTGAGTATGCTAGAGCAAGATCGCGCTGAGTCGTTAACGGCTTAGTCGGAGTAACAGTAATTTTCCCAGGATGTGGAAACTCATGAAAATCAAGAGCACTTTGTTTTAATTTATCATCCATCGTCAAGTCCTTTCAAAATAGGTAAGATAAGAGCGATAACAGTATAAACACATCTCACTAGCAAATCATGATCACGCTGGCAATTTCCAGAAAAATCTTTCGGTTACGGTGTAATTATCAACAGGAGAGGAATGGGCTTTGCAGTGAATTTTCTATAACACCAAATATTATAGTCAAAGTTCCGCTGCAACTATTTTATGTCAAGATCATGGCTAACAAGCCCATAACGCTCACTTTATTAGCGCATAGAATATGTATATGATTTATATTATTAATATAATAAAGATATAAATTTAAAATATTCAAATCCATTTAATAATATTTTGTGATTATTTCAACTTTATCACCCTAAAAAAACCATCTAATTCATTTGAATATTAGATATTATTTTTTGAAATTTAATGTATTATCAAAATATGAGATAAATATTTAGTTCTATCATATCACTGTGATTTACCTAATTAAATATACTGATAAAATATACTGATAAAATATAAAACAACATAATTCATACTAATTTTAAATTATTTAATATATCCATTAAATACTATCTCCATATCAAAATTAAGTTAGCTATTTTATCTCATTTATCAAATTTTATCTCATTTATCAAAATAGTTTATTACGTTTAAGACATAACAAAGGAACCTACTATGTCTAATTTCAAAGTCATGATCATTGATGAGCACCCGATAATACGCTTTGGACTACGCCAACTCATGAATACAGATGAAAATTTTATTATAATAGCAGAATGTTGCAATAGCACCGAGGCTTTGCCCCTTGCAGCACAGCTACAGCCTGACATCATCATGATCGATACCAATCTTGATGGCAACAAAACATTTGAAACCATGCGCTCACTTCGTAAACGCTGCACTAACAGTTATTTATTAGTCTTATCCGCATCCGCAATTAAAACAGATGTCTATAATGCTATTGATGCAGGAGCTCAAGGTTATCTATTGAAAAGCAGTGAACTTGATATGCTATTTTATAGCATTAAAAAAGCGTCCACTGGCCAACATGTATTTAGTGAAAAAATTTATCAGCACCTTATTACACGACATCAGTCTAATGACCCATTATCAACATTAACTCGACGAGAATGTGAAATCCTTCACGAAATGGCTATTGGTTTAAAAAATAAGGAGATCTCAAAATTACTATTTATTTCAGAAGAAACCGTAAAAGTTCACATTCGAAATATCCTCAAAAAACTGCGTGTACGTTCCCGACTTGAGGCAAGCTTAATATATCTAAACTCAAAATAAACAATATTAATTTAATATAATGACATGATAATTATTAGTTAAATACGATTTGATTTATTTTTAATATTATACAAATATAAATATTATCTCCATTATCTATTTGTCATTTTGGGGTAGACCCTTAATGCATTTTCCCGCATTATGTTAGTCTTAACACTATTTAATGAGGAGATTTGTATGTCAAACACCCCTACTTATCCTTATATTATGTACGGAATTAAAAACTGTGACACTATCAAGAAAGCACGCCGTTATTTAGAAGATAATGGGGTTAACTATCAATTTCATGATTATCGTGTTGATGGGCTCACTGATGAGCTTCTTTCTACTTTTCTAGAAAATATTGACTGGGAAACCTTAGTCAATAAACGTGGCACTACATGGCGCAAATTAACGGATGCAGAAAAGAGTGCCGTCACTGATGCCGCAAGTGCCAAGAAAGTGTTACTCGCTGAACCAGCGATGATAAAACGCCCTGTTCTGGTTTCTGCTGATAACCGCTACTTAGTTGGTTTCAATGCAGACGAGTATCAACGTTTCACCAAATAATCAGGTAATTAAAATGGACTGTCCTGTTATTCAACTTGCTAAAGAACTTATTGCACGCCCTTCGATTAGTCCTGATGATCAAGGCTGCCAAGCTCTGCTCACCGACCGTTTAAATAAGATTGGATTTACTGTGGAACCTATGCAATTTGGTGACACATTAAATTTTTGGGCACACCGTGGTACTGAGGGCGTGACGCTTGCTTTTGCTGGCCATACTGATGTTGTTCCCGCAGGAAATAGCGCTAATTGGCAAACTCCACCATTTACACCAACAATTATCAACCAGCACTTATATGGTCGCGGAGCAGCGGATATGAAAGGCTCCGTTGCAGCAATGATTGTCGCTGCTGAGCGATTTGTCGAAAAACACCCCAACCATAAAGGCCGTCTTGCCTTTTTAATTACCTCAGATGAAGAAGCAGATGCTTTAGATGGCACTGTAAAAGTGGTTGAAGCGCTGCAAGCCCGCAATGAACGTGTTGATTATTGCTTAGTGGGTGAGCCCTCTAGTCAGTCTCACCTTGGAGATATGATTAAAAATGGCCGTCGAGGCTCAATAACGGCTGATTTAACCATTTTGGGTACCCAAGGTCATGTGGCCTACCCCCATTTAGCAGATAACCCTGTTCACCGTGCAACCGCCTTTTTACATGAATTGACCACAACCATATGGGATAACGGCAATGAGTTTTTCCCTGCAACTACCATGCAAATCGCCAATATACACTCAGGAACAGGGGCGAGTAATGTCATCCCCGGCGAATTATTTGTTCAGTTCAATTTTCGATTTAGCACAGAACTTACAGATAGCCAAATTCGTGACAGGGTCACGAAAATGTTAAATAGCCATGGACTCGAATATAAACTTAATTGGTCACTATCAGGCCAACCTTTCTTAACAGAAAAAAGTCAATTAGTCAGTGCAACACTGCAAGCTATTCACGAATTTACGGGTCGCACAGCCACACTGTCCACCAGTGGTGGAACATCAGATGGACGTTTTATTGCACAAATGGGAACTCAAGTCATTGAGCTTGGACCACTCAATGCAACCATTCATAAGGTTGATGAATGCGTAAGTGTCGATGATTTGCAACAACTCGCTCTCATTTATGAACGGATTATGGAGTTATTAATACTGTGATCGACATTAATATGCTAACAGGCCGCTCAACTGATCACCTTGTCACCCTAGGCGGCTCTCATCGTTTACAATTTAACGCGACCAAAGCATTCCTTGCAATGCAGCAAGCCGCCGTAAAAGCCGGTTTTAAATTGCAATCTGCAAGTGCATTTCGTGACTTTTCACGCCAGCAGTTGATTTGGAATGAAAAATTTACCGGATTACGCCCCGTTCTTGATGCAAATAGCCAACCTTTAGATATCACACAACTTTCTGAAGGTGAACTTTGTGAAGCTATCCTACATTGGTCAGCCTTACCCGGTGCTAGCCGACATCACTGGGGAACAGAAATTGACGTTTATGACCCTTTACGTATCCCACAAGGGCAAACATTACAGTTAGAACCGTGGGAATATGAACAAGGTGGCTATCTTGCGGAGTTAAACCAGTGGTTAACCGATAATATGGCAACGTTTGATTTTTATCGGCCTTTTACAGACAAAAATGCAGGAGTGGCTGATGAACCGTGGCATATTAGCTATTGGCCACTCTCCCACGAAGCTGAACAATTATTAACACCAAAAATAATTGAGCAAGTATTAAAACAAGAAGATATCTGTGGCAAACAATGGTTACTAACTAACCTTAATTATATTTTTGAACGCTATATTAAAAACCTTAAATAAACGATAAGTTATAGAATTAAACTTCTTTGTACTGAGCCAGCCCATAGATAACATCATCAATGTCTATGGGTTCATTTATCCCTTGTAGGTATGGGTTCATCGACAACAGGAAGGCGATACATAAAAATAAGTAGCCAACATAATAATGCCAATAAACCTATTTTTAACCAAAGATAATTAACCACCCAAATTGACAATGAAAAAGTTAGTAATATCAATACAATGGCTTTAGGTTTTGCACCTCTAGGTAACCCCTTATGTTTCTGCCAATGGCGAAGATACCCTCCAAACCATGAACGATACAACAACCAATGATGGAAGCGTGGTGATGAACGCGAGAAACACCACGCTGCTAATAATAAAAATGGAGTTGTCGGTAAAACAGGCAATACAACACCTGCGAAAGCCAACACAACTGCTAACCACCCAATGATAATGAGGAACAATTTTTTCAAAATTACCCCCCTCCCTTATGAAGCAAATAAATGAAGCAAATAAAAAATAATCAGCTAAAAAAACCTGATAAAAGCTATGGTAACCAATAGTAATATCAATGATATACTGTAATGGTTAATAGGCTTAATGAAAAGTCGCTTTTTCTGATTAGTGTGATTATTGTTTCTGTTATTATAAGCACTTACACAGACAATATAAAAATGATGGAAGGAAGGTGTGTATGCAATGGTTAGCTGACTACTGGTGGGTTATTTTACTTTTGTTGGTGGGTCTTATTTGGAATTCAATAAAAGAGATGATGAAACTCGATCCTAAAAAATACCTCGATGATAAACCGGATATTCCCCCCCATAAAGATAATAATCATTTATGGGACGATGAAGACGAATGGCCTAAAGACAAAAAGAACTAACCTTTTGTTTTATTCTTTCCACGATCTCAGGTTGGCTTTTTTTCACTTGTATACCTACTTCTTTTCTAGCTAATTGTAGCCACTGTTTTTGCCCTGTTAGTCCCATATCAGCACATATATGAGCAATTGTCTCTAAAGATTGAAAATGTCGTCTGAGTAATGGTGCCTCCATTGAGGTTTCTGTTAATAAACGCATAATTGCGCTTTTGCTCGCAGAAATTGGACGCTTAAACTCACTGAAACCGACGAGTTCTAGCCAATCATCCGCCGTGACATGTTGTTGATGGCTAGTTGGTAACTCAAAATCTACTAAATCAGTGCGCCAAAACAAATCCCTTTTTAGCGCCTGCTCCGCCTGTACACAAAATTGTTGCGCTCGATTCGATATTGGCAATATTGCCATCGCAGTAAAGCAACCACTGCTTGCTTCTTTATGGTCACCTATTCGAACCATTCGAAAACCTGCTTTTTGCCAGAAAATACGTAAGTCAGGGGTTAATCCAAAGCTCACAGAGAGAAAGTCTAACCCGTCTTGCATGGCAATTTTCCGTTGTTTTTCCAACAGCGTAAATCCAATTTGTTGCCTTCGGTGATTTGCATCCACGGCAATGCGCATCACTCGACGCGATTTCCATTGCGACACGACAGGAAAATAGCTATGAGCCGCCAATGACTGAACGACTAAATTTCCTCTTGGTCGGCGTAAGCCCGCCCATATCTGCCAACTTAATGATTGGTCGAGTTCCCCCTCATCAACCATCCATAAAGCACCTAAGTAAACATCTGCCCCCCCTCCTTTAGCCGCCATAAAGTGTTGCTGTCGGGCATCTAATAATCTGCGCAAATCTAATGGAGTGGTTCGATAATGTGCACTCATTAATAAACCATAAAAAGCCCTTAACTTAGCACCATTTTTAGCTAGAGCCTCTTGCGTTAGCGTTAGGTATTCAACATTATCATATTTAAAAGGCACATTTTTAGGCTCTTGTAACAGCAATACTTGGTTAAGCCACGCTTCCAGCGGATCATTTTGTGCATAGCGTAAAGGCTCATTTAAAGGAAGCTGCGTAAAATTAGGTAAGCCTGCACAAAACTTCAGCATAAAACCACGCCCCGTTCCTTCATAGCCATCGACTGTGGTGGTAAGCAGTATACGTGGAAAATATTCGACTAATTGTCGCAACAAGTAATTAGGAATGGCGGAAGCCTCGTCAACAATCAGCCAATCCGCGGTTATTTCTTGATTGGAACGACAGTATGCCAGCAAATTATCTGGAGACCAAAACTGCACCGCTTCCCCTGCATATTGCTCTAACACTTGTGTTGCTGCCTTTGCTGGCGCACAGCACCAACATTCTCCTGGCCATTGTTTGATTAACATTCCTGCTATCGTTGATTTTCCTCGGCCTCGAGGTGCAATTAACCCCCAAACGCCATGTTCGGCACTTAGCAATTGGCAAATAATTTGTCTTTGCTTCTCAGTAGGTTCCCCCGTTGGGGCCTGCCAGATAGGTTTATCATCTAACAAAGAAAAACAGGGTTCACGCCCTTGTTGATAAAACAATATTTCTGGAAAAGTTTGGGAAACTCGCTGTAAGTGATGAACAAAATTAGGCGTGGAGACGATACCGTGCTGCTCATTCCAACGTAAACTGTCAATATCATGATGAGTTGCCCAGTCAGATTGGGAAACAGTGCATAAAACCAGTAAACTGCCTGCCTTTAACGTTCCAGTTTGTACCGCTAACGCTTCACTGTGGAAGCCCTTTCGCGCATCAAAGATACCATGTAAAAACTCACGGCCTAACAATAAATGGGCATTCTCAGGTAAAATACCCTTCGGCAGAGAAGAGGAAACCGTTATCCAGTCACCCGTTAAGGTGGTTTGGATATTTACCAGTTGTTGGTCAACCCATTTGTCGTCTCCAGAAAGCACTATGAGGCGACGCATACCAACAAAGCTCAGTTGTTCAACAATGGCGGGTAATAACTCAGTCATCGTAACGCTATGATTTACCAATGAGTAATGACAATATTCCTGCTGCGATCAACGGGCCAACAGGCACTCCGCGGAATAACGCGACGCCTATCACGGTACCTACGAGTAACCCCGCCACAGTAGATGGCTGTTGGGACATCAATGTCACACCACGAGCACCTAGCCATGAAACGACGATCCCAATGACGATAGCAAGAATAGACTTCCAATTTAAAAATGAGCTAAGCACTTCATTTGCTGTTATTTTTCCACTTGCTATCGGCGCCATAACACCAATCGTTAGAATAAGTATCCCGATTGTTAACCCATACTTTTCAACCCATGGAAAATAATTATTTAGCGGTGTTATTCTTACGACTAATAAAAATAACATGGCGAGAGTCACCGTCATATTATGACTAATGATCCCTAACCCTGCCAGTACCAGTAGGATGATTAATGTTGGGTCAACATGGCTCATAAATTTATCCCTGTAAAACGCATAAAAGTTATTTTGAATGGTTAAAATGGCGGACGTTAAAACATGTTATTGATACATTAAGGAAGAAGCAAATATTAACATCAACTGTTTGTATTTTTGCTAACCTATTATTTTTATAATGAATAAAATTGGCAGTTTTCACACTAAATATTTACGCATGAAATACACTTGTGTTACTTATTGGTATCAATTATTACTTTTATTTATGTTTTAATCTTTTATACTCTAACAAAGTAATTTATCAAAAAGAACTGACAATGAACATGACTCGCGAAAAACTCACCTTACCCGCAGGCGCTGACAAACTATTATTACATTCGTGCTGTGCCCCTTGTTCAGGCGAGGTGATGGAAGCGTTACAAGCATCAGGTATTGACTATACCATCTTCTTTTACAATCCCAATATTCATCCAAAACGCGAATACTTGATCCGTAAAGAAGAAAACATTCGTTTTGCCCAAAAACACAATATCCCATTCATAGATGCAGATTATGATACCGATAATTGGTTTGAACGTGCCAAAGGCATGGAAAATGAACCCGAACGGGGTATTCGGTGCACTATGTGTTTTGATATGCGCTTTGCACGTACTGCACTGTATGCCGCTGAACATGGTTTTTCTGTGATATCCAGCTCATTAGGCATTTCCCGCTGGAAAGATATGCAGCAAATCAATGAATGTGGAAGAAGAGCAGCTGAGCCTTATGAAAACATGCATTATTGGGATTATAACTGGCGTAAAAAAGGTGGCTCAGCGCGTATGATTGAAATCAGTAAGCGGGAGCAATTTTACCAGCAAGAATATTGTGGATGTATTTATTCACTCAGAGATACCAATAAGCATCGAAAATCGCAAGGCCGTGATGTGATTAAAATCGGTATTCTTTATTACACACCATAATGAAAACCATTCCCAGCATAACCCTCAGTTATCTATTCATATAATGAAAAAACTAGGATAAAGCTGGGATACCCTCCCCCATCACAACCTTTAAGTTAAATTATCGGAATATTCATCATTCTTTATTTTTAAACTCCCCCTTTTTTCTCATTTTCATCACCACAAACACCAACTTGCAGCGTGTTTTACTGAAGTTTGCCTCTATCTCCTTTATGCCCAGACAGTCAATAATTATTGCGTATAATATCCGCCAGCAATCAATAGAAATAATTTATAACTTAGCATTATTTTTTCATTTTAATGATTTGTACGCTCATGCCACTCTCATGGCGACAGCAATAATTAGGATTAGTAATATGAGCCAATCTTTACCTTCTTATTCAAACGCTCGTTTTATTGCCATTCGTTTAGTCCCAGGGGAAGATGTTTTGCTAACCTTACGACGATACGTTGAGCAATATAACCTACAAGCAGCTTTCATCGCCGGTAGCGTTGGTAGTTTAACTGACGTGGCCTTACGTTTTGCAGGCCAAGAGAATACCCATCACACCCGCGGTAAATTTGAGGTTGTCTCTTTCATTGGCACGCTAGATGCAAAAGGCGCGCACCTACATTTAGCCGTTTCTGACGAAAGAGGCCAAATGCTAGGTGGCCATATGATGGTCGGCTGTACCGTCAGAACCACTCTAGAATTGGTTCTTGGTGAACTCGAAAAAAACACCTTTACCAGAGAGCCGTGCCCACTATCAGGCTATGAAGAGCTGATCATTACTTCCCGTTAATACAATTATTCCACCTTGTAAGGAATGACTTTGTCATGAACAAAACGTCGATTATTTCGAGCCGTACATTAACCTTAATCGTGTTTTCAATCGCAATTAATATGGTTGTTGGGCAATTAAGCTCAATGCTGAAACTCCCTATTTTTCTCGATTCGATAGGAACCATAATTTGTGCTTTACTTGCAGGCCCTTGGGTTGCGCTATTTAGCGGTTTATTAACTAATTTATTATGGGGACTACTCAGTGGCCCAATAGCCGCTGCTTTCGCACCTGTCGCGATGATGATAGGACTCAGTGCAGGCCTCTTGGCTCGTGCTGGCGGTTTTCGAACGTTACCTCGCGTGATTTTATCTGGTGTGGTGATCACGTTTGCATTAATGATTATTGCAGTGCCTATCCGAACTTATTTATTTGCGGGAACGACTGGCAGCGGCGCTGATTTTTTTGTGGCCTATTTCCATGCTGTCAGAGATAATCTGCTTGAATCAGTGGCAATCACTGTTTTAGGTGCTAATATTGCTGATAAAATCACATCTGCTCTAATTGCTTGGCTATTGGTTCGCCAATTACCTGAGCGTGTTCAGCGCACTTACCCCAATATGGCCAAGGTACACTAAGTGCACCCTTTTACCTCGCTCACTTTGTGGCTCTGGCTCAGCGCAAGCGCACTATTTTTACCTCTGGGCTGGCCATTAATTTTGCTAGGTTGTGGTACATTTTTTGCCTTACTGTTATGGCAGCCTGCACGTCACCGCTGGCGTATCATAGCATGGCTGATGTTGCCGATGGCTGCGGGTCTGTGGCTAATTCATGGGGAATGGTTCGCCCAGTTGCTCACAGGGGATGCATTAAAAAGTAGTCACCCTGAATTTGCTATGGCATTGTGGTTTAAGTTACTAACTGTCATTAATGGTTCGCAGATTTGGTTGCAATACGTTCCAACAGAACGCTTTATTCGCGCATTATTTGCAAGCCGTTTACCCGCTAGTTTTGCCTATTTGCTTGCAGGACCATTACTCCTAGTTGAACAATTGCGCCAACAGCTTAATACCATCCGCGAAGCCCAACTCGCCAGAGGAGTCCCCCTCGATGGTCGATTTTGGCAACGAATCATATCTTTACCAGCCTTACTATTTCCATTGGCAAGCAATACATTGAGTGAGTTAAGTATCCGTGGCGCTGCATTAGACATGCGCGGGTTTCGTTACTGTCCTAAACGCACAACACTTAACCCTCCTGCCGATAGCCAGTGGCAAACATTGTTACGTTATGGGCTAATTTTGTTGATTTTGATTGAAGGTGGTATCGCGCTGTGGTGGTAAACTTACAACAAATGCGCTTTATTCCTCAGGGTGCAGAACAATCCCTCATTGGGCCTGTTAATTTAAGCCTCCGCGCAGGTCAGTGGTTTTGCGTGTTGGGTGGTAATGGCAGCGGGAAAAGTACGTTAGCTCAAATCATTGCAGGTTGGCATGATAGCTTAATCTCTGGGAAGATTGAAGGAATTGCCGAGGTTTTACATCAATCATTAGCACAGAATTCATTAGTTCAAGCATCGACACACCGCCAATTAATTCAGCAATCACCCCATTTACAATTATCTGGTTGTGCATTTACCGTCGAACAAGAGATAGCATTTGGCCCAGAAAATTTAGGACTAGCGCCTGAAGAAATTACCCAACGTGTCGAACATGCCATTTCATTAACTTTCTGTGAACCGTTGCGCTCTCGTCACCCTGCGACTTTATCAGGGGGTGAGGCGCAACGTGTTGTATTAGCCAGTGCGCTAGCGATGCAACCTAAATTACTTCTATTAGACGAAGCATTTAGCCGCTTAACGCCGAGTGCCACACACCGTATTTTAATTCAACTTAAGCGTTATACGAAACAAACGGGGTGCTGTTTGATATTATTCGAACGCAATTTATTACCCGCAATTCATTTTTGTCAGTCATTTCTATTACTGAGTACAGGTAAAGCCTTTGAAGAAGCAGGTAATATGATAGCCTCCGGCAGTTTAAATGATGTTTTTCTACCTGCAATTGAAACCATCAATATGCCTGATGCTTGGCGTGCAGTAGGTGAATTAGTGAAACTAGGTCATTGGGTGGGAGATATCCCTCAGAGTGAACATCAACTGCTGCATGCTATTAAGGAACTTTATGTTACATCTCGATAGCCTCACTTACCGCTGGCCAAGTTCTTCTATTGATAATATCAAATCGTTATCGCTATCTATCTCTGAGGGTGAATGGGTCGCTCTAGTGGGCGACAACGGCGCAGGAAAGTCGACGTTATTGCGTCTTCTTGCTGGCCTATTACAACCAACAAGTGGCAGTATCCTGCTAAATAATCAAGCGCTTGATTCCCTTTCAACACCTCTGCGTGCTAACCATATTGGTATTTTGTTCCAAGAAGCTGAAAAACAAATCTTTCATAGTCGAGTATGTGATGAAGTTGCTTTTGGTTTGAAACGCCAAAAATACAGTAAAAAAGAAAAGCAAATTCGCACATTACAAGCGCTTGAAGCTTGCGGCCTTGCCGATATTGCGGATAAACACCCTTTAGATTTACATGCAGGACAACGAAGAATGGTGGCAGTTGCCTGTTTGGAAGTCGTTTCACCGCAGCTATTGTTATTAGATGAGCCAAGCCGTGACTTTGATGGATATTGGATGCATAAATTTGAACAGTGGCTAACAATGCAACGAGAAAAAGGCGTTACAGTGGTTAGTATTAGTCATGATTTAGATTTTGTAGCACGCCATTTCCAACGCGTTTTACATTTATCAAATGGGCAATTAATTGCAGATGGTATACCTGCGACAATTTTGAGCCACCCTGAACTTCAAGTGGATTCACTCCTTCCCGCCCCTACGTTAATCTCTCTAAACCACCAACTCCAGCTTACGGAAAATTTAGTTACTCCAACGTCTTGGACCAAAAATTTTATCCAAAAAATAACATCAGCTTAAACATGTTTCTATAAAAACAGCCTGCATTACAGGCTGATGATATATAAATTGATAGGAAATAAAATTAATCGAGTTGAACGCCAATACGGCGAGCAACCTCTTCATAAGCCTCAATCAGCCCACCAAGACTTTGACGAAAACGGTCTTTATCCATTTTATTTAATGTTTCTTTGTCCCATAAGCGGCTTCCATCAGGGGAAAATTCATCGCCTAATACCACTTGGCCTTTGTATAAACCAAATTCAAGTTTAAAATCGACTAAAATCAAACCTGCATCAGCAAAGATTTTGCTTAACACTTCGTTAGCTTTATAACTTAACTCACGCATTTTCGCTAAGTTCTCTTTGCTCACCCAACCAAATGTCTCACAATAAGACTCGTTCACCATTGGGTCATGTTTTGCATCATCTTTTAAGAATAAATCAAACAACGGGGGATTTAAAACCATCCCTTCTTCTACACCTAAACGTTTAACCAAAGAGCCTGCAGCACGGTTACGAATAACGCATTCAACGGGAACCATGTCTAATTTTTTAACCAATGCTTCGGTGTCTGAGAGTAGCGCTTCCATTTGTGTAGGAATACCCGCAGCTTCCAGTTTACTCATAATGAAATGGTTAAACTTATTATTTACCATACCTTTACGGTCAAATTGCTCGATACGCTCACCATCGAGTGCTGATGTATCATTACGGAACTCCAGAACCAATAGATCAGGGTCCTCCGTGGTATAGACAGTTTTTGCCTTGCCACGATACAACTCAGCTTTCTTTTGCATCTTAAACACTCCAGAGATGTGATTAAACTATTTAGAAAAACGATATGGTAATTTAGCACTATTTTTTACATGTATAGGAAAGAAAACTAACAGAGGAAAACACCTTTAAAAACACTATTCGCTGTTAATTTTTCGCTCTGTTTCAGTAAGTTAGTCATCAATACCCATATACAACCTAACCTACTGATATACAATATTTTATGTTTCAATGCTAATTATGATAATAAAATTTTCACCTCTACGCAAACGATTACTTAACTATAAACACTGATTTTTTGTCCATCTATATTTAGGGTGAAAAATAAGAAAGGTAAAATAAGAGCGCTAGAAAAGAATATTTGAAACTGATGAAGTACAAATTAATAATTAGCCCAGAATAAAAATACAAGAGCATGATATAAATTAAATACAACTCTGACACTAAAAGGTTAGAAAAATTGTTCTAGTTAAATTAAAGGGACTTTGCAAATTGAGAGCAAACTATGTGTATGAACATCAATATCTTTTCCTCAAGACAATCCAATCCAAGTAAAAACCCCCATATCTTTCATAAAAAAACCGCGACTTAGTTTAAAGTCACGGTTTTTACTTGCATGAATAAAATGTTACTTAGCTACTTCTTACTTGGCACTTTACTAAATGCCGCTTTCAATGCTGCAACCATTTCATCATTTTGTTTTTGTGTTAATGGTACGCCTTTCGTGGTGATAAATTGCAGTGTACTACGGTTATTCAAGTCACCAACCTGCACTTTATAATCAGCTTCTGGTACTGATGGGTCATCAATTCCCAGCGCTTGCCATTCTGAACTGCTTAGGCCTTTATATGTCACCATCACAGAACCGCTTGAACGAGTGCGATCACCCACTTTCATGCCAACACTTTCTAAGGTATGAGGTAAGCGCTCCCATACCGCATCAAATGGTGCGCGTACAACAATTAAAGGCAAGCCCGTATCATCACTACCTGTTTGAACATCAATGATGCCATAAGCATTTTGGATACTATTTTTGTTTGAAGTATCACGTAGCGCGTACAAATTATCAGTTAACTCATTTAACATTAATTTATTATAACGCTGCACTTCAACAACATCTGTAATCGTTTCTTCACCTTGGCGTAAGCCTAAGTTCGTCACGGTTAACACCATCATGCCATTTTCAGGCGCAACAGTTACCTTATGGCGGCTTTCAATTGGTACGTTTTCATCTGCACGATCCCATTTCACCCAGTCTGTTTCGATTGAGTGAGAGCCATCATCTTTAGATGAAATTGGAATGTTTCTTTGCTCTAAAATCATCGTCACTTGTGACCATAGAGCACTATTTTCAGGTGTATTTTCTAGCAACAAACGACTTGCTTGGGCGCTATTTTCCGTACGTGAACCCGCTAATTGCGAAATTGTCAGTATTGGTGGACGAATATCTAACGCTTTCCCTACCGCACCGGTTGATGTGGCTTTAGGTATATCATACTCACCATTTTGCTGTGGTAGTGTAAGCCCTTGTGGCACATTCAACACTTTCAATGGCGCAGCATTGAGGTATTCCTCATCACCACTGACCTGACGTTTATAGCGCTGATCGCTGGAGCAGGCTGCCAGTAACACGACGAGTGACAGGCCAGCAACCTTCATAACCTTCGATTTTTGCAATAATGTTGCCATTAAAATTCCCTAAATTTTACAGTAACCCAGCGAGCTTCAAGGCTTCCTCGACTTTCTGCTGGCCTGATGTGGTTAACGGTGTCATTGGTAACCGTAATGTACCATCTGTAATCAGACCTAAGCGGTGGCAGCCCCATTTCGCTGGAATTGGATTTGGTTCAACAAATAACTGAAGATGAAGTCCCATCAGTTTTTTATTTAATTCACGCGCCTCAGTATATTTGCCTGCAAGCGCTAAGTCACACATTTTTACCATCTGTGCAGCTGCAACGTTGGATGTTACTGAAATAACGCCTTTTCCACCCAACTGCATGAAATCAAGTGCCGTAGCATCATCACCCGTTAACAGCACAAAATCATCATCAACCAGCTCTTTGATTTGATGAACCCTTGCTAAGTTCCCTGTCGCTTCTTTAATTGCGACAATATTCTTCAATTTTGCTAAGCGCCCCACGGTTTCAGGTAGCATGTCACAACCTGTGCGTGATGGTACATTATAAAGAATTTGTGGCAAGCTGGTGTTTTCTGAAATTGCTTTAAAATGTTGATATAAACCTTCCTGAGAAGGCCTATTATAATAAGGCGTTACTGTCAGGCAAGCAACTACACCACTGTTTTCAAAATCATTTGTTAGAGAGATAGCCTCTGTTGTCGCATTTGCCCCTGCGCCAGCAATGATTGGAATGCGCCCATCGGCAAACTCAAGTGTTGCCTTGACCACATCCACATGTTCTTTATGATTTAAAGTCGCTGATTCGCCAGTAGTACCAACAGAAACGATGGCTGAAGTTCCACTTTCAACATGGTAATCCACCAATTTTTTCAGGCTGGCTTTGTCTAATCGACCTGCCGAATCCATTGGTGTAATAACTGCAACAATGCTTCCCGTTAAAAAATCTTTATAATTTGCGTTTCCATTAGCCATGACGATACCCCCTAAATAATTGAACCTCCATGTTACTTTCTCATTTCCAAGAAGAAAACCACCCAACAGCAAGATTTTAATGAATTTTGTTAATGCTAGCAGCAATAACTTAAATAGAAGTAATAATTCGCTGATATTTCTCGAAAGAGTGAAATCCCCCCCTTGGCAGATGTCATTTTTTATGGTTTCCTTACCTACATGTAGCACCAGTTTTTATAACGATAATTTTACTGCTATATTCTAATCAAGCGTTTAACTGACATCATCAAAATATGAAGGAATAGACTTTGCCTAAGACTGAACAGCAATTTCTTGTCATTACTGCGCTGGGAACAGATCGTCCGGGCATCGTAAACACCATTACACGTCTCGTCAGTGAGTGTGACTGTAATATTGAAGATAGCCGCCTAGCGATGTTTGGCAAGGAATTCACATTTATTATGATGCTTTCTGGCAGTTGGAATGCCATTACTCTTTTGGAGGCAACCTTACCCCCTAAAGGTGCTGAGCTAGACTTACTGATTGTCATGAAAAGAACCCAAAACGTTCAAACGACCTATTACCCATCAACAGTCACAGTGAATGTCGTTGTCGATGATGCACCGCGTATTGTCGAACAATTCACAAATTTATTTACAACTTCGCAATGTAATATCGCAGAGCTTGTTTCTAAGACTCAATCAGCCAATAATACTATGCCCGCTCAACTGGAAATTCAGATTACTGCGCATGACCCGTTGGACGATAATGGCATAATTATAAAAAATAAATTTCAACAACTGTGTACAATGCTAAATGCTAAAGGCAACATAAGTATTGTTAACAACCCCAATATGCAGAGCTAACGGAGATATATTAATGAACCCATTGAAAGCCGGTGATAAGGCGCCTCAATTTAGCCTTCCTGACCAAGATGGCGAGCAAATCAATCTTTCTGATTATCAGGGTCAGCGCGTGTTAGTTTACTTTTATCCAAAGGCAATGACTCCTGGTTGTACTGTTCAAGCGTGCGGCTTACGTGATGAAATGGATACGCTTAAAGCAAAAGGAGTCGAAGTTTTAGGTATTAGCACAGATAAACCAGAGAAACTGGCTCGTTTTGCTGAAAAAGAGATGCTGAATTTCACTTTATTATCAGATGAAGACCACCAAGTATGTGAGCAATTTGGAGTTTGGGGTGAGAAGCAATTTATGGGGAAAACCTATGATGGCATTCACCGTATTAGCTTCCTTATTGACCCTGCTGGGAAAATAGAACACGTATTTGACAATTTCAAAACCAGTAACCACCACGAAATTGTTCTTGAATACATCAATACACACGCTTAATCGTTATCTTTTATAGTGCTGTATAATCGCATACAGCACTATTCTCTTACCGCTTCTTAGATTATTTTATTGGTTCTACATTGTCTTCTGGCCAAACGTGAATCACAGCTTTTATTAGCGTTGCCAGTGGAATAGCAAAAAATACGCCCCAGAAGCCCCACAAGCCACCAAATACCACAACTGATAAAATAATAACTAATGGATGTAAATTAACCGCTTCAGAAAACAGTAATGGAACAACCACATTGCTGTCTAAACCTTGGATCACTAAATAAACCAACATTAAATACCAAAACTCACTACCAATACCGTATTGGAATAACGCGACTAACACCACAGGAATTGTCGCAGCTACTGCACCAATATAGGGAATGAGTACCGCAACGCCTACCAATACAGATAACAGTACAGAATAACGCAAATCGAAATAAGCAAAACATAAATACGTTGCAACACCAACAATCACCATCTCAGTCACCTTGCCACGTAAATAGTTGGTGATTTGCTCATTCATTTCTACCCAAACCTTACCAACCAGCAAACGATTTTTTGGCAATAATTTCAAAAAACTATTGCTGATCCGGGCTTTATCTTTCAATAAAAAAAAGGTCATTAAAGGAACTAAAACTAAATAGACGGCCAAAGCAAAAATACCAATTAGTGAAGCAACTGAAGCTTTGACGACCGAATCAGCGATCCCTGACATGCGGCTGCGTAAATTATCCGCCATCATATCGATAATACCGACATCAACTAACGCTGGATATTGTTCTGGTAGTTGTTTGGCAAACTCATTAAACCGATTAACCATATTTGGTAGATCGGCCATCAAATTAATACCCTGCTGCCATGCGGTTGGGGCAATAATTAAAATAACCATGGCACTTATTCCAGCAAACACGGTCAAAATAATACCAACAGCAACAGAACGGGATAATCCTACTTTCTGTAGCATCTGTGTCGGCCATTCAAGTAAATAGGCTAAGGCAATTGCCACCAGTAATGGAGCCAGTATACTGCTGAAAAAGAAGATGATCACAAAACCTGATACCAGTAATGTGAAAAGCGCGATGGCTTGTGGATCGGCAAAACGTCGGCGATACCACTGTAAAAACAATTCCAGCATTTATTGCTCCTGGGGAATTAATACAAAGGACAGTTCCTAAATTAACGAAAATTATACCGAATAACAGATTTAACGATAGCTTTTGCTATCATGTGTTTTAAACTTTTTGAGTTATTTGCAGATTAACTTTAATGTACTCGACACAAAATTGGCACTTACCCTAATTTAAATGTTGTATGGGATACTCACGTTTCATGAAGAAAAAATTGAAATATCCATTATTAGCTTTCATGATCGCTGCACTAATGAACGGTGCAGTTTTGCCTGCTTACAGTGCAATTGAAGATACCTTACCCGATATTGGCACCACAGCGGGAGGCACTCTCAGCATTAACCAAGAAATTATTATGGGCGATGCCATTACTCGGCAAATCCGTGCCAGTACGCCCTTGATTTACGATCCACTGTTAACTCAATATATTAACAAACTTGGTATGCGGCTAGTGAAGAATGCAGATTCAGTTAAAACACCGTTTAAGTTTTATTTAGTTAATAATCCAAATATTAACGCCTATGCCTACTTTGGTGGTAACGTTGTGCTGCACTCAGCCTTATTCCGTTATAGCCAAAATGAAAGCCAGCTCGCCTCAGTTATGGCACACGAAATATCTCACGTTACACAACGGCATTTGGCTCGCATGATGGAAGACCAAAAAAGTACCACCCCCCTTGCTATCGCAGGAACAATTGGTTCTTTATTGTTAGTCATGGCAAACCCCCAAGCAGGTTTCGCAGCGCTCACCAGCACAATGGCTGGTGTACAGCAGGGCATGATAAGCTTTACCCAAGCCAATGAACAAGAAGCTGACCGCATTGGGCTACAAACATTAAGGCGCTCAGGTTTTGACCCGCATGCCATGGCAGATTTTATGCAAACTATGTCAGATCAAACCCGTTATATGTCAAAACCCCCTGAAATTTTGCTAACACACCCCCTGCCTGACAGCCGTTTAGCTGATGCAAGAAACCGTTCGAATCAATATCCCAAAGTCAGAGTGGCATCATCATTAGATTTTATGCTAGCTCGCGTTCGTATATTGGCGATGTACAGTAAAGATCAAAAACATGCACTCGACCAAATCATTGATAACTACGAAAAGGGTTCCGTACAAGAACAAATTGCCGCGCAATATGGTAAAGCATTGTTGCTCTCGCAAGATAAAAAATATGCAGAAGCAGGAAAGATCCTTACCGAGTTACTTGCAAAACAACCTGATAATCCTTGGTTTATCGATAGCATGACGGATATTGATATTGAACAAAACCAAACGGCTAAAGCTATCACTCGCTTACAGAACGCTTTGAAAAAGGCCCCAAAAAATACAGTATTTATAGTCAATCTAGCCAATGCTTTCGTGAATAATCACCAATATAAAGAAGCAACAACTTTGTTGAATAAATACACTTTTGACTACCCAGATGATCCAATTGGGTGGGATTTACTTGCTGAAGCATCAGCCAAGCAAGGAAACCGCACTGAAGAACTTGCTGCCTACGCAGAAGGCATGGCATTACGCGGAAACTATAACACCGCAATTAATTACCTCAGCGATGCCAGTCGCCAAAGTCGATTAGGCAGTTATGAACAGCAACGGTACGACGCAAGAATTGATGCACTGATAAAACTGCAATTACGTGATGAAAATGCAAAACCGTAAGGAGTTTAAATAATGACGGATACGATTACGATTTACCATAACCCACGCTGTTCGAAAAGCCGTGAAACGCTCACCCTTTTAACCGAACAAGGAATCACCCCGACCGTGGTAGAATACTTAAATACCCCTCCAAGCGTGGCAGACATAAAGAAATTGCTTAAGATGCTAGGGTTCAAAGATGCACGCCAATTAATGCGTACTAAAGAAGATTTATATAAAACGTTAAAACTCGCTGATGATAGCTTAACCCAAGATCAGCTTATCAAAGCTATGCATGAAAACCCAAAACTCATTGAACGCCCTATTGTTGTCAATGGTGATAAAGCACGTTTAGGACGGCCACCTGAGCAAGTCATGGAAATTTTATAATGTTAGTGGTAGCCAGCTTACTGGCTGCCAATTTATTGAATCGCTAAAGTTTTAAAATATCTTTTACGAAAGGAATGGTCAGCTTGCGTTGTGCAACAATCGAGGCGTGATCAAGCTTGTTTAAAATATCAAACAATGTGCCCATTTTTCTATCTAATCGTTTTAGTACAAAACGGCAAACATCTTCAGGTAATTCAAAACCACGCATGCGAGCACGCAATTGGAGCGCTCTAATTTTGTCTTCATCACTAAGAGGGTGTAGCTTATAAATTTGCCCCCAATCGAGGCGAGAAGCTAAGTCTGGAAGCTTAAGGTCAATTTGCCTTGGTGGTCGGTCGCCTGTGATCAATAAACAAGTGCGGCCAATTTCGAGAATGCGATTGTATAAATTGAAAATCGCCATTTCCCATTCTTCATCGCCAGCTATACATTGGATGTTGTCAATACAAACCAATGATAAGTGCTCCATCCCCTCCAACACTTCAGGGACAAAATAGGCACGTTTGTCTAATGGGACATAACCTACCGCAACCCCTTGTTCTGAAAGCTCTGCACATGCAGCGTGCAATAAGTGGCTTTTCCCGCCGCCTTCCCGTGACCAATAGTAGATATAACTACCATGTGCTTGGTTGATTGCTGACGAAATAGCGGACAACAACGCATCATTTTCCCCTGCATAGAAACTGGCAAAGGTTTCATCATCTGGAAGATACAGTGGTAGTGAAAGCTGTGATGGAGTGTTCAGAAGCGCCTCTGGCTGTATAAATCAATTTTCACTGGCAGTTTACCATAAAAAACAAGGATAGATGAATAAGATCAAAACCAATTGCCGCCCGTTTGGCCGAACGGCAACCAATATCACTATTTAGGCTATTTTTTACCGACATCTAGTTCTTTCACTTCCGCGTTCACAAACTGCTTTTCCGGACGCACAAAGGTAATGAAACGAAAGAGTAATGCCATAAAGATCCCAACAATAGTAGCAAGCGCCATACCCTTAAGTTCTGCTTGGCCGATATGGATCACAGCGCCACTGACACCGATGATTAAAATCACCGACGTTAAAATCAGATTCTGTGGTTTGTTATAATCCACTTTCGAATCAATCAGTACACGAATACCTGAAGCCCCAATGACCCCGTATAACAACAGTGATACCCCCCCCATTACTGGTACTGGCACTAATTGGATAGCCACCGCTAATTTACCGATACAAGACAGGAGAATAGCAATAATAGCGGCTCCCCCAATTACCCATGTGCTATAGACCTTAGTAATTGCCATTACACCAATATTTTCACCGTAGGTAGTATTCGGCGTTGAGCCAAAAAAGCCTGATATAACCGTTGAAAAGCCATTAGCAAACATAGAACGATGCAAACCGGGGGATTTCATCAAATCACGTTCCACAATGTTTGCCGTGACGACTAAGTGGCCAACGTGCTCCGCAATGACGACTAATGCAGCTGGGACAATGGTTAAAATGGCAAACCATTCAAAACGTGGGGTATAGAATGTTGGAATGGCAAACCACGGTGCTTCTATGACGGGCGTGAAATCCACAATCCCCATAAAATAAGACAGCGCATAACCCGTTAAAAAGCCAATTAAGATTGGAATAATCGATAAAAACCCACGGAAAACCACAGCACACAAAATAGTAACCGATAATGTCGTCAAGGAGATAATTAATGTATTGCTATCTACGACCGCCCCATCTTTGGGTAATAGACCAGCCATACTTGCCGCCGTTTGCGCGAGTTCCAAACCTATCACTGCAACAATCGCCCCCATCGCCGCAGGTGGAAACATCACATTAATCCACCCTCTCCCCGCAACTTTGACGATTAACGCAACAACACAAAACAATACACCACAAATAATGAACCCACCGAGTGCGAGTTCATAGCCTAATGGTAATAATATCAATACCGGAGAAATAAAAGCGAAGCTAGACCCTAAATACGCAGGAATCTGTCCCTTACAGATAAACAGATATAACAAAGTACCTATCCCATTAAATAACAAGATAGTGGCAGGATTGACACCAAATAGAATCGGTACGACAACGGTTGCGCCAAACATAGCGAACAGGTGTTGAAAGCTTAACGGTATAGTCTGGAGTAATGGTGGCCTTTCCTCAACACTGATGGTGCGACGTGTCATTTTAGTTTATCCCCTTTGCGCTTTTTTATCTTCAAATGAATGATGACTTGAGATGCAGTGAATTCTAATAAATAAATCAAAAAAAAGCCGACTTCTCAGTCGGCTTATCATTATTTAGTACCAAATATTTTATCGCCCGCGTCCCCAAGACCCGGAACAATATAACCATCTTCATTGAGACGTTCATCAACTGAAGCGGTATATAACTCGACATCTGGGTGAACAGCTTCTAAAGCTTTTAACCCTTCAGGTGCCGCGACAAGAACTAAGATTTTGATGGAAGTACAACCTGCATTTTTCAGTAGGTCGATAGTCGCAATCATTGAGCCCCCCGTCGCTAACATTGGGTCAACGACAAGCGCCATACGTTCTTCAATATTTGAAGCCAGTTTTTGGAAGTATGGAACAGGTTGCAGTGTTTCTTCATCACGATAAACACCGACTACGCTGATACGCGCACTTGGAATACTTTCTAGTACACCATTCATCATACCAATACCTGCACGCAAAATTGGTACTACCGTGATTTTCTTACCTTTAATTTGTTCTATTTCTACAGGACCACACCAACCATCGATAGTCACTTTTTCAGTTTCAAGGTCAGCGGTTGCTTCATAAGTCAGTAGGCTACCAACCTCCGAGGCCAGTTCACGAAAGCGTTTAGTGCTTATATCATGATCTCGCATCAGGCCGAGTTTATGTTTAACGAGAGGGTGTTTTACCTCAACGATCTTCATGGGTTTCTCCTACTATTTAAGACGTCGGCGGACAAAAAAATCGCCGGATTATACCTCTTTTAGCTTCAATTGCCACTAGATTACGCTTGATTTTGGTCAAAACAACAGCGATTAATAAGACTTTTTTTAAATTATTATACCCTATCCCAGTTAAGTTGATATTTGCGACACAACAAATTTCAATTTTAATCTTCTACTTTTCGTCTTTTGTTATTTATTGGTGAACATCAACAATTCATTAATCGTATAGAGATAAATATTTTCATTCACAAAGCTATCGCAAACGTTTGCCTAGCCTGTTAGAATAATGTCAACGATGTTATTTTTCTCAAAAATGCAATTGCCTTGGGGGCCGTAGTGACTGATAAAACCTCTCTCAGCTATAAAGATGCCGGTGTCGATATTGATGCAGGTAACGCCTTGGTTGAACGTATTAAAGGTGTGGTGAAAGAAACTCGCCGCCCAGAAGTCATGGGAGGACTTGGGGGGTTCGGTGCATTATGTTCCTTGCCTCAAAAATACCGCGAGCCTATCTTAGTTTCTGGCACTGACGGTGTAGGCACAAAATTACGCCTAGCGATGGATTTAAAACGCCATGATTCCATTGGTATTGACCTTGTTGCAATGTGTGTCAATGACTTAATTGTTCAAGGTGCTGAGCCGCTGTTTTTCCTTGACTACTATGCGACAGGTAAGCTTGACGTTGATACCGCTGCGAGTGTCATCACGGGGATTGCGGAAGGTTGTAAACAATCAGGCTGCGCATTAGTCGGTGGTGAAACCGCAGAAATGCCGGGTATGTACCACGGTGAAGACTACGATGTCGCAGGGTTTTGTGTCGGTGTCGTTGAGCGCTCCGAAATTATTGATGGCAGCAAAGTCCGTGCGGGCGATGCACTAATTGCTTTAGCATCAAGTGGTCCGCACTCCAATGGCTATTCTTTAGTCCGTAAAATTTTGGACGTCAGCAAAACAAATCCAGAAACAACACAGTTGGCAGGTAAATCATTAGCTGATCATTTATTAGAACCTACCCGCATTTACGTAAAAAACATCCTAGAACTGATTGCTAAAAATGAAATTCATGCGATCGCGCATATTACCGGTGGCGGCTTCTGGGAAAATATTCCACGCGTTTTACCTAAAAATACCCAAGCCGTTATTGATGACAAGAGCTGGCAGTGGCCTGCGGTATTTGAGTGGTTACAGCGAGCCGGTGCTGTCAGCACTCATGAAATGTACCGTACCTTTAACTGCGGTGTTGGTATGATTATTGCCCTACCACAAACAGAGGTTAATGCCGCATTAGCATTACTGGCTCAACTGGGTGAGAATGCATGGCAAATCGGGACTATCGGTGAATTACCTGTAGGTGAAGAGCAGGTTGTGATCCGTTGATGAAAAAAATCGTTGTCTTAATTTCGGGTAGTGGCAGCAACTTACAATCATTAATTGATAGCTGCCACACAGGAGCAATCGATGCTCGAATTGTTGCTGTCATTAGTAACCAAGGCAATGCATATGGTCTTGTTCGTGCACAACAGGCCGGAATTCCGGTCTGTTACTTAGATGCCAAGCAGTATACTGACCGTCAAGCTTATGATAGCGCTCTTCTAAAACATATTGAGCAATATCAGCCAGATCTCGTGGTATTAGCGGGGTTTATGCGGATACTAACGCCACTATTTGTTCAAAAATTCATGGGTAAGTTACTGAATATCCACCCGTCTTTACTACCTAAATATCCAGGCTTGCACACCCATCGTAAAGCGCTGGAAAACGGCGATAAAGAACACGGGACTTCTGTACATTTTGTTACTGAAGAACTTGATGGTGGGCCAGTGATCCTACAAGCTAAAGTGCCTATCTTTGCACAGGATAGCGAAGAGGATATTATTGAGCGCGTAAAAGCGCAAGAGCATACCATCTACCCTATGGTTGTTAAATGGTTTGTCAGTGGTCGTTTGGTTATGGATGAAGGGAAAGCCGTATTAGATGGGAACATTTTACCTCAACAGGGTTATGTGGATAAGTAATTAACCTCATTTGTATAGCGACATCTAAGAGGGAGTTACTCCCCTCTTTATTGCTTATTTTTTGAGAATCCATTAGCTGTCGTGCATTTTTCAAACAGTCAAATCATCTACTACTGAGTAAACTAAACTATTATTCAATAAGTAACGGAACTCTCTGTGCTGCATCATTATTTTATCTTAAATAAATGTTATTATAACATATGGAACAAAATGTTTTTTTACTGACTAATCGAGGTATTTTTATGACTACCGGGCAAGTTCATCCGTTTAGGTTGCGCCCACTTGAACGTGAAGATTTAGCATTTATTCATCAGCTTGATAATAACGCCAGTGTCATGCGCTACTGGTTTGAAGAACCCTATGAAGCCTTTGTTGAATTAAGTGATCTTTACGATAAACATATTCATGACCAATCCGAGCGACGCTTTATTGTTGAAAATGATAGTGAAAAAGTGGGGCTCGTCGAGTTGGTTGAAATTGACTATGTTCACCGACGCTCTGAGTTTCAAATTATTATTGCACCAAACCACCAAGGTCGAGGTTATGCGAGCCGTGCTGCAAAACTCGCAATGGATTACGCCTTTTCAGTATTAAATTTATATAAACTTTATCTCATAGTTGATAAAGAAAATGTCAAAGCTATCCACATTTATAATAAACTAGGCTTTCATACTGAAGGCGAGCTTATCGACGAGTTTTTTGTGAATGGGCGCTATCATACCGCCATCCGCATGTGTGTTTTTCAGCATCAATATTTTGCTATGAAACAACAGTCGGCTACGTCTGAGATTGGTATTGCTCAGGTGAAAGCAATTTAGTAACACATTTAGTTTATAGGCTGTTATCATGCCTTTGAAAGTCATAAGCGCCTAATACGGAGTTATAATGTCCCAAGAACGTCTCTATCATGAAAAAGAGTTAAGCTGGCTATCTTTTAATGAGCGCGTTTTGCAAGAAGCAGCCGATAAGCGTAACCCCCTGATTGAGAGAATGCGGTTTTTGGGCATTTATTCGAATAACTTAGATGAATTTTATAAAGTCCGCTTTGCTGATGTTAAACGCCGTATCCTAATCAACGAAGAACGCGGCTCTGCAAGTGGCGCTCGCCATTTATTAAAGCGGATACAAACTCGAGTTGCCAAACAAGAACAAGAGTTTGACATTCTCTATAATGATTTATTGTTGGAAATGGCGCGCAACCAAATCTTTTTAATTAACGAACGGCAAATTTCACCACGTCAACAAATTTGGTTACGCCAATACTTTCGGCAAAACCTCCGCCAGCACATTACGCCGATTTTAATTAATCATGACACTAATTTGGTTGAATTTTTAAAAGATGACTACACCTACCTTGCCGTCGAAATTATCAATGGCAGTCATATTCAATATGCCTTATTAGAAATTCCATCCGATAAGGTACCACGGTTTGTTAATTTACCACCAGAAATGCCGAAACGCCGTAAATCAATGATCTTAATTGATAATATCTTACGTTATACCCTTGATGAAATTTTTAAGGGCTTCTTTGATTATGACGAGCTAAATGCCTATTCGATGAAAATGACACGCGATGCAGAATATGATATTGCAACAGAAATGGAGTCGAGTTTACTCGAAATCATGTCATCGACACTGAAGCAACGTTTAACTGCCGAACCTGTGCGTTTTGTCTATCAGCGCGACATGCCTGATGAAATGGTCGCACTATTACGTGAAAAACTTGGGCTATCGAATGACGACTCCGTCATCGCTGGCGGGCGTTACCATAATTTTAAAGATTTTATTAATTTCCCAAATGAAGGGAATAAAAATTTATTGAACAAGCCATTACCTAGGTTGCGCCATCGCTGGTTTGATAACTTTCGTAACGGGTTCGATGCTATTCGTGAGCGTGATGTCTTGCTCTACTACCCCTATTACACCTTTGAGCACACATTAGAACTGCTACGTCAGGCTTCCTTTGATCCGAATGTGTTATCGATAAAAATCAATATTTATCGTGTTGCGAAGGACTCACGCATTATCGATTCTGTCATTCATGCGGCTCATAACGGTAAAAAAGTGACCGTTGTGGTCGAACTGCAAGCACGTTTTGATGAGGCTGCCAATATCCATTGGGCTAAACGGCTCACTGAAGCGGGGGTACATGTTATTTTCTCTGCCCCGGGACTCAAAATTCATGCGAAATTATTTATCATTTCACGCATGGAAGAAGGCCAAATTATTCGTTATGCCCACATTGGTACCGGAAATTTCAATGAGAAAACGGCTCGACTTTATACTGATTATTCGTTATTAACCGCTAACGAACAAATTACCAATGAAGTGCGTCGGGTGTTTAGCTTCATTGAAAATCCTTATCGCCCAGTCACTTTTGATAATTTAATGGTATCACCTCAAAATACTCGCATTCGTCTGATGGCCTTAATTGACCAAGAAATTGATAATGCCCTTGCAGGCCTGCCGAGTGGCATCACATTAAAAATAAATAACTTAGTCGATAAAGAACTCACTGACAAATTGTATGACGCATCCAATGCAGGGGTCAAAATTCGTTTACTCGTCCGAGGCATGTGCTCTTTAGTCGCAGGCCAAGTTGGCTATAGTGAAAATATCCAAGTCACCAGTATCGTAGATCGTTTTCTTGAACATGACAGGGTTTATGTGTTTACCAATGCAGGTGATGAAAAAATCTTTATTTCCTCCGCCGATTGGATGACACGTAATATTGACTATCGCATCGAGGTTGCAGTAAACCTCGTCGACCCTCATTTGAAACAGCGTGTATTGGATATTTTAGAACTGCAATTTAGCGATACAGTAAAAGCACGCTATGTTGACAAAGATTTAAGTAATCATTATGTTCCCCGCGGCAATAAAAGAAAAATACGCTCTCAGCTTGCCATTTATGACTATTTAAAATCACTTGAAACACCTGAGAACAGAGCTTGATACTATGCCAATAACTTCGACATCAGCACCACGCCCACAAGAGATTGCGGCTATAGATTTAGGCTCTAACAGTTTTCATATGGTTATCGCCCGCGTCGTCAATGGCGCACTACAAGTTCTCACTCGGTTAAAAAAGCGAGTCCATTTAGCAGATGGTCTAAGTGATACCAATGAACTCAGTGAAGAAGCGATGGCACGTGGACTTTCCTGCTTAGCGCTGTTTGCTGAACGTTTGCAAGGGTTTTCCCCTGAAAATGTTTGTATTGTAGGAACTCACTCATTACGTGTCGCGACAAACGTGAAACAGTTTTTGCAACGTGCCAAAGAAATCATTCCCTACCCGATTGAAATTATTTCAGGACAAGAAGAAGCTCGGCTCATTTTTATGGGAGTTGAGCATACTCAACCTGAAAAAGGCCGAAAACTGGTTCTAGACATTGGAGGGGGGTCCACCGAAATCGTTATTGGCGAAAAATTCGAGCCACTGCTTATCGAAAGCCGCCGAATGGGGTGTGTCAGCTTTGCGCGTTCTTACTTTCCCAATGAAGCTATTTCCCCTGAGTATTTCAATCGTGCCTATCTTTCAGCCTGCCTAAAATTAGAAAGCACTGCTATTTTGTTTAAAAAGTACACATGGGATGTCGCAATGGGTGCCTCGGGTACCATTAAAGCCACACACATTGTTTTACAAGAACTTGGCTATAAAGATGGTATCATTAACCGTGAACGTTTAGCTGAAATCAAAGAAATGGCGTTGAAGTATAAGTCATTCAATTCACTCAACCTTCCCGGTCTTTCCAATGAGCGTAAACAAGTCTTTGTTCCCGGTTTAGCGATTTTACTGGCTGTATTTGATTCATTAAAGATCAAAGAATTACGTCTATCTGATGGGGCATTACGTGAAGGCGTACTGTATGAAATGGAAGGTCGCTTCCGCCACCAAGATATTCGCCAGCGCACAGCTTTAAGCCTTGCTGAACACTATAATATTGATAGAGAGCAAGCTAAGCGAGTTTTAAAAACCATGGAAGAATTGTATTACCAATGGGGACAACAAAATCCAAAACAAATTAATCCACAACTAGAGTCAATCTTAATTTGGGCTGTGATGTTGCATGAAGTTGGACTCAGTATTAACCATAGCGGTATGCATCGTCATTCTGCTTATATTTTGCAAAATACAAACTTGCCGGGTTTTAATCAAGAACAACAGCTATTATTAGCAACATTGGTACGCAATCACCGTCGAGTGATTAAATACGACGATATTCCAAAATTTAATTTATTCAAAAGAAAACAATTTATGCCGCTAATTCAAATTTTGCGGCTATCCATACTATTAAACAATCAACGCCAATCAACAACGACACCGTCATCATTACGCATAGAAACTGATGATGGCCACTGGGTACTTTATCTTCCAGCGGAATACCTTGAGCAAAATGCCTTGATGCTGTTGGACTTAGAAAAAGAGAGTGGCTACTGGGAAGATGTTCCTGGCTGGTCGTTAAGTATTTGTGCGGAAGATGAATAAGTTGCGGTCATTATTATAGAGATTTCTGCTTGTTTTCTTTAGGTGAGAATATGAAATCACTGCCTATTTAGCTTAGCTATTTGATATTTTATCTAAATAGGCGACAATACAATAATGATAATAAATTTCGTCCACTCGCAAACGAATTAATATAAAGCGCTTTGCGCTGTTATTGCTTTAAGGATTAAAATGTCACAATCTGCTTTCTCAAACGATGCGATATCAACAGTCAATCCACATTCTCAAAAACTGGCTCATATCCGCCAGCAAATTCTGACGCTATTTTTAGACGACGAAGAGTTCGTCCATGCCCTAGTTGAAAATGATCAACACGCCAGTATTGATGACAAAGTAGTTAGTGAAAAAATCAACACAGTCAAAGAATTATTGCTTGATTTACATACTGCGGATATCGCAGATATCTTAGAAATGTTGCCATACGACGAGCGTCTCGCATTATGGCGACTGGTTGACAACAACGAACGTGGGGAAGTGTTAGTTGAAGCCTCAGTTTCTGTTTGGGACAGTCTCATTAAAGACATGTCCGACAGAGAATTACTCCGCGCTGTTGCTAACTTGCATGTTGACGAACAAGCCTATATTGCAGAGCATTTACCTCGCGATACTATGCGCCGCTTACTCACCTATTTAGAGCCAAGCTTACGCAGCCGTATTCGCGAAGTTTTACAATATGCTAAAGACAGCGTTGGCCAGATGATGGACTTTGAGTTCGTTACCGTTCGCCCCAACGTTGCTTTAAAAACCGTTCAACGTTACCTACGTCAGCGTGGAAAAATACCTGATGCAACCGATAAAATATTCGTTGTCGACAGCAATAATTATCTACAAGGCGAATTACCATTAACCACCATTTTGACCCAGTCTCCTGATAAAATTGTCGCTGATGTGATGAGAACAGATACTGTAACCTTTTTACCCGATGAAAAAGGTGAAGATGCAGCCAGTGCGTTCGAACGTTACGACTTAATTTCCGCAGCGGTTGTTGATAATAATGGCTTATTGATGGGACGCCTGACCGTTGAAGACATCGTTGATAATATCAGCGAAGAAAATGATAACAGCATTCGTCGTATGGGGGGGTTAAGCCCTGAAGAAGACGTCTTTGCCCCTGTGGGTCAAGCCGTAAAAACCCGTTGGACTTGGTTAGCTATCAACCTCTGTACCGCCTTTGTCGCCTCCCGTGTGATTGGCGTATTTGAGGATACCATCTCTCAATTAGTTGCTCTTGCAACATTGATGCCGATTGTTGCAGGTATCGGTGGTAACACTGGTAACCAGACTATCACTATGATTGTGCGGGCTATTGCATTGCACCAAATTCAAAGTGGTAGCTTCTCATTCTTAATGCTCAGGGAACTTGGGGTTGCCTTTATCAACGGCATTGTTTGGGGAGGAATAATGGGGGTTGTCACCTATTTCCTCTATGGCGATTTGGCAATGGGCGCGGTTATGACACTCGCTATGGTATTAAACCTATTGATGGCAGCCATTATGGGCGTGCTCATCCCGCTGATTATGATAAAACTGGGCAAAGATCCTGCGATTGGTTCCAGTGTAATGATCACCGCAATTACAGATACGGGTGGTTTTTTCATCTTCTTAGGTTTAGCGACCCTTTTCTTAGTATAAATTTATCCACGGATATCCAAGCCTTTTACCGGATATCCGTGATTTTATAGCAGGTTAACTAAAAGAATGACGCCCATTATTTCATATTAAATGTGAACGATGAGCCGAGTCTTTACGGCTAAAGCTGCGATATCTTCTAGAAGACTTGGATCAGCAGAAGATCCATTATCGTTAAACTTATTATAAAATAGCCAGTTACCCTCTGAATTTTTTCATTATTTTGACCTGTTCTTGAATTTTCTAATTATTCGATGCTAATTTACTTTGTTTTATAAATGAAAGTTTATCTCTTTTTTAATTTCAATATTGACTCCTTTTAACCGTTCCTATTAAACAGTCTCATTTATTATTAAATAACGTAAGAAATTATTAATTTAATAACAATTATCTAAATAAATACCAAATTCAGAAATACGATATTCTGAAAAACTCATATTATTAACATCATATAAGGCTATTTACCAAGGCTTTAGTTATTAATACCTAACAAAGAAAACTAATAAGAATGTTGTTCTTGTTTTTGGTGGTGAGGTTTACAAAATATAGAATTTCCTGCTATAAATAAGAACATGAAAAAAGATACTGTGTATTAAACTATGTTTTACCCAGCCAACGTTTTATACCTCTTTATCTGCACTCTATAATTTTGATTAGCTCATCCTATTGAGCAACAGCTTGTTATCCTGAATTTATTCTCTTTGGGTATTTTTAGGTATTTTAGAAGGAAAGTATAATGACAGCGCAAACGACCAGCCAACCCTCGGCGAGACCGTTGGGCAAAGAAGATTATAAAACTTTAGGCTTATCCTCATTAGGGGGCACTCTCGAGTTTTACGATTTCGTTATTTTCGTCTTTTATGCAAAAATTATTTCCCAGCTATTTTTTCCTGGTGATAACGAATTTCTCGCATTAATGGCGACACTCGGTTTGTTTGCAGCAGGCTACCTTGCCCGCCCACTTGGTGGCATTATTATGGCTCACTTTGGGGATAAGATCGGCCGTAAGAAGATGTTTACGTTAAGTATATTCTTAATGGCTTTCCCTACTTTTGTCATTGGTTTTTTGCCCACCTTTGAAACGATTGGTGCAGCAGCGCCATTATTACTGTTATTGATGCGTATTATGCAAGGTGCAGCCATCGGTGGTGAAATGCCAGGTGCATGGGTATTTATTGCAGAACACACACCAAAACAACGCTATGGCTTAGGTGTAGGTACGCTCACCTCTGGGATCACTGGTGGTATTTTATTAGGTTCTATCGTTGCAATTACTATTGAGCGTTCTTATACCACAGCCGAAGTTCATGATTTTGCATGGCGTATCCCTTTCATTCTTGGGGGCATTTTTGGGTTTATTTCAGTCTATTTGCGTCGTTTTTTACAAGAAACACCTATTTTTAAAGAGTTAGCGGCTAAAAAGGCGTTATCACAGGAATTACCGGTTAAAACCGTGATTAAATCTCATAAACAAGCATGCATGATCACCGCAGCACTGACTTGGTCTTTATCCACCGCTATCGTTGTTACCATCTTAATGACGCCAGATGTGGTTTTAAAAGGGATTTACAATATTGACCGTAATATTGCATTACAAGCTAACTGTGCCGCGACATTAACGTTAACTTTAGGGTGTATTTTTTGGGGTTGGTTGGGCGATAAAACCGGTACTCGCACCTCAATGACATTATCTTGGGGTGGCTTAGCTGTAACAGCACTTTATTTTTATTCGTCATTATCCACGGATATCCCCGCAAACACGCTGATATTCAATTATGGATTAATGGGCTTTTTTGTAGGGGCAATTGCAACAACGCCTATCATTAGTACTCGTACATTCCCACCAGAAATCCGTTATTCAGGATTATCATTTGCTTACAATGTCGCTTATGCAATCTTTGGTGGTTTAACACCGATTTTAACAGGCGCTTGGTTGCAGCAGTCTCATATGGCTCCTGCTTACTATGTCGCAGGTGTATCATTGTTAGCCGTCGCTGTGGCGTTCTTACCGCTATCATGGAAAGGCTGGACAGCAAATGGCAAGCAAAACGAGACTCAAGCACCGGTTTTAAACACAAGTGCAACACCATAATCAACCTATTATTGTTGAATATGTTATTAATAATAGCCCTAGTCAATGACTAGGTTTTTTTGTCTTTTAAAATAGCCTGTTCGCATTTTTCTTACGCTTGACGGCCCCCGTTTCAGGCTCGATTTTTTATTTCTGCTTTCTTAAAGAGGCAGACATGTTCACATTCGCTATAACCCAAAACAAATTTTATTATTAATATGGCACTCAAGTATGGCATTCAAGTCTGTAGTCACTAAATTCATTATTTTCTTATTAAACTGAATTAAAAGAATTTATTTCCATCACTGATTCAGTTTTAATTTATCTGACAAAACCTTTTTACTTTCTTGTTAAACTTGACCAAACAACCACGAATCCCCAACATAAATTGACACTTATTCATAATTCCTCCATTTTTCTTTGTGCCTATCACGCTAAACTATTAGTATGTGTAACTAACTATTTTCAGTTAGTTTTTTGCTCTAAAGACTAGCTAATTTTATCCACTTTTTGTGTTGAGCGACTTACCCAAAATGAATAAACAAAATCGCCATAAAACTTTTACCCGCTCTGCTATTTTCGTTGCTATTATTGTGGCAGCTGGAGCCTCGTGGTATTTTTATCACCAAATGCAACCTACCGAAACGACTAACTCTGCGAGCGCAGCAAAGCCCAATTCACAACGTAGTGCCCTAGGTCGTCCTCCTCGCGTTTTAGCTCCCGTTCAATTTGCCGTCGCTGAACAAAAAGTCGTTCCCCGCTTTTTATCCGGCCTTGGTACTGTCCAAGCAGCTAATGTCGTCACCGTCACTAGCCGTGTCGAAGGCCAGCTGATGAAGCTCTATTTCACGGAAGGCCAACATGTCAAGGCCGGTGATTTACTGGCGCAAATTGACCCTCGTCCATTTGAAGTTCAGCTTTCACAGGCCGAAGGTCAATTAGCGAAAGACCAAGCGACGTTAGCCAACGCACAACTCGATTTAGCCCGTTACCAAAAACTAGCTGGAACTAAAGTTATTTCTCAACAAGAGTTAGATAACCAAAAAGCCGCAGTTTTGCAGGCTCAAGGAAGTATTAAAGTTGACCAAGCCGCGATTGATAGTGCCAAATTACAGCTGACTTACAGCAAGATCACAGCCCCCATTTCAGGACGTGTTGGCTTAAAACAAGTAGATGTCGGAAATTTTGTCTCTGCGGGTACATCAACCCCCATAGTCATCATCACACAAACCCAGCCTGCGGATGTGCTGTTTGCGCTTCCTGAAGGAGATATTCCATCTATTCAACAAGCACAGTCATCAAGTGAAAAAGTTCGCATCGAAGCTTGGGATAGAAACAACATTGCTTTAATTGCCAGTGGCGAATTACTCAGTACTGATAATCAAATCGATCCCTCTACCGGTACATTGAAAATTAAAGCGCGTTTCACAAATGAAGACGAAAAGCTATTCCCGAATCAATTTGTTAACGTAAAAATGCAGGTTGAGACCTTGCAAGACGCCGTGGTGATCCCAACTGCCGCGTTACAGATGGGGAATGAAGGCCACTATGTATGGGTTCTCAGTGATGACAATAGAGTCAGTAAACACGCGGTCACCGTTGGAATGCAAGACAGCCAGCAAGTGGTAATTGAAAGTGGGCTCATGGCAAATACGAAAGTGATCACCGATGGTGTTGATAAGCTCACAGACGGCACCTCCGTCGAAGTGGTTACTGCTGAAAGTATCGCCAAAAAAGAAAAACAACCCCGCAAAAGCAAACCCAATAGTGCGGAGAAAGCATAATGCAGCCTGAGATGTTAAAAGGCGGCGGTCCTTCCCGCTTATTTATTTTGCGCCCTGTCGCGACGACACTGTTTATGGTTGCCATTTTACTTGCCGGTATTATTGGTTATCGCTTTTTGCCTGTTTCTGCCCTACCAGAGGTTGATTATCCAACTATCCAAGTTGTCACCCTTTACCCAGGCGCCAGTCCTGATGTGATGACGTCTGCTGTCACCGCGCCATTAGAAACTCAGTTTGGACAAATGTCTGGGCTCAAACAAATGTCGTCACAAAGCTCAGGTGGAGCATCCGTTATTACGTTAATGTTCCAGTTAACCTTGCCATTAGAGGTAGCAGAGCAAGAAGTTCAAGCAGCGATAAACTCCGCAAGCAGCTTGTTACCTTCTGATTTACCGTATCCGCCTATCTACAACAAAGTTAACCCCGCAGATCCACCAGTATTAACGTTAGCCGTCACCTCTGATGCGATGCCGCTAACACAAGTTCAAGATATTATTGAAACACGAATTGCACAGAAAATTTCCCAAGTTAACGGCGTAGGACTCGTCACATTAGCGGGTGGTCAGCGTCCTGCTGTACGGGTTAACTTAAACCCACAAGCGATGGCCTCCATGGGGTTAGATAGCGAAACTATTCGCCTTGCCATTAATAATGCCAACGTCAACTCCGCAAAAGGGAGTTTTGACGGCCCAACTCGCGCAGTGACATTGTCAGCTAATGACCAAATGAAATCCCTTGAGGATTACCGCCAATTAATTGTCGCGTTCCAAAATGGCGCCCCCGTAAGACTTGGCGATATTGCCACTATAGCTCAAGGTGCGGAAAATGCTTATTTAGGGGCTTGGGCAAACAATGAGCAAGCCATTGTCATTAATGTTCAACGCCAACCGGGTGCGAATGTCATTGAAACAACAGATACAATTCGCTCATTATTACCAGAACTGATTGAGAGCTTACCCAAATCGGTTAGTGTTGATATTTTGACGGACAGAACCAGTACTATTCGTGCTTCTGTTAATGATGTCCAGTTTGAACTGATGTTAGCCATTGCTCTGGTTGTCATGGTGATTTACCTATTTTTGCGCAATGGCATCGCCACCTTAATCCCCGGTATCGCCGTACCTTTATCCCTCGTGGGAACTTTTGCGGTTATGTATTTTTGCGGATTTTCTGTCAATAACCTCACTTTAATGGCTCTCACCATCGCCACGGGTTTCGTCGTGGATGATGCTATCGTGGTGATCGAAAATATATCCCGTTACCTTGAACAAGGGGATAAACCCCTTGTCGCGGCTTTAAAAGGCGCGGGAGAAATTGGGTTTACCATTATTTCCCTTACCTTTTCGTTAGTTGCTGTATTAATCCCACTGCTATTTATGGGTGATATTGTCGGTCGGTTGTTCCGCGAATTTGCCATCACCCTCGCAGTTGCCATTTTAATCTCCGCAGTGGTGTCGCTCACATTGACACCAATGATGTGCGCACGATTGCTAAAACCTGAATCACAGCATAAACATAATCGCTTTGAATTAGCCTGCGAACGTTTCTTTGACCGTATGGTTGCCGGTTATGCTATTTGGCTCAAACGTATTCTTAATCACCAATGGTTAACACTGTCCGTCGCGTTGGGTACCATGGTACTCACTGTCTTGCTGTATATGTGGATACCAAAAGGCTTCTTCCCATTACAAGACAGTGGGATCATTCAAGGCTCAATTGAAAGTCGCCAATCTATTTCCTATGCCGCGATGGCTAAAAAGCAACAAGACGTCGCCGCAGTACTACTTGCTGACCCTGCCGTTGATAACGTGACCACTTATGTGGGCGTTGATGGCACTAATGCGACATTGAACAACGCTCGCATCCAAATTACTCTAAAACCTCTCGATGAACGAGCCGATCGTGTGGTTGCTATCATTGACCGCCTGCAACAATCTGCTGATAAGATTTCAGGCGTGAATTTGTATTTGCAACCCATGCAAGACCTCACCATCGATACTCAAGTAGCTCGAACGCAATATCAATTTACCTTACAAGCCGGTTCTTTGGATGAATTGGCCACTTGGGTACCACAGTTATTAGCCGCTTTAGAACAACAACCCGAGCTCAGCGATGTCAGCAGTGATTGGCAAAATAAAGGCTTGGTTGCTTATGTGAATGTCAACCGTGATACCGCTAGTCGTTTTGGTATTACCATGTCAGCGATTGATAACGCACTGTACAATGCATTTGGTCAACGCATGATCTCCACCATTTACACCCAATCGAATCAATATCGCGTTATTTTAGAGCATGATACTCAAACCCGCGATGGCATGGATGCATTGAATGATATCCGCCTCAAAGGCACGGATGGCGCAATTGTGCCGCTAAGTACCCTTGTGAATATTCAAGAGGGAAATGGGCCACTTGCGATTAATCATCTAGACCAATTCCCTGCGGTCACCTTCTCATTTAATGTTGCGGATGGTGCATCCCTTGAATCTGCGGTCAATGCAGTCAAGTATGCAGAGTCACAAATTGCGATGCCAAAATCCATTACGACACAATTCCAAGGTGCCACACTGGCCTTTGAGGCTGCACTGAGCAGTACGATTTGGCTAATTGCCGCTGCGATTGTCGCTATGTATATCGTGTTGGGTATTTTGTATGAAAGCTTTATTCACCCGATAACGATTTTATCCACCCTACCCACCGCTGGCGTGGGTGCGCTATTAGCCTTGTTAATGGCAGGAAAAGACCTTGATGTGATTGCCGTCATCGGGATTATCTTGCTGATAGGGATTGTTAAGAAGAATGCCATCATGATGATTGACTTTGCCCTTGCCGCAGAGCGTGAGAAAGGAATGTCACCTTATGATGCTATTTATCAGGCTTGTTTATTACGTTTTCGCCCAATATTGATGACGACGATGGCCGCTTTATTGGGGGCATTGCCATTAATGCTAAGTGGCGGTGTTGGTGCTGAATTACGTCAACCTCTCGGAATTTGTATGGTTGGCGGCTTGATTATGAGCCAAATTCTGACACTCTTTACCACGCCGGTCATTTATTTATTGTTCGACCGCCTTTCTCATTATTTTAAAGCGCGTCGCCAAGCCAATAAGGCACAGGTGTCATAATGAAACGCTTTTTTGCCTTGTTTATTAGTCGCCCCGTCGCCACCACGCTGATTAGTGTGGCGATCACCTTATGTGGTGCGTTGAGCTTTTTATTCTTACCTGTTTCACCGCTACCTCAAGTGGACTACCCCGTGATAAACGTGACAGCGTCACTTCCAGGGGCGTCACCCGAAACGATGGCATCTTCTGTTGCAACACCGCTGGAACGTTCTCTCGGTAGTATCGCGGGGATCAACGAAATGACATCAAGCAGTGCATTAGGCCGTACCACTATCACTCTTGAATTTAACCTCGATAAAGATATCAATAACGCGGCACGTGAAGTACAAGCGGCCATCAATGCAGCGCAGACCTTACTACCTAGTGGTATGCCTAGCCGCCCCCGCTATTACAAATCAAATCCTTCTGATGCGCCAATCATGATTTTGACAATGACATCAGAAACCATGGGGACAGGGGAAATTTATGACATTGCTTCTACACGCCTTGCTCAGCGTATTGCTCAAATTGAGGGCGTTAGTGAAGTCTCTGTCGGTGGTGGTTCACTTCCTGCGGTGCGTGTTGAATTAAATCCAACCGCCCTATTTAACCAAGGCGTTTCCCTTGATGCTGTGCGCTCTGCCATTAGCAGTGCAAACGTTCGTCAACCTCAAGGCTATATTAACGACAACGACAAGCGTTATCAGGTACAAACCAACGATGAATTAAAAAAAGCGGCGGACTATCGGCCGATCATTGTCCACTACAGTGGAGGAAATGCAGTTAAGCTCAGTGATGTCGCCAATGTCAAAGATTCTATTGAAAATGTGCGTGCAGCCGGTATGGCCGACGGAAAACCCGCTATTTTAATAGTAATTCGTCGGGAAGCAGGCGCAAATATTATTGAAACCGTTAACCGCATTCGTGCACAGTTGCCGGAATTTAATGACATGATCCCTGCGGCAATTGATTTAAAAGTCGCGCAAGATAGAACCCCAACCATTAGAGCTTCTCTCGCAGAAGTTGAGCGCGCCTTGCTCATTGCTATTGCCCTCGTGATTTTAGTGGTTCTGCTGTTCTTACGCTCAGGCAGAGCTACCTTAATCCCAGCAATTGCCGTGCCGGTTTCGTTAATTGGTACTTTTACTGCCATGTATTTATGTGGCTTTAGCCTTAACAATTTATCATTGATGGCATTAACGGTTGCGACGGGGTTTGTGGTCGATGATGCCATTGTGGTATTAGAGAATATTTCTCGCCACATTGAAAATGGTACAAGACCCTTTATTGCAGCGGTCAGAGGGGTACATGAAGTCGGTTTTACCGTTGTCTCCATGAGTATTTCCTTAGTGGCGGTTTTTATTCCATTGCTCTTAATGGATGGGCTCGTCGGACGCTTATTCCGTGAATTTGCCATCACCCTCGCCACAGCAATTGGTATTTCATTGGTCATTTCGCTCACACTCACTCCGATGATGTGCGCTTATTTACTGAAAAAACGCCAACGTAATGTTAAAGCAAAACACCGTGGATTCGGCCGAGTGCTGATCCGCTTACAAGAAAGCTACGGCGTCGCATTGAACTGGGTTTTAGACCATCGTCGCACTGTTCTGGCCATTTTATTTGTCACCATTGGCTTGAATGCCTATCTCTATATTACAGTCCCTAAGACCTTTTTCCCTGAACAAGACACTGGCCGTGTTCTTGGGTTCGTCCGCGCAGACCAAAGTATTTCTTTCCAATCAATGAAAGAAAAAATGACGCGCTTTATGCAGCAAGTTAAAGATGACCCAGCCACTGACAATGTGACCGGTTTTACCGGTGGTAGTCGAGTTAACAGCGGCTTTATGTATATTTCATTAAAACCACTGGGTGAGCGCAAAGACAGCTCTGCGGAAGTGATCAACCGGCTAAGATTGAAGTTAGCAAATGAACCGGGAGCCAACTTATTTATGATGCCGGTACAAGATATTCGTGTCGGTGGCCGCCAAGCTAATGCCAGTTATCAGTTTACCTTATTAGCGGATGAACTTTCTGCCCTGCGCGATTGGGAGCCTGCTATCCGTAAAGCGTTAGGCGAATTACCGCAACTTACCGATGTGAACTCCGATAAGGAAGACAAAGGCGCGGAAATGGCTATCACCTATGATCGCGATTTGATGGCACAACTCGGCATCGATGTCCGTGAAGCCAACAGCCTACTAAATAATGCTTTCGGTCAGCGTCAGGTCTCCACTATCTATGAAGCCATGAACCAATATAAAGTGGTGATGGAGGTCGCACCTGAGTATACGCAAGATGTCAGCGCCCTCGATAAGATGTTTGTAATTAATAAAAATGGTGAAGCGATCCCCCTTTCCTACTTTGCGCGTTGGCAACCTGCAAATGCACCATTAAGCGTTAATCACCAAGGGCTATCCGCTTCATCCACCATCGCATTTAACGTTGCAGATGGCTATACATTAAATGATGCAATGGCAGAAATAGAAAAAACCATGACCGCCCTAGGCGTCCCATCAACAATCCGAGGATCTTTTGCCGGTACTGCACAAATCTTTCAAGAAACGCTAAAATCACAATTGTTTTTAATTTTGGCTGCCATTGTCACTGTATATCTGGTGCTTGGTATCCTATATGAAAGCTACATCCACCCGTTGACGATTTTATCGACCCTACCTTCCGCTGGCGTCGGGGCACTATTAGCCTTAGAGTTATTTGATACGCCATTTAGCTTGATTGCCTTAATTGGTATCATGCTATTAATTGGGATTGTGAAGAAAAATGCCATCATTATGGTGGATTTTGCAATCCAAGCTCAAAGAAGCGCTGGTTTAACCGCCCGAGAGGCCATATTCCGCGCAAGTTTATTGCGTTTTCGCCCAATCCTTATGACCACATTAGCGGCAATATTCGGTGCGCTTCCACTCATGCTAGGCACAGGTGATGGCGCTGAATTACGTCAACCATTGGGGATCACCATTGTCGGTGGATTGATTATGAGCCAATTACTGACGCTATTTACGACACCTGTCGTGTATTTAAGTTTTGACAGCTTAAGGCAACGCTGGGCACGTAAAAAGCAGTTACGACGCCCAATAGCGGAGAATAACCATGAAGCTTAGGTTTAACAGCGTTAGAACTCGGCTTTTCTTGGCAATTTTTGCTACATGCTTGCTCTTAGTGCTTATTATGCACCAAGGCGTACGCATGAGTTTTCAACATGGTTTTATCGACTATATTAAAGAAAATGACCAGCAGCGCCTTGAACTGGTTTCTTCCGCTCTCGCTGAACAATATGCAGAAATGGGCAACTGGCATTTTTTATTAAGCGATGAGCGCACTTTCTTTCGAATTTTAAGATCAGTAGAACACCAACAACATCGTGGTCCAATGCGCCAACGTTGGCGCACTACTTTTTGGGTTTATGATGTGCAAAACCGACTGATTTTCGGCAAAGACACCGAATTGCCGAGTAAAGTATTGCGTGAACCGATTATCACTGATGATGGAAAGACGGTGGGTTGGCTTGTAGCGAGTTATGAAGATAAGATCAGCAGTGCACTCGACCGCCGATTCGATAGTAAACAAATGTACACCAGTTGGATCATTGCAGGACTTTCCTTATTCGTCGCCTTAATCGCCACAATTTTCTTATCTCGTAGTTTTCTAAAACCGATCAAGCGTTTATTGGAAGGTACTAACCACCTCGCCAGTGGCGACTTTACAACACGTGTCCCTGAAACGGGGCGTGATGAATTAGGTCAATTGGCAAAAGATTTTAACCACCTTGCATCCACCCTTGAGAAAAATGAGCAAATGCGCCGCGACTATATGGCGGATATTTCCCATGAGCTACGAACCCCACTTTCTGTATTGCGCGGGGAATTAGAGGCAGTACAAGATGGCGTTCGACAAGCGACACCTGATACTATTAATTCCCTATTAAACGAAACGCAGACTTTGATTAAACTAGTAAATGACCTTCACCAGCTTTCACTCTCGGACAGGGGCTCCTTAGTTTATCGAAAACAATCTATTGATATCGTACCATTAATTGAAATGGTTATTGGGCAAGCACGTTGGCGTTTAGAAGCAAAACAACTCACCGTCGAACGGCAATTTAGCGACCCTGTTGTTGTATTTGCAGACCCTGACCGACTAACTCAGTTGTTTTATAATTTGATGGAAAATAGCCTGCGTTATACCGACCCACAAGGTAAAATTGCGATCCAAATCAAACAAGATCATCTGCAAGTTAGTATTATTTGGCAAGATAGTGCCCCTGGCCTAAACCTTGAACAGTGTGAACATCTTTTTGAACGCTTTTATCGCGCAGAAGGTTCACGCAACCGAGCCAGTGGCGGCTCAGGTTTAGGACTAGCAATTTGCTATAATATTGTCGAAGCGCATAATGGCTCAATAACCGCGACGCCTTCCGTACTTGGTGGCGTAACCATAACCATTAATTTACCTATTCAATCAAAAGATAAAGGGTCGTGATCATGGTAGAACAAAGTAATACACCTATTTTGATTGTTGAAGATGAACCGAAGTTAGGCCAACTTTTATATGATTACTTGCAAGCCGCTAACTACCAGCCCATGTTGCTTGCTCGAGGGGATGAGGTTATCCCTTATGTTCAGCAACACCAACCTGCACTGATTTTATTAGACCTGATGTTACCGGGAATGGATGGTCTTTCCGTTTGCCGCGAATTACGTAAATTTAGTGATGTACCTATTGTGATGGTCACAGCCAAGACAGAGGAAATTGACCGTTTGCTCGGGTTAGAGATTGGCGCTGATGACTATATCTGCAAACCGTTTAGCCCGCGTGAAGTCGTGGCTCGCGTTAAAACTATTTTACGGCGCTGCCAGCCAACAATTGAGCCTCTCAATCACCAGACAAAGCTAATTATCGATGAAAATGCGTTTCAAATACGTTATGGCGCACAACTATTAGAGTTAACTCCCGCAGAGTTTCGTTTATTGAAATTTTTATCAGATAACGCAGGAATTGTTTTCTCTCGTGATCAATTATTGGATATTTTGTATGACGACCACCGGATAGTCACCGACCGCACCATTGATAGCCATGTAAAGAACTTACGGCGTAAATTAGAATCACTAGATAGCGAGAAAACATTTATTCGCTCAATTTACGGCCTTGGTTATCGATGGGATGAATACTAACCAGCCAATAGACATACTATTTTTGTGGGATATTTGGTTTTTTTATCAAATAGCGTTAAAATCCCCCTCCCATAAAACGCGACCTCATTGAGGATCGTGCTGACTTGACATCAGATAGAGATTAACCATGTTTACACCAGAGCTTTTATCCCCAGCCGGTTCATTAAAGAACATGCGCTACGCTTTTGCCTACGGTGCCGATGCCGTTTATGCAGGCCAACCACGTTATAGTTTACGTGTCCGTAATAATGAATTTAATCACGAAAACCTTGCTAAAGGTATACAAGAAGCCCATGAGCTTGGCAAAAAGTTTTATGTGGTCGTCAATATTGCCCCACATAATGCCAAGCTAAAAACGTTTATTCGTGATTTAACCCCTGTCATTGAAATGGGACCTGATGCGCTAATTATGTCAGATCCAGGCCTTATCATGATGGTACGAGAAGCCTTCCCTAACATGGATATTCATTTGTCAGTTCAGGCTAATGCAGTTAACTGGGCATCAGTAAAATTCTGGAAACAAATGGGCTTAACACGGGTGATTTTATCCCGTGAATTGTCTCTTGAAGAAATTGCAGAAATCCGCCAGCAAGTTCCTGAAATTGAGCTTGAAGTCTTTGTGCATGGTGCGCTGTGTATGGCATATTCAGGTCGTTGCCTGTTATCCGGTTACATTAACAAACGTGACCCAAATCAAGGCACTTGTACCAATGCTTGTCGCTGGGAATATAACGTCCAAGAAGGTAAAGAAGACGATGTGGGTAATATTGTCCACGTTCACGAACCTATCCCCGTGCAAAACGTAGTACCGACATTAGGTGCTGGCGCCCCAACCGACAAAGTCTTTATGATAGAAGAAGCCAAACGCCCGGGTGAGTATATGACCGCCTTTGAAGACGAACACGGCACTTACATTATGAATTCTAAAGATTTACGTGCAATTGAACATGTTGAAAACCTAACCAAAATGGGTGTTCATTCATTAAAAATCGAAGGACGCACAAAATCGTTTTATTATTGTGCTCGTACCGCACAAGTTTATCGCCGTGCCATTGATGATGCCGTTGCCGGAAAACCCTTTGACCCAACGTTGCTATCGACTCTAGAGGGGCTTGCACACCGCGGTTATACCGAAGGTTTCTTACGCCGCCATACTCATGACGCTTACCAAACCTACGAATATGGCTATTCCGTTTCAGAAACTCAGCAGTTTGTCGGGGAATTTACCGGTAAGCGAGTTAATGGATTAGCAGAAGTTGATGTTAAAAATAAATTTAGTGTGGGCGATAGCTTAGAAATGATGACGCCAGCAGGCAATATTGTCTTTACCTTAGATGCACTAACCAACCGTAAAGGTGAAGCCGTTGATGTCGCACCGGGCAATGGTCACGTCGTCTATTTGCCTATTCCTGAAGATATTGATGTTAATTTTGGTTTGTTGATCCGCAATCTTGCAGGCACCACAACTCGTGCCCCGCATCAAGCACCGTCAGAAAACCACATTGCGAGCTAATCACCAAGCTAATCACCAATAGCCGCGCTTTACCCATACAGTTCAAAATAGTCTAGCCAAAAATTCAGCACCTAATCAGTTGAGTTTTTGGCTTTTCCTATAATTTCCTATAACTATAAATAGTCTTCATAAACTTTACTTTATATGCTTTTTTGCATATGAGAATCATTCTCGTTGTTGACATTTTAATTAAAAAGTGCAATCAATATCCATTTTTATGCAACAGATCACATCAATTGGCTATTCAATATCGTATAGTCACTATCGAAAACGAAGAACTAGAAAGTCATAAAATAAGACTAGGAACCACCTCCTTGGCTGGCTCAATCTCCCTTGAGCTAGCCATTTCTTTTATCTGTTACCTTTTCCTCACACTATATTCTGACTATTCATGTATTTTCTATAACAAAATAAACCGATCCCTTTTATACTTATTTTAAATATTAGCCATAGGGAACAATATTTATGAATAAGTATCAATCAGCGATGATTATTCTCAATGGAAAACAATCTAATAACCCTGAACTACGTAAAGGAGTTGCCCATTTACGCAAAGAAGGTCATCACATTCAGGTTCGTATCCCTTGGGAAAAGGCTGATACACATAATTTTATTGCCCAAGCAATAGAAAGCAATGTTGATACGATTATTGCCGCAGGCGGCGATGGCACAATTAATGCTGTGGCAAGCACTTTAATGCAATTTCCTGCTAGTCATCGTCCTGCTTTAGGGATATTACCAATGGGCACCGCAAATGATTTTGCCACCAGTGCGAATATTCCTTTAGATATTGAAGCGGCTTTAGCATTGGCAATTAAAGGAAAACCTGTTGCAATTGATGTTGCCCAAGTCAATGACCAATATTATTTTCTTAATATGGCAACGGGGGGATTTGGTACGCGTATCACCACAGAAACCCCTGAAGCGCTGAAGTCTGCATTAGGTGGCGCAGCATATGTCATCAACGGCCTACTTCGCCCTGACACGCTAAAAACCGATATTTGCCATATTGAAGGTGATAATTTTAGCTGGGAAGGTGAAACCTTAGTCATTGCAGTGGGTAATGGTAAGCAAGCTGGAGGCGGGCAACAACTTACCCCACAAGCACTAATTAATGATGGAGCCCTCAATTTACTGATTATCCCAGCCAGAGATGTGATCCCTGCCTTTTTAACTAATTTATTTTCAACCGATAAAAATGAACATCTGGTCGAAAAGACATTATCATGGATCAAAATTTCATCCCCCCATGATATGGTGCTAAACCTTGATGGCGAACCGTTATCTGGGGATAGCTTTACCTTTAAAATACAAGCAAATGCTATTGAGTGCCGATTACCACCCCAATGCAGTTTATTAATTTAATTCACCCTAAAATGAAGTCCTAAAAAGGGCTTCATTACCACCACGCATGAAAATGATGAACAGGACCTATCCCAGTTCCAACTTCCAAGCTATCTGCTTTTTTTAAAGCCGCCTGTAAATACGCTTTTGCCTGTATGACCGTGGTTTGCCAGTCGGCACAACGTGGGCGTAATGCAGCCAGTGCCGCGGATAATGTACAGCCTGTTCCATGCGTATTCTTAGTATTGATACGCACAGACGTAAAACGCCATTCCCCTTCAGGAGTTATCAACCAATCAGGACTTTCTGCATCCTGTAAATGCCCCCCTTTCATCAATACTGCTTGGCAGCCCTTTTCTAATAATTTATAACCCTGCGAGAGCATTTGGCTTTCGGTTTGTGCCACTTTTTCGTCTAGCAAAACCGCCGCTTCTGGCAAGTTAGGAGTAATGATTGAAACTAATGGCATCAATTGTTGGCGTAATGCATCAACCGCATCCGGCAATAACAGTGGGTCACCACTTTTAGCCACCATCACCGTATCCAATACGACATAAGGAATATTGTATTGTTTCAATGCATTAGCCACCACAGTGACATTACTTTGGTTGAATAACATGCCAATTTTTGCGCTATCAATACGTACATCGCTGAGAACCGAATCTAACTGAGCCGCGACAAACTCAGGAGGCAAGTCCTGCACAGACTGTACCCCTCGTGTATTTTGAGCAACCAATGCCGTCATCACACTCGTACCATATGCCTCTAAAGCAGAGAAGGTTTTTAAATCAGCTTGAATACCTGCCCCACCCGATGGGTCTGTTCCGGCGATGGTTAATGCATTGATCCTCATGGATGGTTCCCCTTTCGACTAATAGCATTATGAATACGACCAACAGCGCAGGCCGTGATATTAGACATGAATAATTTGTTGAAAATGATTTTAAATCAATCAATAAAACCGCTTTGATTGTCTCATATCATTAAGTAATTACCAGCGATTAGTGAATGAATTTTAATGGCTTAGATAAAAAGAAGGAATATATTAGATAAGGAAGATTAGACTGTCTTATAAATACACATTCGGTAAATGAAGTTCCCCAACACCACGCTGTTGCAGTGCCTGCGCGAATGTCTCCACATCCTCCCGAGTTGCGGCAGGCCAGTTTGCAGCTTCATTTTTCACACCATGTTGCTGAAACGCATTGATTTTTATCCGAGTATTTTCAGGAAGCTTCACCAGAAAATCCGCAAGCTCATCAATGTGTTCCTCATAATCAGTTTGCTGAGGAATATACAGCAAACGCAGCTCATATAATTTATTGGCTTGAGCTAATAATTGAATACTTTCAAAGACCCGTTGATTATCTTTACCCGTTAGCCACAGCGCGCACTCATCGCTCCATGCTTTTAAATCAATCATTACACCATCGGTGTAATCAATAACTTTATTCCAACCAGTTGCCGCAAGCTGCCCATTACTGTCAATAAAACAGGTTAAGTGCTTAAGCTCTGGTGATGCTTTAATCGCTTTAAATAAATCAATAATAAACGGTAATTGAGTGGTTGCCTCCCCGCCACTGATAGTCACCCCATTTAGGAAAACAACATTTTTTAATAAACTATTAACGGCATCATTAACACTCAATGACACCGTCATAGGGCTCGCGTTCTTAGTGCAAGTCTGTAGGCAAGTATCGCATAATTGACAAGCATCGCTATCCCAGACAACTTTGCCATCGATAAGGGATAAGCCTTCATGGGGACAAGTTACCACACAGTCCCCACAATCGTCACACAACGCCATCGTATAAGGGTTATGGCAATTCAAACAACGTAAATTACACCCTTGTAAGAAAAATACCTGGCGGTTACCTGGCCCATCTACACAGGAAAAAGGAATAATTTTATTCAGTGTAGCGCATCGATTGCTCATTACTTATCACTCGTTGCTGACGGGCTGTTATCTTACAGTTTTTTGTGGCTTCTTCCCCTAACCATGTTGTATTACTTCTAGAACCTTCTTCTTTATACTTTTCAATATCGGATAAACGTACCATATAGCCGGTTACACGCACCAAATCATTACTTGCCACATTCGCAGTAAACTCACGCATACCATAGCTAAATGCCCCTTTACACAACTGCAATAATGCCTGTGGGTTTTGCTTAATGGTCTCGTCTATCGTAAGAATATCGCTGATCCCTGATAAATAGTGTTTATGATGAGGAGCAACGGCTTGAATATGCGAAATCGGATCAGGTTCTTCACCATAAGGAAGACGGGCTCCTGGCGTTGTGCCAATATCAGAGCTGATACCCGATTGAGCATGTAACATTGCTCGGTTTTTATAACCATATTTAACCGGCGTTGCATCCACAAAATCCGCCAGTTGTTCGCTGATTTGATAAGCTAATGGTAATGCAGGAGAATTAGGTTCATAGTGGCCTTTAACCCCATCTTTTTCCATTAAAATATTCACGGCTTCCGCTAACCCATAAATCCCGAACATGGGCGCAAAACGCATAGGGTCAATTAACCCTTCATGCACAAGAAAACTGGTTTGGAAGAAATTCGACTCTTCAAATAAGAATGCGCTACGAGTTTCAATCAACTCCATTTGTAACTCACAGTACTTTTTAAGTTGTACTGCTAAAAAATCGGCTGAATTTTGACTGCGCAAAGCGACTTCGCGTAGATTAATACGAACAAGCGTGCTACCACCGCCAGCAACAGGCAATGCATTATAGCAACTGACAATACCGTAACCTTGTTTATCAAAAGCAGCACTGTGAATAATATCATTCGCTATATGCGGCTTACTACACTCACAGATATTTTCAATCGCTTGTAAAAACAGCGATTCAGGGGTGCGTTGTGGATGATAAACAAAGGTTAAGTTTGGTGCTACCTGCTTCAACTCGGCATCAATACGCAGTATTAAGCGACAAATGACGTTGTCATCGGGGCCAATATTGGCATGCATAAACGCGTCAGGTAATGTGCGGTCTAGCTGAATCCAAAATCGTTTTAGTTTCGGATATAACTGTTCTTCCGTCAGTTCGCCAACATAAGGCATGAGCAGTTTATCAATATAACCAAGAAAGACAGGGAAATTTGTCACAGAAGGAACGTGATGGTACAAAATCATCAAATGATTGAGTGCATCATCAAAATCTTCCGCTGGGGGTAACTCTAAATAAGCAGAGCCTTGTTTAAGGTATTTTTCATAGTCAGGCAAGACATAACGCGGTTTATAGGGTGCATTTCCTTCATACATATCACAAATTACGCGCTCACTTAGTGCATCAGCAAGCGGCTTGCTCATGGCAAGATAAGGTATGTTGCTGTCCGCTTCACCCGCCAAAAAATTTGCTTTTTGCTTTGGCGACAATATTTTATCTGTCGCGATAGCCAAACATTTAGCTTGATAATCATTCAGTGGTTCTTGGCGCTTCATCATAGCGATATTCCCTCTTACTTTTTAGGAGCGGACATTTTCACAACCGTGCTAATGTGATGGATTACTACAACGGTTTGGCGTTAATCTAGCCAATCAGTCACCTATAATCCAATAATAGAGACCGCCCCTGTCATCATTGGTGTATGACAGCTCATGTTTTCTGCCTTTAGCATCCATTTCATCCTATTGGGAACACTTATTATTTGACACACATCATATTTTTTGGTTTTGTTTACAGAGTATTTTTCATAAATGATTGCTGTATCAACATTACTAGCTGTAATTGCTTAGCAAGTAAAATTTAGTTTTAATAACAATTCGTTAAATACAAAAATTGGAAAAATCATCATTTTTACTTATCTTTCGAAGCCCCTATCTGTATAGCGATAGGATCTTGTTAAAAAAAAAAACACTTTACCTGATTACTTAATAGACTAAATTGATATCATTCACTAATAGTATTCCTTTTTGGACGCTATGAAGTTAAACCGTTCTACTACGAAAACAGATTATTATTCTTAGTAATGCAATTAAAACTACTATCTTCTATATATCTTAATTAAAATAGTTGAATTCAAAATTATACCTATAAGCTAATCCATCAACTATTAGTGAACTAAACCTCTTTTTATATCTGCAATACAGAACTGGATCTACAATGAGAGTTTCTAAAAACATACAATTGGCCATAAGCACCTCATTACTCATGAGTACGTCAATTTACATATCATCGCCTGCCTTTGCGAATGAGCAACCTAACAATTTATGGGATAAGTTCACTAGCAATGTGAGTACCACATGGGACTCTGACAAATATGAGCTTTATATCCCTGCTGTGACTTGGCACAACCGTGCTATGTACGATAAAAAGAAAACAGACGAATACAACGAAAGACCTTGGGGCTTTGGTTTCGGCAAATACCGCTATGATGAAGATAATGACTGGCATGCTATTTATGCAATGGCTTTCAAAGATTCACATAATGATTGGGAGCCAATTGCAGGGTACGGATTCCAAAAAATGTGGGTTCCTGGGGATATTGATGGTTTCCGTATGGGAGCTGGCTTTACTTTAAGTGTGACTGCACGTAAAGATATGTACTATATTCCAATCCCTGCACCACTTCCGCTAGTTTCAGTGGAATATGATAAACTTTCACTGCAAGCGACATACATTCCGGGAACTTATAATAACGGAAACGTATTATTTGCTTGGTTACGTTGGCAGTGGTAACCACACCTTTTCATTGAAAAACAAAAAAATAGCCGGCGATTTTTATCTACCGGCTATTTTTACATCAAACAATCAATAACTAGGTTTAGTGCGTTGACTGACTTTTCGCTGCATGTTGTTTCTTAGCACCAGAGAACTGATAACCAACCCAGAGAACAGCGATCCACAATGGCATGATTAATACTGAAACACGTAAGCCATCCATCGTGAGAATGATACCAAGAATAAGCAGCAAAAATGCTAAACATAGGTAGTTACCAAACGGGTACCAAATACTTTTGAATTTTGTTTCAATACCTTGTTTATTCATTGCAGCTCTAAACTTCAGATTTGAAACACAAATCATGATCCAGTTTAGAACCAATGTCGTTACCACTAATGACATCAATAATTCGAAAGCTTTACCTTCCATCACAAAACTAATCAGTATGCCACCCGAAGTAGCAATACCCGAAACCAATAAAGCCATGACGGGAACCCCGCCTTTGTTCACTTTCACTAGGAATTTTGGTGCATTACTTTGTTGAGCTAAGCCATACAACATACGGCTTGTCGCATAAGCCCCACTGTTATACACAGACAATGCAGCAATCAAAATCACTACGTTCAGTGAGTTGGCAACAAGTAAATCCCCAAGCTCATGGAAAATTAAGACGAAAGGACTCGTTTTACCATCCAGATCTACCCAAGGATATAACGCTAATAGCACCGCAAGTGAACCAATATAAAAAATCAAAATACGGTAAACCACTTGATTAATGGCCTTTGGAATACTTTTATCTGGGTCTTCTGCTTCTGCGGCAGTAATGCCCACCAATTCCAAGCCACCAAATGAGAACATAATAATGGCAAGCGCCATAATTAACCCACTGAAACCATTCGCGAAGAAACCACCGTAATCCCACAAGTTACTCACTTTCGCTTGCGAGCCACCATGGCCGCTAAATAGTAAATAGCAACCAAAAATAATCATCCCAATGACCGCAATGACTTTTATGAGAGCAAACCAAAACTCCGTTTCACCATATGAACGCACATTGACTAAGTTAACGGCATTTACAGCAACAAAAAATACGGCAGCAGAGACCCAAATAGGCAGATCAGGCCACCAATGTTGCATATATTTACCCGCAGCGGTTAATTCTGTCATCCCAACCAGAATGAACATAAACCAGTAGTTCCATCCGGAAAGGAATCCCGCAAAGCCCCCCCAATATTTGAATGCAAAATGGCTAAATGAACCAGCAACAGGTTCTTGAACAATCATTTCACCTAGCTGACGCATGATAAGAAAAGCAATAACCCCACACAGGGCATAACCAAGCAGAACCGAGGGGCCTGCCATTTGTATTGTTGTTGCTATCCCTAGGAATAACCCTGTACCAACAGCGCCCCCTAAAGCAATCAACTGAATATGTCTATTTTTTAATCCCCGCTTTAGCGTCTGCTGCTGTTGCGCCATAACTTTACCCTTTCGTCCTTTTACTTATTTTTTATCATCCAACATAATAATAATCGTGCAAGTTTATGTGAATTTTCTTATTAACACTACACTCTTCTACCACTGTTTCTACATTAAATAGCCCAAAAGTAGGTGCTATTAGTTATTTTTGTTATTCATCGTATTATAAAATGATATTCACCGATGATAATGCCGATTCAATATCAAGTATTGTGCATTAAAAAGCAAATTCAAAATGGTAACAAATCAGTTACATGACAAACACCGAAAACAAGGTTTTCGCCACCTTGATCACAAAAACTATCCATCGCTAAACTATCCATCGCTAAAATATAGAGGAAAATGCCGCTTAAAATAATGTTAATAACAATAATTAATTTACGACTGAACACCGAGTATCCCTTCAATTATTAATGATGATTTTATTTCTCAATTGATTACAATGATGAGACACTGTCATTTCGTGATTGACCAAGCTATAGCGTTGCTCAATACATATTCATAATTTGAATAGTACTTTAACCTGTAATCACAAATTTGAGAAAATAAGCAATTTGTCTATTTTTATGCGAATTTTGCTCATTTTCAATGCAATCCCGTGTTAACTTGTTCTGATTGTGCTTTTTTTGCTCATAAAATAACAAATACCGCACAAGCAGCCTTTGTCATGAGGAATTGAAGTTGTGTATACTCCTGCTACCGTAAAACTAGAAATAAATCGAGATGCCACAAGATAACCACTTAGCACTTGTTTATGCTTTGAGTAAATGGATAGAAGAACATTTAGGCCGCGTGATTCATTTAGAAGAGCTCGCTGCTTACTCTGGATATTCACTTTGGCATATGCAAAAAATCTTTAAAGAAGTTACCGGGATTTCACTGGGAAAATATATCCGCCAGCGCCGTCTTGCAGGTGCAGTTAATTTACTTCGCAACAGTAACCAATCCATTTTTGATATCGCTTTAGATTTTGGCTTTGGTTCCCAGTCACATTTTACTTACATGTTCCGCAAGGAATATGGCATTACGCCATTTGATTTTAGGCAAAATGAACAAATCCAGCTTGATATAAAACAGCCGCTACATTTAACTGGCGATTATGAGTGAGAATGCTTTAAGAGCATTAATTTATAGATGAATAAACTTAATGCGATAAAACATTGCCATTTTCAAGACAACGCTATTTCGAACAGGCACCCTTCCCTGTGTTCTGTTCACTGGCTTGTCGCTTCTGCGTTCCTTTCCAAGCCTATTATCTGACTTCGGTAATTTACATTCTAAATAATTGGAGTAATGTACTGGGGGCAAAGCACTAATTTTAGGAGGCATTGGATGTCAATTAAACTGGTCGCCATTGATTTAGACGGCACATTACTTCCCCCCCAGCATCAGATATCTTCCACTGTAAAAGACGCTATCAAGCGGGCTCAACAAAAAGGTATCCATATCATTCTTGCTTCAGGCCGTCCTTTTTCAGGAATTGCCCCTTACTTAAAAGAATTAGGCTTAAACACCGCCAATAACTATTGCATCAGTAATAATGGAAGTGTCATTCACCAAGCAAGTGATGGTAGCCATTTAGTTGAAAACTTATTAGATTTCGATGATTATCAATACTTTGAAGAACTTGCAAGAAATGTTGGGGTTCACATGCATGCACTTGCAGACAATAGTATGTTCACGGCAAACCGCCATATAAGCCATTATACGGTAACAGACGCTTATTTAACAAATACGCCTCTTATTTATTGCCCGGTAAATGAAATGGACAGCTCGCTCGCTTTTACCAAATTTATGATGATTGACTATCCAGAAAAACTGGATACGGGCATTAGCTATATACCAGAGAACGTCTTTGAAAATTACTCGCTAACTCGAACCAGCCCTTATTTTTTAGAAATTTCCAATAAAACATCCAGCAAAGGGGCGGCATTGCAAAATATCTGTGAAAAGTTAGGCATCACACCAGATAAAGTAATGAGCATTGGCGACCAAAATAATGATATCCAAATGCTACAGTATGCCAGTGTCTCCGTTGCTATGGGAAATGCCATTGAGCCAATCCGCCAAATGGTGAAATTTGTAACAAGTACGAATGAAGAAGATGGCGTTGCAGTCGCCATTAATAAATTTATTAATGACTAAGAAGCCTTACCTCTGCTTATTTTAACTTATCCTATTCCCAGCGCTCGCTTAAGCAAGCGCTGTCATTTATGACTATGTGGCTTTTGTCGTGTGGCCAAAAAGCAAATTATCGATCCCATTGTTACCATTAAGACTCCCTGCCAAAAGCTTAAAGTTAATGCTGTACTTAATAATACAGATGCAAAAGCAGTTGAAATAACAGGGGTAAAATAAGATAGAGTACCTAAGAAGGCCACATTGCCTTTAATAACGGCAAATGTCCATAATGCATTAGCACCACCAGTCGCAATGGCAGCAACAACCAATAATAAAAGACTTTGGCTATTGATATTAAATGAGCTAGAGCCATTAAATAGGTAAAGTCCCCATAACCCTATGGCGGTCATAATAAAAAACAACACCATACCATTGTGTCCACCTGAAATTCGTTTGGTAACATTACTATAAAATGACCAAACAATAGCTCCGATAAAAGCTAATAAATAGCAAAGTGGATTACTTTGTACATTAGTAAGGATAGCTTCTGTTGATAAAGGCTGGTCTCCTGAAATAACCCAAACTAGCCCCATAAATGCTAATACTAACCCTATTGCTAACAATAAAGTAAAACGTTGTCGGTTAAAAAATACAGCTAAAGCGATGGTGAAACTAGGCCATAAATAATTCACCATTCCTAGTTCTATGGCCTGCTGTCGCGTATTGGCTAAGCCTAGAGCTAAAACAAAACAAATTTCATAGCTCACAAATAATATTGTGCCCCAAAGCAAATAACGCTTGGGATATTGTTTTACTTTTGGAACCCCCATGGTAAGCATGAGTATCACTGAACCGATAGTGTAAATTAAAGCAGCGCCCCCTACTGGGCCGAAATTTTCACTCACACTACGAATTAACCCAACCATTGTGCTCCACAGCAAAATGGAGATAATGCCGTATAGCGTTGCTGCATACTGACTCAGTTTCATAATAATCTCAGCTAGATTGTCCCAAATAAAATTTTCACGAACATAATGTCCGTTATTTATTTAAAAAAAACTTATAGCTCAAAGAATTATAATGCAAGAGATTTTATTTAAAATCATCCTTATGGGTGTGACTGCAAGAAATTCTTAGGCTCTCACCTAAGAATTTCACCATACATTATATTTTGTGGCTAACGAGATGTTTCTTTTTCCACCCACTTATCAATTTGATCTTTTTCCCAAATCCCCTCTTCGAACTGTTTTTTGAGTTCAGGATGTTGGCTAATATCAAAAGTAGGTATTTTTCCTGCAGCAAGCTGCTGGTTATAATCTTTCGCTAATTTAAAGGCTATTCCAGAAAGTAATAGAATGGCAATCAGATTAGTTATAGCCATTAACCCCATAGATAAATCAGCGAGCTTCCATATAAATGGCATCTCTGCCAATGTACCAAACATCACCATCCCTAGTGTAGCCAAGCGAAAAATAAACAAGCTTGCCGTATGATTATTCTCTAAAAAAATCATATTGCTTTCCGCATAAGCATAATTTGCAATGATCGATGTAAAAGCAAAAAAGAAGATGGCAATAGCAATAAAGGTACTGCCCCAACTTCCTACAGCTGATGAAAGTGCCAATTGAGTTAATTCAATGCCATTAATTTTATCCATGCCACTATCTAAAACACCCGAAGATAAAATAATGATTGCAGTCGCACTACAAATTACAATGGTGTCCATAAAAACACCAAGCATTTGTACATATCCTTGTGATGCTGGGTGGGGAGGATATGGTGATGCTGATGCGGCAGCGTTAGGTGCAGACCCCATTCCCGCTTCATTCGAAAATAAGCCCCGCTGAATACCTTGTGTCATTGCCTGAGCAACACCATAGCCAATAGCTCCTCCTGCCGCTTCTTGTAATCCAAATGCATTACGAATAATCATCATAAATACTTCTGGTAAACGTTCGATATGTTGCCCTACCACCCAAAATGCTAATAACAAATACGCACCTGCCATAATAGGAACGACTAATTCAGCAACCTTCGCAATGGATTTCAATCCACCAAAAATGATCACTCCACTTAGTAATACTAAGCCAATGCCCACATAAATTGGATTGAAATCAAAGGCGACTGCGGTTGCTTGAGCAATAGAGTTTGCTTGTACCGCATTGAAAACCAGCCCGAATGCAATGATCAAAAATATAGAGAACAAAACCCCCATCCAACGCTGGTTTAAACCTTTTTGCATGTAATAAGAAGGCCCTCCACGATAGTTGCCTTGGTCATCTTTAGTTTTATAGAGCTGTGCTAAGGTGCATTCAACAAAAGATGTCGCCATTCCCAATAATGCCACAACCCACATCCAGAAAATGGCGCCAGGCCCACCCGCTGTTAACGCAATCGCAACCCCTGTCAAATTCCCGGTTCCTACTCTTGCAGCCAAACTGGTACACAATGCTTGAAATGATGATATACCTGCACTATCAGATTGTTTGCTATTTTTTATAATGGCGAACATATGGGTAAAGTGTCTAATTTGGATGAATTTCGAACGTATTGTAAAATATAAACCAGCCCCCAGTAGTAAATAAATGAGTACAGATCCCCAAATCATATTCGTTAGTGAGTTTATAAATTCTATCAAATTACTCTCCTTTTTTATTAAATCAACTAATAGAAGATTAGTTGATAATTAAGTCGTCTCCATATCTAGCAAATAGTAAACCTAAAGAACAACAATCAGTTTGGTTTATGATATATTTGAATATTCCCTTTTGGGTTTTGAAATTATATTTTTTTATCTTTAATGTAAATTATTTTTCGCTTTATTAATAATTCATTTTGAAAACTCATAATTACTTTCTATTATGGCGACAATTTAATGTAAAAAACAAAATAAAAAACAAGGGGATATAAGAAGAATAAATTTATTTAACTTATGGTAAATCAATCGTTTGATTTTTAGCTATTTTTTTAATCGATTAATTAATAAAATTAAAAATCAATCATCACCACTAATAAAATGCCTATATTAAATTAATCTAACAAGTAACGTAAATATCTATAAAATTAATTATCAACTGATTGTTGCTCCATTTTAAATAAAAATTAAATATAAAAATAAATTTATACTCTTGATTTAAACATATTAGTATCATTATCATGTCATCATAATAAGACTATTGATTATGTTTAACGTTAACAATAAACTGAGTGCAAATTTGCTTTTTAGACAAGAGGTTACCACATGGAAATTAATATCAAGTTATCTGACGCCCCTATTTCCCAACTTTCTGATCGTTCCTATCAATCCCTGATATCCGAGCTAAAAGCTAGAGTTCTAGAGGTCTATCCTGGAAGTTATTTATTGATCACCCATGATAGCGGTCCAACAACATTTCAAACAAAAGGCTTTCATGATGACAATGAAGCTCACATCGTTTTACATGAACTCGTTGAAGATGTGCTTAAACATGGTCATTGGTTAAAACAATAGTCCGCACTTTAAATAACCAGCTGTGGCTATGTTAACCTTCTTCAGCTGGTTGCCTTTGTTTAACAACTGCCCCGTTACTTCTCTTTACACCCAGTATTCTGATCAAGATCATATTGAATCTTAGATTCAATGAAATCGTCACAAATCACTTTATTTTTAATCGTTGTATGGTAATGTATATAACGTATTTTTCATTTACATTGCTTTTGCTAATTATAGCGGCCAGTATTTATACTGGCTATTTTTTATGAAATCATGCTAAAAAGTCATCAAGCATCCCCGTTTTAAGCCTAATCTGCTATAGTATTTTTCTAAGGCTGTATAAAATTACCATTCATTGTGTGCAAAATAGAGGTATGACTATGAAGCGTTTATTACTGGCTTTTTGCCTAACACCCGCCATTGCAATGGCTGCCAATGCCCCATTAAATATTAGTGAAATAGCCAACGATTATTGTGAAATTACTGGCCAGGCGCTTAGTGAAGCATACAGCACTAACAAAACCAGCAGTGAATTAACCCAAGAAACAATTGCTAAACTAAAAAGTGAAAATGTAGATCTGAAGAAATTAGAAACGGTTGAATCAGACCTTCGTCAGAATCTAACATCTGCTATTGATGCAATACGCAGTCATAAATCTAAGTTTGCTAATGATGCTGATTTTAAAAAGTCTTTAAATGACTCTGTTTCAGCCTGTAAAATTCAAACTGAGTTGTTACTCAACAAGTCATAATGTTTTCTTAGCAAAAATGAAAAGAGCTCAAATCGGAGACTTTGAGCTCTTTCTCTTTAATTCTTTTGCTTATTAACACACAAGTTTTCTATTGCTAACTGTAGCTCAGGTGTTTCACTGATAATCAGTTGCCCATGTTCAGAAAAGCGCCCTTCTTTAATAGAAACACTCGCCACAAAAGGCAATGTGGTATCAGAACTAAGCATTCGATATCGCCCGCAGACACGATAACTCTCACCTTCTTTAAATTCGCTCTTTTGAACTATCTCAACATTACTAAACTCAATATCTACAGGGCTCCCCAATTTTTTTTCTACTAAGCGTTGAGATTCTTTTTTAACGTCAGAATCTCCGATACTTGAGTATGAATGATATGCAAAAACGCCTATAGCTAACAATAGTACAATCAACAACTTTGTTTTTATACGCTTCAACTTACATCCCTTCTCCTTTGATAATCTTTGACAATATTATAAATAAATCATGTCAATTCAGGTAAACAATTTGAGCCTTACGCATTTCAACAAACTCAATGGCAGTAACTAACACTAAAAACGATGAAAGCGACACTCATAATAAGTAGTTAAAACATATATACTATCTATCTTCAATATAACATTTTCATATATTTAGTTATCTAAAATAAAGAAAAAAAATATTTTTAATTTATTAATTTAGTTTTATACTAACATTAAATTTAAATTTAAATATTTTTAACATTCATCTATGAAAGAAAAAATTATTAAAGTTCTCGTTGATTTAACCTACGGTAATAATAATGATGTTAAGATAGCCGCAATTAATGCTTTAGGAGATTATAAATGTTCTATTGAGCAAAGTGATGCGATAGAGCGATTATTAGTACTATGTGATGATTATAATAAGGATGTGGCGGTTGCCTCTATTGCTGCCATTAGCAAGTTGGCAAGATTTTTTTATGAAAATCAAGAAATTAATAGCAACATAGATTAAAGTTAATTTATTTAACAAATTTTATGCATTATGAGTAAATAATGAATTAATATTGTCTAAACTATGTTTTATTCATATAGATAAGTAAATACTCTTGAACTAATAGAATTAGCTGACAGAATAAGGATGAATAGAAATTCAAAAGGAGATGAAATATGAATATGTTTAAACTATTAATTATTACTATAAGTTTAATGACTGCTAGTTTTTCAACATTTTCTTATCCAGGTGATGGTCATGGCTCTTGGCACCGCGGTGAATATCAAAACAAGCAGCAATATAATAATAGGTCATCCGATAATTATCGCCAATATAATAATGTAGGTCGCCACTGGGGAGTAATGCAATATTCCACCTCTATACAGACCACTCAGCCTGATGAAATTCTCAAAAAAATTGCCGCTGACGCACCTAAAGGAGAAAACGGCAAACAATATAGGGTAAGCGTTAAGGTTATTGAAATTACGCCAAATGTTCCTGTGCAAGCACAGTAGTTCGTCTACCAAGGATAGTATTTGCTATCCTTGGTTTATTTTCTCACTTTATTTCGATATTTTAAATTCCTATGGGTTGGTAACTTTGCCATTGCGGAGCAAAGTGCTTTCCATCTTTATTTTCATAAAGGTGGATATAAAAATCGCTCACCTGTTGTAACAATACACAGTCATCCACCTCCTTGAAATTATCTTTATGTTGTTGCTGACTGTGAACTAGCAAAGTTTCAATCGCTTTTTGCTTGGCCTCATTAGCATTTTTAGCCACAAACAAATCAAATCCATGTAACTCCGCTGAATTAGATGGGATATCCCCCCAACATTCATAAAATACAGCTTATAATCGCTCTTTGATGGCTCGCTTTCTAGGCGAATATCAAACCCGTCAGCCCATTTTATCTCTGCATACCCATCAATATGTATTTTGTCTTTATCCCCAAACCAAGCTTCTCTTAGCGCAGGCCATGCATCTGTTGGTTGCTTTGCTGCAACAAACTGAACATCATGTACTTCAATATTAGATTGACCCGCATTACCGCCCACATAAAACATGTATAACTTCATTATTGCTCCCATTATGCATTACATCGTTATGCAAATAATTACATAACAATTAAGTTCTACCATTTCATTATTCTTTTTTAGTGTAAAACCAATTGAAATATTATTTTTATTTAAATTTCAACTAGTTAATAAAAACTTAAACCTACCCAGAAAAATAGCGCGAAACTCCCCTATAATAAAATGAATAAAAAATCACTTTAACTATATAATTATTTACGTTAAATTAATTTTGAGTAATCTAATAATGTTAGAAACAATCATTTCAGGGAATCACTATGGATCGTCGTTCATTTCTTAAATCATCTTCACTCGTTGCTAGTGGATTTGCGCTAAACTCATTATTTAATCAATCAGTTGCACAAACAAATAACGCTATCTTACCCAGTAAAAAGCATCCTTTATTATTGAATTTTAATGAGAATTCTTTAGGCATGTCACCCAAAGCCAAAGATGCCATCATCCAAGCATTACCAACCGCCTTTCGTTACCCAGACGATGCACGTGCAGAGCTCTTAAACAACATTGCTGAACTTTACAACTTATCGGATAAACACATAAGTATTGGTAACGGCTCATCTGAAACTATCCAAGCTACGGTGGCAATGTTGGCGAATAAAGCCAAACAAAGAGGAATAAATATTCAGTTAGTGACACCAGATCCAACCTTTAATTATGCCGAATTGTACTCCCTACCATTAGGCGTCAAGATCACTAAAATCCCATTGAAAGCGGATCTTTCTTTCGACTTAGAAAAAATGGAACAAGCTGCAAGTAATTTTGATGGGTTATCTGTTGTCTATATTTGCAATCCCAATAATCCAACTGCAATGGTCACGCCTTATAGCCAACTTGAAAAATGGCTGGGAACACAGTCTGATAACGTGTTTTTTATTGTTGATGAAGCTTATGCTGAGTTTGTTGAAGACCCAAGCTTCATTAGTGCAATTGAATTCGTCAAAAAAGGCCAAGAGAATCTCGTTGTCACACGTACATTTTCTAAAATATTCGCCTTAGCTGGTTTACGAGTTGGCTATGGTGTTGCTGCCCCAAATACAATCTCTGCAATTGATGAATTTTTATCCATAGATAATACCAATACGGCTGGTGCAGTTGCCGCAATTGCATCGTTGAAGGATAAAACATTTATTGCACATAGCCTGAAATCTAATAACATCTCTCGAAAAATTGTAGAAAAAGCCCTAACGGAGATTGGATTAGAATATGCACCTTCACAAGCAAACTTTATTTTTCATAAAGTTAACGGTGATGTAAAAACCTACAAACAACGAATGGCTGATGCAAATGTAATGGTTGGGCGAGAATTTCCTCCCGTTGTTGGTTGGAATCGATTAACACTTGGTACCCCCGAAGAAATGGAACAATTTGTCATTGTCTTAAAACAATTCCATGAGAAAGGGTGGGCATAAGACTCACAAAAAATGAATAAAGGGCAGAACTTCTGCTCTTTATTATTTAAAAAGGCCCCTTAAAGATAAAAAATGCGCCAGCAAAAATCAGAATGAAGCCGATTATATGGTTCATAGTGACACTTTCACCTAAGTAAAACACTGAGAAAATAACAAAAACGCAAAGTGTTATTACTTCTTGCATCGTTTTTAATTCTGCAGCGCTATAGTACTGGTGACCCAATCGATTCGCTGGAATAGCAAAACAATACTCTACCAACGCTATTAGCCAACTAAAAAAAATAACTATATACAACGGCTTAGATGTAAATTTCAAATGCCCATACCAAGCAAACATCATGAATACGTTAGAAATGACGAGTAAAAAAATAGGATAAAGTTTAGTTAGCATTTTCATTCAATAGACAAAATAATGATTGCGATATTATGAGATGGAAATATAAATATTACAATCTATCCCTCAAGTTCCAATTTTCTTTTTACTACGCAAAATACTTTAATATCCATTCGGAGAATGCAATGAACATTAAATATAGATTAATGGTACAAGCAGACTGCCTCCACGTTACACGATTATTACAAGCTAACGCCCAATCACAGCAAGGTGGACTTCTTGGGGAATATCCTTTATCTAAAGTGAGTGCCATGTTCACTAATAGCGCCTCAACCATGATTGCTCACAATGAGAATATCTTTTTAGGTGTCGTTTTTAGTTTTGATAGTCAATCCGCCTCCTTGCCTCCTATTGTACACTTCATTATTGAACAATACCGAGCAATCATAGAAAACAACTGGTTTTATGGCCCAGTTTGTATTGATAAGAATTATAGGGGGAAAAATATTCTAAAAGGACTTTATAACAGTATTTGCGCTTGTCATACAGGTAAGCCTATAGCCTTTATCAATGCAGATAATACGAGGTCACTTGCCGCTCACCTTAAGATAGGCATGAATAATGTCGCAGAATTTGAATTTCAAAATACATCTTATATTCTCGTTAAAGGAAATTAATTTGTACCAAATAGTACATTTATGTTTTAATTTTTTCCCTTTTTGCTACACTATGCAAATTATTGTATTTTAGAGTACACATTATGACAAATTTCATCGTAGCCAATCAAAAAGCTTGGGATAAACAAGCCGAGTCACAATTGTCTTGGTCAACTCCTGTGGATGCGCAAACCATTAGCAATGCAAAACAAGGACAGTGGCAAGTTCATTTAACACCAACTCCAGTACCTGATACTTGGTTAGGAGATATAAAAGGCAAAAAAATCTTGTGCTTAGCTTCTGGAGGTGGGCAACAAGCCCCAGTATTAGCAGCGGCTGGGGCTAATGTTACTGTATTTGATTTTTCACAAAAGCAACTTGATCAAGATAGAAAAGTAGCAGAAAGAGATAAGTTAACATTAGAAATCGTACAAGGGGATATGCGCTCATTACATATGTTCGCGAATGAAATATTCGATATTATATTTCACCCTATTTCTAATTTATATATTCCAGACGTTAACCCAGTTTGGCAAGAATGCTATCGTGTTTTAAAGCCTAATGGTCGCTTATTATCTAGCTTTTTTAACCCAATTGTTTTTGTTGGAGAAAGGGAAAAACAATACGATGAGCAAGGCGTTATAAAACCACGCTATACTATGCCATTTTCGGAGCTTAATACATTGTCGCCCGAGCAGATTGAACAAAAAAATATCAGACAAGAAGCTTTTGTATTTGGTCACTCACTGAGTGATTTGATTGGTGGGCAAATTAAAGTAGGTTTCCAGATAGCGGGATTTGAAGAAGATTGGCAACCTAATCCACGCTTTATTATTGATAATTATTTGCCAACGTTCTTAGCAACAATGGCCATAAAGCCTAAATAAGAGCCTTAAATTTAAGGCTCGCTAGTAACTAATGAGCCTAACAACATCAGACTATATACAATATCGTTCCCATACTGATTCGAATTGTTCAGGAGGAATAATATCGTCAACTTTTTCTACAAAAGGAATGGATATCATTACCTTCCCAACTTTATTTTTATGGAGCCTCACGATAAACCGCTTATAATCATGCGGTAATTCATTTTCAAAGCCAAATACTTCACCGCAATAGTAACCTGTTTCTTCTCCTTCATCACTTTTAGTTAATACATAGTAATGAAAATTTTTATAGCGTGCCGCTGATGGATATGCAAGAAAATCTTCAACGGCACTTTTTACTCGGCTTTCTGTATCTAACTCAGAATCAAATGTTATTTCGGTCATGACCCCCGCAATATAGATACAACCAGCAATTAATAGCAAAACTAACGATCTTAACAACATTTTTTGGTAGGGCTCGATGGAAAACATTAATACTATTATAGATTATGCATAAATTTTTGCGACACAAAATACTCGTATATAGTGTTTTTTCGCATGGCAGAAATACGAAATTTACCCCATATCACCATCATCAATTCAATATTAATTTTCAAATTTATTTACTGTGTTACCTGCCAAATATAGACTAAAACAGCTGCTGTGATTATCCAAACAATAGTCGCTATACTGAGACTAAGCCAAGCTGCCATTTTGGTTGCTAATAAATACACTGTTGACATATACATCGCATAAGGAATTAACGACCAAAGACCAAACAATGCTGTTTTTTTTAATGCTTCACTCCCTTGCTCTTGAACTATAATAACATGTGCAATTAAAGCAAATGTTGGAAATAAAGGCACTAAGCCCGCAATGTAATAAACCTTACTACGTGAAAATAGTGCGATAATCAACACCGCTAAAGCCCCTATAAGGCATTTTAGGAAAAGCGATAACATGAGCAACTCAAAGTTTTACCAATATCAAAATGTTGTATCTGTTATTACACAAAACTAAATCGTATTCTAGATACCATTAGACATAATTTCTTTTTCTTTCCTCTTATTTAGTCAATAAAACCTAAATTCATTCAATTTTATGAGCTAAGTCAAATTGTTGGATATAAAGTATCCAGACTTGATGCCGATACATTTATTTAGTCCCTATGCCTGACGCTTTCGCGTGACCACATATAACTTTTTACCTATAAGCCAGTTTGAACATGCTTGTGTAACAACATTATGTTTAAAAGTCGTAATTTGTATGTGTAAAAACATACTACTCGATAGTATGAAAGGAAATAATCAATGACGTCTGATACTTCAAAAAAAATCAAATTTTGCTCAACTAATTTTGCTTTCGCCGGACTCAAAACAACGACTCTGGTCTGGCTTATCTCTGGGCTTCTTATTATTCTTTTACTTTCAACTTGCTGGTTTTTCTTTAGCTCATTAAAGCAATATCAAACTGCGCTCACCAACCTCGATAATATCTATAATGAACAGACTGAGCTAAATAATACTTGGCAGTCTTTATTGCAAGTACGAAATACTTTAAATCGAGCAAATTCGCGACACTTATTGGTCATTAACAATATGAAAACATCAAATACTGACATTGATAGCCTCATTGAGTTTTATCATAAAAAGATGACAGAAACGGATGAACACTGGAAGGCATTTATGGCCTCTTCTATATATAAAGGCAGTAGCGCCTTTCCCCCATTAGAAAAAACCTACAAAGAATTATATATGGCATTAACTGAGCTTTCCGTTTTTTTAGTTCAAGGAAAAACCTATGATTTTTTAAATCAACCAACCCAAGGTTTTCAAGACGCTTTCGAAAAAAATTACACAAACTACCATCAGCACTTAAACGCCAGCTACCACGATATTGCCGTCGCCAGTAAACAACTATACAAGCAAAGTATCATTGGTTTAATTATTATTATTTCAATCATCACCTTTGTTACCCTGCTAATTCGCTTTATTTTACAGTTTTTCTTTATCCGCCCACTAAATCAAGTTATTGATGGCATTGAAAAAGTAAGTCACGGGATTCTTTATCATCGTTTTGATAATAAAGGGCTCTTAGAAATCAAACTACTTAAACAACATGTTTCTAGCATGCAAAGTAAACTTATTGATATTGTTAAAAATATTCATGACAACACTCATCTCATAAAAGTCGAGTTAAGTGATATCACTCAAATGAACCATGACTTAACGATTCGAGCAGATCAACAAGCTGCTGCTATTGTAGAAACGGCGGCAAGTGTTGAAGAGCTAGATTCATCATTTAAATTAAACACTACCCATACTAATCAATCGCATCAACTGATGTCAGCAACAAGTATAACAATTGAGAAAAGTAATGAATTAATTTCTGATGTTGTAGAAAACATGGATGATATCATTGATTTTTCAAAAGAAATTAGCAAGATAACTTCAACCATAGATAATATTGCATTCCAAACTAATCTATTAGCTCTGAATGCCGCAGTTGAAGCCGCTCGAGTAGGAGAACATGGTAAAGGGTTTGCTGTTGTTGCCAATGAAGTTCGCGAGTTATCAATCAGTTGTACTCAGGCATCAAAGGAAATCAAACTTTTGATTAATAACTCAAACGATAAAATCAACCATTGTTTCCAGTTAGCCGCTGATGCAAATGACAATATCGTGTCTATTGCACAAGATACCTCTAACATCAACGAAATGATCCAGAGTGTTGCACTTGCTTCCAATGAGCAAACTCATGGTGTAAGCCAAATTCATTTAGCTATCAATGAATTAGACAAAACAACACAAGCGAATGCGTTTATGACTCGAGAGCTACAATCATCTTTAAAAGCATTAGAATCTCAATCAGATTTACTTGAAGAGATAATTTCTATTTTTCATACAGAGCCTAAAGATGAAATTAACTTAGAAAATAGTGATATTAACGCAATAAAAAAAGCAAATGAGCTTGCTTGATAGCCTTTATCTCATGTGTGTTGGCTATCCTAGCCAACCTCCCTTATTCTTTCGTCCTTACGCCCCAATTTCATTGTTTTTTTAAAAAATCATTTTACTCTTACGTTTTACTCACATTGAATAATCTTTACAGCATATCTGATATAACATATTGCGATTACTTCTAATAAACATGAGCTAATGATGACCATAAAAATTACTGTGTTAGTTGATAACAATACCCTAATTGATAGCTACTTTTGTGGAGAGCCTGGGGTTTGCTACCATATTGAGGCTGATAATAAAAAAGTCTTATTTGATACAGGCTATTCAGATATCTTTATTAATAATGCACATATCTTAAATATAGATCTTGCTAACATCACTGACCTTGTACTTTCTCATGGTCACAACGACCATACGTGGGGCCTAAGCCATTTAATTCAACACTTTGATCGTCGTAACACAGAGCGCTCAAAAGTTAAACATCTTATTTACCACCCTGACGCATTATTACCCAAAAAATTCCACTCTAAGGTAATTGGTGCCAATATTCCTAAAGATGTTTTAACCGCCTATTTTAGTTGTGTAGAAACAAGTGAACCTTATTATATTTCTGAAAATATCGTCTTTTTAGGACAAATCCCTCGTAATAATAGCTTTGAAGGTAAAGAGCCCATTGGAACGACCATAGATAATAATAGTAATGAAGTTGACGATTATGTACTTGATGATTCTGCCCTAGCAATCAAGACATCGGAAGGGTTGATTATTATAACTGGTTGCTCTCACTCAGGTATTTGCAATATTACAGAATACGCAAAACAAGTAACAGGCCTAAATAAAATTGTCACCGTAATTGGTGGCTTTCATCTACAACAAGCCTCAAAAGAAGTTTTAGAACATACTGGCAATTACTTCAATCAACAAGAGTTGACACATATCCACCCATGTCACTGTACCGACCTCAATGCAAAAATATATTTAGCAAAGCATGCTCCCGTTCAAGAAGTTGGTGCCGGATTACAATTAATCTACCCAAGCTAACATCTCATTTATAACGCAAACTTCTAAGCTGTGCTGACATTCCACTACCATTGCTTTACAGCGTAATGTCAGCCTTTTCATGATAGAAATAAATGATAACTAGGTTCTTGAGCCTAAATCCGCATCGTCTCCATTTCCTTTAACCATTCTTGTTAATTCTTCACAACGAACAATTTTTTCATTTACTAAATGAAAACACGCAAATACTTCAAATTCACTGATACTACCATCTGTCTTGATCGCTTTAGCTAAATGTTGTGTATGAACACAACCTTCCCCTTCTGCAATGGACTTAATTGTGATAGTAATTGAGCGTGTTACATTTTTCAAAGCTTGTAAGTGTTCGACAAACTCATTAAATTCAATTTTTTTACCATCAACAATTTGGACATACTGTTCTGAAAAATACTGCTGAATGGTTGACAGTGATCCAATTTTTTCACCTAAAACTGCATTTAATGCATTTTTTACTAGTTGTGTATTATTCATTTTTTTCCTTATTTACAAGCAAATATCTCTAACTGTTATGGGTGTAATATTTTCTATTTCAAGGAAAATCTAGATATTTTTAATAATATTTAGAATATTGGATAGTCAACCATATTGCTGAAATCACATCAAAAAGTAAGAAAACATTCATTTTCATGAATTTATATCATTCTTATCAGTGAAAACGCTATTTTTCACTGATAAATCTAAAGTTTCAGGTAACCAAATGCACGCGACCTGAAATTATATTCATATTTTTCATAGATATATATAATAAAATCAGGTACTATACTTATCAATCTCATTTAGATTTTACTCTATGATTTTTAATTAATTTTTAAAAATTATGAAGTTATGCTTGTTTAGAGTGTTTTTTTAATTGAGAACGCCCCCCTATATAGTTAACAGAAAAACACAACACCTTGTTTTTACTGTTAAAGTAATTGTTTTTTTATATAAAGGAGTGTTCGTGCTGGAATATCATTTAAATATATTTATTCGGGCTGCTTTTATTGAGAATATGGCTCTCAGTTTTTTTCTAGGTATGTGCACTTTTTTGGCCGTATCTAAAGAAGTTAAAACATCATTCAAGCTGGGGCTGACGGTTGTCACCTTACTCACAATTGCAACACCCATCAATAACTTGATCTATAACTATGCCCTCAGAGAGGGAGCTATAGCTGAAGGTGTTGACCTTACTTTTCTATCATTTGTTACTTTTATTGCAGTTTTAGCTGCTTTAGTACAAATATTAGAGATGTTCCTAGATAGGTTTATTCCTTCCCTCTACCATTCGCTCGGTGTATTCCTCCCTTTACTGACTATCCATTGCGCAATCTTTGGCGCCACTATATTTATGGTAGAACGAAATTATACATTTAGTGAGTCTATTGTGTATGGCGCAGGCTGTGGTATAGGCTGGATGTTAGCGATTATAGCCTTAGCAGGCCTGCGTGAAAAAATGAAATACTCTGACATTCCTAAAGGGTTACGAGGCTTAGGAATAACTTTTATAACAGTTGGGTTAATGTCTTTAGGATTCATGTCATTTTCTGGGATCTCGCTTTAATTCTAATCTAAAATGACATTTTGATAACTTTCCTCTCTGTTTGTCATATATAAATTAAAAATGTGATAAGGACTTCACTTTTTAATCCCCATACTGCTCCCCTTCTACTTTCAATTTTTTTGATTAGTCGCTACGACGGCACTGTTATATTTAACCAATAAAAATAAATTTACTATTGGTAGTTAGGCTAAATTAGGGGTTTATTATTATTCCTATTTTTACTCTGAATACATCCTGTTATTTGACTTAAAATAAAATCATAGGTGTTATCTAAAGATAGCCTATCTAAAAGATGGGGAAGTCATAACAACAGCCACAAATATAACATTTCCATTAGATACCCAAACATACGTTTTATTCGCTTCCACAAACTTACCTTACTGCTATAACTTTCCATATGCCCGTGGTGACTTTCATTTTATCGTATACTTGATTATTTTCCCTACAGAACCGTATTTTATCAATTTTATGCTGTCAGCTCATCAAAAGTGTAGTGTAGCATGATGGAACAAAAATAAATTTTTACTTGTTCTGATCATATACGACCTACACAGTTCCTGTAGTGAATTGAAATAATTACGATGAGTACTATGCCCAGCAATAGTGAAGTGGCTTTAGATTACTCAATTAACTCAATATATAATTTTCATAAGCCATTCAATGATTAAATAATAATCATACTTTCCCTTAACATAACGTGTTAATCTAACTATTATTGGTAGCTTTTATTTTCATTTCATCATATAAAATGTTGTATATTTAGCTCTATACAGTATGTAGTTCATCTTGTGTTATTTTCTAATAAGAGGATGTTGATATGAAAGTCTTAAAAGTAGTGTCATCCATATTAATCATGATTTTTATGGCATTTACCTTATCAGCCTGCGCCCCATCCGCTAAAAGTGAAGGCACTGGCGGCTATATAGATGACACAGTCATCACCACAAAAGTTAAATCCGCCTTACTTGCTGAAAAAAACCTAAAGTCCACACAAATAAGTGTAGAAACATTCAAAGGGCGAGTTCAATTAAGCGGTTTTGTTAATTCTCAAGCTGATATAAATAAAGCACTTGAAGCAACAAGACAAGTAGCTGGTGTACAATCAGTGGTTAACTCAATGAAAATTCGATAATATCTCTTGGCTATAAATACCGCTACTTAGAGGTATTTATAGCCATTTTTAATATAGTGAAGCTAGATCCGCACATAAAAAACTTAGGTAGAACCAGCCAAACAAGCTATATTATTTTTTAACTATTCCACAACTTCTTTTTCTTCTACCTCAGAAACCACCTCATCCATAAAATTCCCGACACTAACATTAAGTAATTTAAGAGCAACGATTAGTGTATCTAAATCTATCTTATTAATACCTCGTTCATAACGATACAACTGTTGTTCACTTTTACACCCAATGAGTTGAGTGAATTTTGGGACAGTATAACCTGCTGATGTTCTGAGCTCTTTTAGTTTACGTCCCGCCATAGTAGCTATCATGCAATTAGAATTCACTTATAAAACCTCTTTAAGTAGTCTGAAATATTAACGTCATGACACCTTAACTACTATAGCTGAAAATACATCTATATCCATAAGGGATGATTATATTTTGATGAAAACCAAACTAATTAAGTGTTTTTTTGATATAAATTAATATTACCGCTATTTTTATATGAAGTATTGATATAATTAACTGAATTTTTATCTTTATCTATTATTAAAATAATTTTAGCGTTACACTTTCTGTTCATTATATAAACAAAACAGTATGAAGAATTAACTAATATTCTATATCATAACCACATGCTCAGTTTTTTGTTGTCGTAGTTTATTATTACTTTTTTAGGTCCCCATCAAGAACAATAAAAAACCACATTTATATCACCTCCAGCCACAATAACAATTAATTAACAAAGGTGTTATTGCACATAACAAAATATAAGCCATATTACAATTTATATTATTTTTATTCTTCATTGCCTCTTTTACTTAAAAATAAAAAATCAGACTTAAATTTCTTACAAAGTAAAATTCCCTAACTTTAATGACGACATTCTAAATAATTACGGCCAAATTTAATATAGTTATATTTTAGCCTGCGATAAAATCACTCTATAAAAAATTATCATACTGATTTATTATTCCTACATTTTTGGTTGCAATAATTTTTTAATTGTAGATTACTTATCTTTATATTATATATCATTGCAAATAATATATTTAATTTAATTGAATGAAAAGAGAAAAAATTAATGAATGCAGTAAAAAAAAGAAATGAAAATCTTGGTAATCATATAAAAGAATTAAGAATAGTGCGTAACATACCCGTTAAAGTAATGGCGGATAAATTAAATATCCATGAGAAATGTTACATCGCATATGAATGTGGAGAAACATCAATCTACGCAGACCATTTGATGGTTATTTCTAAAATTTTAGGGGTAAATATAAATAAACTTATCAATTTTTACTTAAATACGTAAAGCTAGGCTAGAGACTCTTACTGTAACTCCCCTGTAAAATGATACAGCTCACTCGGAGAATTTATTTTAAACTAAAAACAAGTCAATCAATTTAAGTTCATTTGTATGCGTAATATATTTCTTAATGTAAGGGTTCTTTATGGAGTATAATGTCTTATCATGCATTATGTAGGATAAAATATGATACAAATATTAAGTAAGAAGCATAACGAGCAGCCATACTGGCCTACATTAAAACTAATACTAAGCTCACTGATCGTTCTTAATTTTTACCTAAGTTTCATGGAGATACATGAGGTTTTTTTACTTGGCAAAATATTTAATCTCACACTAATTCCCATGTTTGTTTTCATTGTTGCGTTTATCACTAAAAGTACTACGTGGGTAAACTGGCGAAATAATGTAGCCCCTGCGATAATCATTTATTGTACTTTTCAAACCATAGATTCTATCCCTCTTTATTTTTCAGGTGATCTTAGCCTAAAAAAATACATTTTATTCCCTCAAAATGGCGTTTGGTTCTTCCTTGCAACACCAATCTGGCAAGCTATTTTTTTGTTGTTACCTAAAACTATAAAAAACAATAAAGCCGCTTTGCTTTTTATTTTAGCTATCTCGTTAATTTTTTCTTATCTAGTCAATGACTACCGAGAAAAATCTTCTGGATTTTTTTCTATTATTTATTATTTTCCCTATTTTGTTCTTGCATACCTTATTAGTGAAAATCATATATCCTCTTTTAGAAATAAAAATATTTTTATCATTTTATGCATCACTACTCTTGCTATCATTGCGCTCTATTATCGCATTAATATCATTGGATTTATTTACAGGAAAAATGAATACGGTCTATACCTTTATGAAATTACTACTTATCTGTTTGATTTTCTAATTGGCATCTTGCTGAGCACAACTATTGTTTATTTTTCACTATCAACCAATCGATATGCAAAAGTTTCAAATAATGCACTAGGCATTTACCTAATCCATCCTATTATCTGTTTTGCTTTATTATATGGATTAAAGCAATTTGACACCCAGATAAACTTCCCATTGGTTATTTTTCTTACGTTATTGACAGTGACTATAGCACTCAAACTCGCTTCAAACTCTGTTATACATTGGTTTATCAGCCCTGTTATAACATACAAAAATAAACCTGATGGTTAATAGGGCACTCAATATAAATATACAATTAAATCTTGAATGTCATAGGTTACGAATACACATTACAATACAAAATATAGCTATTTGAGAGTATTAGGTATAATAATGGGAGTTTTTTACGCTCCCATTATTGAACTCCACGTTACAATATAAGCAATTAATCGAGTGGTGTAGATATACAATTTGAAAGAACAACTTCTCCATTCTCTTTTACCAATTCAGCTTTGTCTCCCTCTGTATTCAACACTAAAGACTCCTTACCGTTATCAGATTTATAACTAGCACCAGAAGCCACCACTATTTCTCTCATTGGTATAATTCTTTTGTCAAACCCAATCACAGCATAGCTATTTTGAACATCATTAATAAATACTGCATTAAACGTTTGATTTTTAGCACAGTTATAGCTCACATTGATAAAATCAGATGACTGATTTGAACTAGCCCATGCAGAAGCTGAAAGTAATGATGTTCCGATTATTGCTGTCAATATCAACTTATTCATATCCGCTCCTTACTCATTTTTACTTTAGGGATAATTATCGATTTAATTATAGTATAATATTAGCTACTTTGCGCTATTCTAGCTTTCATTAGAATTTATTCCGTAATTCTTAGTGACCGAATAAGCACGCTGCACAACAAAACCTCCACAGCATCTTTTATTGATTATTTAAAATCAACATCACCTCTTTTATTTACACTACTAATTAATTCTATAGCACGCTGTCATTCCCTTAGAAGGGAAGAAACGAAAATTTATATTAAATAAATGTTGGAAAATATTTAATAAGGATGATTGACTTGCTGAACCCAAAGAGCTAGTAGATAGTATTTTACTAAATGATAAACCTAATTTTTAATTTTTGCATTTACAAAAAATTACCAAGCTACTATACTCCTTGACTTTATAATTTTAGTTAAGGATTAACAAATGAATTGGTATTTGGACGTTATTAAAAACAATTACGCAAACTTTAGTGGTCGGGCTAGACGTAAAGAGTATTGGATGTTTACATTAATAAACACCATCATACTAGCCGTTTTATATATTATCATGTTTTCATCTATAGATTACAGTACAGGAGAAATGAGTGGTATAGGGAGCGTTGTATCAGTACTCATCCTTATATATGCTTTGGCTCTAATTGTTCCTAGCATTGCTGTATGTGTCAGAAGACTGCATGACACAAATAAATCTGGTTGGTTTTTTCTTCTCAATTTTATCCCTTTTGGTGGACTTGTTGTTTTCGTATTCATGTGCCTTGATAGTAATCAAGGTGATAACCGATTTGGCCCGAACCCTAAAGGCTAAATATCAAAGTGCGCCAGCTACTCTGGCTGGCGCGCTAATGTTTACTTTTACTAACTCAGACCTGACAATGACTGATTATATTAATACGGTTTTATTAGTTTACGATTAATCTACCATGTAATGGTTGAACTGGCCGATTATTTGAATGACCCAATGCTTTTTGAAATTTCGTTATTTGTTCTTTGGATGCTTTTATCGGCTGCTTCATGACCAACCAAACTACACCTTCAGTACAAGGTGGAGTCGTTAAAGAACCACTAAAACGATAATAACTTTTATCTTCTGGATAAAGCGATATTAAGTCAATGTTTTCACCTAATTCTTTTTCCTGATTTTTTTCTTCTGGTATATTACTCAACACCTGCTCTATGGCAGGATTAGCATCACCTTCTTCTAACATAATTGCGAGTACTGCGACTCCCCCATCATTTTTGGAGTGAACAAAATGCAGCTCTAGTGGATATTGTTTACCTTTTATTTCATTTTCACTTGGGCTATGAAAGTGAAATTGTTTTAATTGGTAGGTTGCCCCATCAATAGAAAAATCATCATCATCATTAACATTAATTTGTATTGAGTGCCCGTTATTGATAATTTTTTGCGCGTGCGTATGTATATTTATCGTTAATGGCGTTAATTTTCCATCAATAACATTATCAATATTAATCGGGGATTGGTTAAATCCACTTTCACAAACTTTGTATTCATCACTCAGTTTTCCCCAATTTTCAGGTGCTCCGCTACCCTCGTATGTCCATAATGAATTAGCTTGTGATGAAAACGCAAATGTGACCAAAACACATAATATAGCTTTATTATAACTCATGTGATAAGAACTCAAATTGTTAATATGAGTTCTAAAACTACACCTTGATTCACATAAATAACATCAGGATTTATCTTATAATCCAATAAAATTCCAACCTAAAAAATATAGTTAACATAAAATTCTGTATCGATGAAAACATTTCAGACAAACCAAATTTATCTCATCTTTTTTAGTACTTTCTTTCACTACTATTTCTATAGTCTTGCTAACAGAAAATAACCCGTAATAGCAGTTTTAAAGCTCATGGCACTATAGATATGGAGAAATATATAAAGCAACGACTTCTTTGTGGGGCCCTAAAAATTAACTTCTACTGACCTTTTAGTGGTCGAGAAGTGGATCTGCTTACATTCCTTATCATTACCTTTCGTACATGACTATAGAATTTAGATTAATTTATTGAACCTCGTATCCCAAGGTTTCCTGCTTTAATCAGAAATATACTTGCCAAAAAACCTACAAATGGGTAAAGCAAAAAAAGAATCCCTATATTTCTTTGAACTTTTGACCAAAGTAGTCGTTTATCTTTTTGCTTAACCATCATAACAGAATACCCTAGTAAGAAAGTTAGCATAAAAAACAAACAAACCACTAAACCAAGAACTAATATAACAATACCGTCACCTGTTGGTTCGTAAATTTGTTTTATTAAGCCAGCCATAGGCAATACGGTGCCCACAAAAGCAAAAAAAAACACCTGTTTTAGCTATGCTAACTTGCTTTTCAATTAAATTATCTTTAGTTTTCATTTTAATATTACGATTTATTGTTAATAATTTTTGATGGAAAATTGATTGTTATATGGAATCTATTTTCCTATTATCCTTAATGAAAACTCTACTCGCTTTAATGCTGCTATGTGAAAAAATAGAAGCTAACAAATAGAGTTTCACTGATGATCATTTAATATGATTAATTATGGCAAAGCATCATCCAAATACTATCAATTTTTTCAGATAACAATGCATCTTCAGCATCCTCTATAATAGGAAAAGAGAGCAGTATCAAACCTTTAGGAGGGGTATATACTTTTACTATGAACCGCTTGAATCCATCGGGTAATATATCCCGATTAAATGTGAACACCTCTCCACAAATATAACCCAATTCACCACCATTTGGGGTCTTTTTGTTATAAAAATATTCCATATTTTTAAATTCGGCTGCTTTGGGATAATCTAATAAATTAGAAACATTTATTTTTGTTTGTTCAATAGGGTCAAAATTAATTTTTTGGGTAACTGAAACACCAAATAAAAAAGAGCTTATCATTAAAAATAAAGCAATGAGACACCATCCAATCCATGTCTTATCTAACTTAATTCTCATATTCACCTATCCTTGTCCATTCAGTATTTGACGCCAATATGCCTAAAATAGCAAAATCCCCGCCACAAAAATGGCGAGGTTTCATTCTATAAGCTCGATGATAATGCATTATTAGCGTTATCATTGTAGAAAAGCCCCTATCTAGGAGCTTATTAAAAATTTACGATTATTCATTGATAATGGTTACGCGTTTCACATCAACTTCTAATGAAGCCCACTCTTTATCAATCTCTCCCTCTAAGCGGACTTTTGTCTCAGGTGTAACAACTTGCCCACGCCAACGCTTATCGTCAATGTCTACAGCAATTGAGCCTGTACTATCTTTAAACTCGTAAAGTTCTTTGCCTATTTGCTTAACAATATAACCTTCAAGTGAAACCCATGCATCATCAGGAAGGTCTTTCGCTTGTACAGCGGTTGTCACCGCTTGGTTTGTGGCAACAAAACCCCCTTTTTGCCCCACAATGCCATCATTCGAAACAAAACCACCAGTATGATTATTCGCCATAACACCAAATGATGCAGCTGATAATAGGAGTGCAATAATTGCCTTATTCATAATAATTCCTTTTGTCTGTTAATTTTGTATAGTCTATACATTAAATCTTAACAGAAACTTAAGGCAAATAATTAATTCTTTAAGTTATATATTGTAGATAACCGCACATGTAACTCTAATGAGCAGTAGGTATTATGTTAACTTCAGGTATAAAAAACCGCATTATGATCAATAGAGAAACTTTTTTAAAATACTTTATTGACATTCTTAACCTGACTACAACACTATTGAAAATTCAATGAACATCACACACTTATCGTACTTGATGTAGAACTAATGATACTGTCCGCCTAATAAAAACTAAGTCCGCGAAATAATCAGTATCAATTATTTGAAATAGAGGAAGTTTTATGTCTAGCCAATTTACTAGCCTTTATGCCCGAGCAACCCAGCTAGCTACTAAGACAAATATAAAGATATCGACTAATAACCTATATTTTAATAATAATCCTAACAGCAGCAATAGCGCTCAAATCCCACAAAGTACCATTAATAGATTAAAAGACCTCGCTAATCTAGGTGTAAAAAATCACGCTAACCTCAATCAATTAGTCACTATTTTTGAGAAGGGGGAGATGTTTCCAGTAATCATTCACCAGCAAGTTAATTCACTATTCCAGCAAAGCATAGTGCTGCTAAAACAAATTAGTCAAGGAGTTACCTCTGATTTAATCAAAGATAAAGTAAAACAAATACTCATATCATTTAAAGAAAATTCATCTTCATTACCAAATCAACAAGTCAGTAAAGATTTAAAACTTCTTTTACAAAAATTACTTAAAGAGTCTCACTCCCCGAATAGCAGTCGGCCAGATATGCAGTTAGCAAAAGACATGGCTGAGCTGATGTTGCGCCTAAACCAACAAATAAGCGAAAGTGAGCAATTAACCTCTGAACAATTAACCTCTGAACAATTGCACCTCATTCAGCAAGAGCAACAGAAAAAACAGCAGCAGAATGCAAAAGAAGAACATACTAACAAAGAAGAGATGCTAGATGCCGTCGAAGAGACAGAAGTTAGACTTATGTCAAATCGCATTAGCGGCTACATAGGCGAACCACAAATGCCCCACACACAAATTAAAAGCAAAGCGCTCTCTGGGTTAGAACTGTACAAGGGGGATAACCTATTTTCGCGTGGTTTAGCAATTCTCTTTGCCTTTATGAATATGCTCTCCACGCAATCAAATGGTCGTTTTTTTGATATGGAAAAAAATTCAGAAATAGCACGGAAAGCCCAGAAATTAGCCTCCGCTGTTGATGGTGTTTTTGCAAATGATTTAGATGGAGGTCGTTGGACATGGCATTCATTGAGAACACGACTAATTTCTTCACCTAATTCAGCTTTCCCTAATGATCCAAGCGGAGTAGTCAAAGATATTGCACAAAAAAACAACATAAATGAGTTTCAATTGAACAGCGACATTATCTTGGCCAACAAAAATGAGTGGAATAACAATGATTATCATTGGGAAACTAATTCTCGACATGAATTAAAAAAACTCTACCTCAACTTACCAGATGAAGATATTAACCGCTTGTTTACTGATAAAGGACTCCCTAATTATAATCAAGGGGATTTAACGGCAATAAAAGGCGCATTAGACAATAAAACCAATAGTGCTTCTGATTTTATTTCTACTTCTCAATTACAGTTACAAAAATTAATGCAGACATATAATGCATATGTTTCATTAATTAACAGTATGTAAACCATGTTATCCGATATGAATAAAATGATATCTCAAGGCTTTAAATAAAATACTAAATTACATTTTATTATACCTTATAATGTTTCAATTTTACTGTTGTATTATTGTACTGACGATAACACAATAATACCTTCGTATAGATAAAGATGGAAAAAAATGAATACATTGATAGAAAACTCATTAAGAAATCTCTCTATTGAATTTAACTCTGAGCTAAATATTAGTGATAAATTTGCTTATATAATTTTACCACATCATCATAATTTATTATTAACACTCATCTGGGAAGATAATGAGGATAATGATGAAAACCTAACATTGATATTATCCCTCGGCTATTTGAATAAACAGATTTCATCAACAGAGATATTCGATATGTTGGAAGTTAACTTGCCGATGGCGATAAATTATGGCCCCAAACTAACCTATTCACCAACCAGTAATTTGGTGACATTAATTGATAGCATCAATTATGTTGAGATAACCAGTTCAGACATAAGAGAAAAAATATTACCTTTCATACAAATTGGTGAAGAAATTTACAACAACATGAAGATAAAAAATATGATTATATTAAATGAGCCAGGTGAATAATATGCTTAATGACGATTTAATTCTTAACTTTGGAAAGTATATTGGTATCAAAAACTTAAAACTAGGCTTTCAACGCAGCTGCCAACTTATTTTCCCTGAAGAGAAAAGCATTTTAATAAATGAAGTTAACTCAGAAAACATTTTACTTAATTCTATCATTGGAAAAATGCCAGGCAACATAACAATAGAACACTCATTATATATTCTAAGTTTGAATATGTTATTTAAATATACCAACCAACCCTATTTAAACTGGGATCAAGAGAAAAAAATATTACTATTAACCCTACCTATAAATACTGAAGATATTGATATTTATGTGTTGGATAACCGAATAAAATCACTGCTTGCCGACACCCAGATGATCTTCAGTAATCTGCAAGAAAAAGGAATTTATATTACTACAATCGATTATTAATATACCTTATCTACTTAATCATCCTCTGGATCATAGGGGATGTTCATCACGATGCGCAATATTTCCGCAACAGGTTCAAAAAAATCAGAAGTGATGAACTCTCCTTCCTCAATATGGCGATTCAACCCCTGCGCTAATACAATATTTTCTACTACAGGGATACCTTCCTTTTCCGCCATTTTATTCATCCACTTAGCTCTTTCTCCTTCTCCTTTAGCAAGAACTTTAGGTAGCGGGCACTGCTTTGTATCAAACCATAGACAGATAGAAAGATGAGTTGGGTTTTTGATTACCACACTACTTTTACGTATTTTTTGCTGTACATTATCATGTTGTATTTCCCTATGTATCTCCTTACGTCGTTGTTTGATCTCTTGGTTACCTTCTGAATCTTTATATTCTTGTTTTACTTCTTCTTTTGTCATCATCAGCTGCTTCATAGTTCGGTGGCGCTGAAAACTATAATCCGCGATCGCAAAAATAATATAACAGACCAATAACCCAATAAAGAGTTGGAAACAGAGCATTGAAAAAAAGGGTAATCCACAGGTATAACCGCACAATGATATTTGTTGAAAAGCTGAAAAATGTTCTCTAATAATAAAGTAAAATATTGTCCCTATGATGGTGGTTTTCAATAAGGACTTCAGTAATTCAAATAAATTCGATGTTGAAAACATTTGTTTGATATTAGTAACCACATTAAGCTTCTTGCCAAACTCTTCAAAAACCTTGGTTGAAAATACAATTCCAACTTGAGAAAACAGTACAAATACTGTCACGACAAAAAGAAAGACAGCGAGGACACCCAAAATATTAGCCAGTTCCTTTCCCCATAAAACAGTAATATTTCCTATTGTATCCTCATTTAACATATTAATTTGATTTAATGTTTCGATGATTAATGCTTGCAGTGAATCTAACCAATCTGCAAAGAAAAATACAAATACGATAACCACTGTTGCTAATTGAAACCCAGAAATAACTTCAACACTTTTAACCACCTGACCTTTTAAGCGCGCCTCTCTTAGCCGTTTACTGGTTGGTTTTTCTGTTTTTTCACTCACAATTTCACCTTATATTAATAAATGATATCTTGGTAAATCATTTTTTGATAAAGAGCAATCAGTGTATCCACCAGATTATTCGCCCAGTCGTAGTAGCTGTAAAAAAGAAATGGAATGCTGATGATTAAGATTAATAACGCCAGTACACTTTTAATTGGCATCGCAATAAAAAAGACGTTCAATTGCGGTGCAGAACGATTCATCAATCCAATCCCTAGATCGGTTAAAATCATGATCACAACTGCTGGTAGCACAAAGCCTAAAGATAAGGCAATCATAATATCCCACTGTTTTATAATTAATGTTAACCAATGGGTACCGAAGTTAATTTCTGTTCCTGGAGGAATGATTTGGTATGAAATATAGAGGCTATCGAGAACATAATTAAGCCCACCGATTATAAAGAATAAAACCGTAAAAAGCTGGACAAATAAGATCCCCATAATCGTCCCAGAGTCTCCTAAACTAGGATTAATCAATGTGCCGATTGATGCCCCCCGTAGTGTATCAATAATAAAACCTGCGCTATCTAGTCCCCAAAAAGGCAACGCAACAGTAAAACCAATAATTGCGCCAATCATAATTTCTTGGATAACAAAACTCCAACTTCCAATGTTATTTATCTGACTTAAAATGCTATCATCTAAAAATAAGGGAATAATTGGGATCGAAAATATCAAAATAATTACGTTACGAATAAGAGCACTACCTAAGTTTTTACTGTTTAAAATCGGTAATAACAAAAATAATCCTAATGGCCTTAAAATAGAATAGAAAAGTAGTGATGGGTCAGTGAGTAATTTCTCAAACATTACCCCCCCTCCATTTTATCCATTTGATCAAAAACTAATATCGTATAATGATATAAGCTATCTCCTAGCCATTGGTAGGTCGCTACGAGGGTAATACAAACTGCAACTAATTTAATTAGAAATGGTAGTGTTTGGTCTTGTAGCTGTAGTAATGTTTGCACTAAGCTTATCAATATCCCAGTTACAGAAGCGATAATAACTGTAGGTAAAGATAAAAGTAATACAATCCACAGTAGCTCTATCGTTAGCTGGACAATTACGCGATCATTTAACATTATTTATAAAATGAAAATACCAGTTGAGAGAATAAACGTTCCCATCCGTCCACCATCACGAAGATTAATATTTTAAATGGGAGAGAAATCGTCATTGGTGATACCATCATCATTCCCATTGCAAGTAAAATGTTGGAAACAATTAAATCAATCGCAATGAACGGAAGATACAATAAAAAACCAATTTTGAATGCTTCAATTAATTGGCTAACCATAAATGCAGGTAAGATAACAAATAATGACTCATCTGTAATTTTCTCTCTCATTTGCTTTGGCCAAAATTGAGTCGCTTTTTCACTGAAAAATTCAATTTGTTTTTCTTGGGTATTTTGCTGTAAGAAAGCTCGCCAAGGATAAATAATTTTCATATCTACTTTTTCATATAAATTTTCATCTTCTAAGCTAAAAGGATCATTGCTTATATTATCTGTTATTTCGTATGCGACTGGAGCCATAATGAATAAACTAAGAATTAATGCCATTCCATAAATAGCCATATTTGGGGGGACTTGTTGAATACCAAGCGCATTGCGTAATAAAGATAAAATTATGGATATTTTCAAGAAGCTACTACCAACAACGACAATTAAAGGTAGAAGAGAGAGCGAAAATAGAATGATGATCAATAATAAGGGTTTATCACCAAATTCAAATTTTTCCATTTTAACTTACCAGCGCTTCTTTTTGTTGTATAATATTAAATTATTTACTAATGAATCTACACGAACAACCCAACAATCATTCATTTCAATTAAACTCCCGTAACCAATACAAGCACCATTAATCATTAATCGAACCCCTCCATTTAATGAGCTCGAGGCTGGTACTATCGAACCTGGAGCTAATTGAGCAATATCCGCTAACGATAAATTAATCATCCCAGCTTCAACAACCAGTGTTAACGGTAAATCATCCAGCTGAGTTATATCCCCATGCTCTACGGTTAACCCACTAATTTCATCGACCATATTTACGCTAACCTCTGTCGCACTCAATGTCATCGATATTCGTTTTTTACCGAATAACATCCAAACTTCATTTTTTCGTATATCTGAAAACGTATTAAACACTATTCCGTCGCCAGCTTTTAAAGACAAGCAATTTTTTAATGTTAAATTTTTCACAGCAATACTTAAAGGAAAACACAATTCAGGTACTGCAATAGTTTTCTCACAAGGGAGCCAATGCTTGGTTATTTGTAAAATTTGCGCAGCTTCCCAGCCTTTAAGTATTAATGGCAATTCTTTTTCTTCATGCTGTAATTTAATTATCAGCTGCCAACCAGCATCTAATTGGTCATGAGTTAAATTCTCAGGAACAAAGTCAGCAGCAAGAAAAAACGCGTGTGCATTTTCAAGGCTTAAACGGGTAAGTAATGGGTAAAACTCTGCATCGTAATGGTTAAGATCTATTGCAGGATAACCATCGGATAGCCACTCACTCCAGAGTTTATAATTCGTCCATATGGATTGTTTAGGATTATGTTTATTAGCCCATTTTAGGTCACAAACTGCATGATGCTCAATACAGAGAGTTATTTTATTGTCACTTGTTTTTCTACCACCACCAATATGCTGGCTTAATAGTTGCCAGTCTGAGTTAAGAAAATTTAGCATTTTCTAATACCTTAATTTCAATGATATATTGAGGGTAGCGCTGACTAACGCTCTTATATATATGCTCTTTAATATTTAATAATGTTGAAAAAGTAGGATGCTGAGTGTAAATTTCGATATTAATTTTGTTTTTTTTCCAATTCACATATAGTGTACAGCCTTTCATAGTGCCGTTCAGTAAACGCCATTGAAGCTTTCCTTCTCCCAGAAGTTTAATTTCTCTTTGGCTATCTTTAAATTCTTTTTTCCCTTGGTTAATCAGCGTATCAAAACAATTCTTCAAGTAGTCTGTCGTCCCTAGTGGGCTTTGCTGTTTTTTATCTTTATTGGATTTTTTATTTTTTCCACCGAGAAAGTGTTGAAATTGGTTAATATCAGCAATTTTTGTAACGTCCGCCTTATCCTCATTATCTCGATGATTAAATAGATAACGCATGTCATTAATTCGCATATTATTCTTCACTAATTATCCAATTTAATTTTTCTTGTTTAATACGCAGATTGCGCAGTTCCTGCAGAAGCTCCTTTTTTTCTTCTAACCAAGAATCGCACTGGTTCTCAATCGCTAAAATTTCATTTTTTAATCGGTTATCTTTTAGATAATAAGCTTTTAAGTTTTTTTGCAGCCGAGATAAATCATTTTTAGACAAATTTGTAAATGTCTCTTGTTTCAAAGCATCCCATTCATTTTTTTGGACTTCACGTTTTTGAAATAAGTTGGCTTGCTGAAATCGTTGCTTTTCATATTGTTGCTGGCCTTGTACTACTTGTTGGCGCAAACGTCTTTCTTTGTGGGCTTTCAATTTAATGATTTGATGTAACATTCTCACTAACCTTCTATAACTTGCTCTAATTGTTGCAATGTTTGCTCATAATCACCACGCTCATCCGTTGACTGACATAAAAAATCTCGGATTAAAGGCCAGCGAGCCAACGCTTCATCAGACTCTAAATCTTGCCCTTTTTGATACTCGCCTACACGAACCAGTAACTCGATCTCGCGATAGAGGCTGATCAAATATCGTAGTTTCCCAGCTAATAATTGGTGCCGCTTAGTCGTCACCATATTCATGACTCGGCTAACACTAGACATCACATCAATAGCGGGATAATGGTGACGATCGGCAAGTTTACGAGATAAAATAATGTGGCCATCGAGCAAGGAACGTACTTCATCCGCAACAGGTTCATTCATGTTATCGCCTTCAACCAGTACGGTGTAAATTGCTGTAATACTTCCCACTTTTGCTGGCCCTGCTCGCTCCAATAAACGGGGTAATTGAGCAAATAAACTAGGGGGAAAGCCACCAGATACTGCCGGTTCACCCGCAGCTAATCCTACCTCACGAACTGCCCTTGCATATCGCGTCAATGAGTCCACCATCAATAAAACATTTAGTCCTTTGTCACGAAAGTATTCGGCAATGGTTGTCGCTGTCCAACTCGCTTTAAGGCGCTCAAGAACTGGGCGTTCTGAAGTGGAAACAACAATGACACTTTTGGCTTTCGCTTCTGGGGATAACACCAATTCAGTAAACTCCCTGACTTCCCTTCCTCGTTCACCAACCAGTGCTAAAACAATCACATCCGCTTGGCTACCATCACATAACATACCAAGTAATGTACTCTTTCCTCCCCCCGCAGAAGCAAAAATACCAATGCGTTGGCCAATACCACAAGTCAGTACACTGTCGATAGCTTTAACCCCTAGAGGCATAGGAGCATCAATTAATGCCCGAGACATCGGATCTGGCGCGGGAGCATATAAGGAACGGTATTCATCGACAAAGGGAATTTCTTTTTGGTTTGGAAAGGGTCTCCCTAAACCATCCACAACCATCCCTAGCAATCCATTGCTCAGGGGAATTTTATATTCGCTATTACTCGAACAGATCCACTGCCCCGCTTTTAAACCATGAGCTGAGGTAAAAGGAGATAATGAAACGAGTTCATCGTGGATCGAGATAACCTCAGCGGGGATATTATCGGGCTGAATGTAACAAATTTCCCCCAAACTTACCCAAGGCATGACGGCTTTTAATAATGTTTCATTAATTTCAGTAATGCGACCAAAGCGTTGCTGTTTCGGAGTAAGTTTCCAAATAGGCAAAACCAGTTGGTCATCTAATATTGGGGGGGGAATTATCGGTAACATCATTTACAGGCTCCCTTCCGCTAAATCAATATTCCCCAGTACATTAAATTTCACTGAAGAGCCGATTTCTTGAAAAGAAACAACATTAATATCGATTAAATCCATCTCAATGATTTTGCGTAAATGGAGCCGAATATCAATTGATGTGATCAATAGCCCCTCCTGTATCCCATTTAGTGCATCATTAATCACTGAAATTATTTTTTGCGTATCTTCAATATCCAGTATTGAATAAGTACCAGTGGCTGTTTGGCGAATAGAGTTACGGATCATCTCCTCCATCACGTCACCGATAATCCAAATATCTAAGGCCTCTGCCCCCTTTAAATAACGGCCGATTATATGCCGCCTTAACCCAGTTCTAACGTATTCAGTTAGTATGATGCTGTCTTTTTCTTTTGTTGCCCAGAAAATAAGCGTTTCAAAAATGGTACGTAGATCTCTAATTGATATGTCTTCTTGAACTAAACGCTGTAAAATACTTGCGACATCACTCAGTGGTAATTTTCTTTGCACTTCTTTAATCAGTTCATCATAATCTTGTTCCATAGCATCCATTAATAGTTTAGTTTCTTGGACGCCTAAAAATTCTTTAGCGTAATAACGAATAACTTTTTCTAAACAATAGATAATCCGAGCATCACCACTGATGGCACTACTTTCTTCTTTGACGTCATGTTTAGCATATTGATACAGCACTCGCCCTGGATATAACGTGATTTTGTTTCCTGTTAATCCTGTTTGCTCCACATTAAACAAGAGGTCATCAGGCTCTAAGTTAAAATGCACAATTTTTTCTTGATATAAATAAATTTCAACGACTGATTCTAGATTATTTTCAGTAAATTCAATCGCTGGAATAATCACACCAAGCTGGTTAAATATATTCCAACGCAAAACTAAGAGTGCTTTTTCAAGTTCATAACTGCGTAAATTTTTAGAAATTGATAAGGTCAATGGAATAGAACCAGGCTTAAATTCTGTTAATAGGCTATTTTCAGCATTGAAAGGGCTTTCTTGTTTTGTCCCTTTTTTCTTTTTAATAAAGGGCTTACCCGCTAAAAACCACCCAGCGCCACCAATAAATAATGATAATGTTAAAAATACTACCGATGGAAATCCGGGTAAAATAGAAAACAATAACAACATACCGCTAGCCAAAAATAATGGCTGGGGCTGATGTGCCATTTGCTCTATCATTTCATTTGCTAAATTTTGCTGTTTTTGTCCTGGTACTCGGGTCACGATAATCCCCGCCGTAATGGAAATTAATAGCGCAGGGATTTGAGAAATAAGGCCATCACCTATGGATAATATAGAATATGTTTGAATTGCTTCAGAAGCGGACATTCCATGTACCAGCATACCGACGGCCACTCCGCCAAAGATATTAACTGCAACGATAATCATGCTAGCAATCGCATCACCTTTGACAAACTTCATCGCACCATCCATGGCACCATACAGTTGGCTCTCTTTTTGAACCAGTAAGCGTAACCACTTGGCCTCAACAGCATCGATGGTGCCAGCTCGCATATCACCATCGATGCTTATTTGCTTACCTGGCATACCATCTAAGGAGAAACGTGCACCAACTTCAGCCACTCGCTCTGAGCCTTTGGTAATAACAATAAATTGAACAATAGTGATAATTAAAAAGATGATCAAACCAATAATAATGTTTCCACCCACAACATAATCACCAAAAGCATAAATAATTTCCCCCGCATCATGCTGTAATAAAATTAAACGCGTAGTACTAATACTGAGGGACAACCTAAATAAAGTGGTAATTAATAAAACCGCTGGAAAGGCTGAAAATTCCAACGGCTCATTGACATATATCGCGATCATTAATAAAAGTAATGATACTGTAAAATTGATTGCAATTAAGATATCAATAAGCAACGTCGGAAGAGGCAAGATAATCATAAATACGGTCAGTATTAAAACTATCGCCAGAATAATATCTTGCCTTCCAGATAAGATTTGCAACCAACGATTTAATCTATCCATTATTTCTATTTTTTTCCAATGGGGAAAGCAAGCGCAACATGATGCTATACACTAGATGTAGCGTTTCACTGCTTATATCCTCAGATAATGTCACATTAAGAGAAAGCGTTTTCTCTGTTCGATACGCCCTAAATAAATATCCTCTCGTCATTTCGGGGTCTAAACGCTGGTGAAGCAATAAAATATCTTCATCATCAAGATAAATCTCACGATTAATTTTCATTATTATTCTAGAACTGACTAACTCTAAAAATAAATAATGTTCAGGGAATATGAAGCTCATTTCATTAAGCATATTGACTTTACTAATGCCTAATCTTGAAAGAAAACTCTCTAAATTTCGTTGTGTCTGTAAGCCTATCCGTTCCATTTTTCGCCCTTATTTATTCTTCACTTTTAAGCGCTTTATACTGCACAAATGCTTCCATTATCTGATGATATTGATCGTCATCTTGAAAACAGGGGTCAGGAATATTTTTTAGTAATACTTGTATTTGCTTTATCCATACTCTCTGCTGATTATCATCTAGCTGCATAAACTCCATTCGAGACTCGATCCAGTCTGGGTAAATCCACGGCTGCTCAATTAAATGAAATATTTCAGCTAAAACATCATCTGCGGTAAGGCCAACAGTTGACGCGACAGCAGCACACAAATCTTCAAGACTAAAAAAAAGCAATAACCTTTTTAACTCATTAATCGCTGTGGCAATTCTGGCGATTTGATTAGCATTTTCTTTGCGCAAATCCAGCGCAAGTGCTCGGATTAATACCTTTAACCTCTGAGTTCTTTCTGGCCATTGCTGTACTTGTACAAACCAATCATTCAAGCTTTGTTCTTTTTGACTATCATTTTGCCTAATACGATGGTAAATATTTTTTAATGGAATAAGCTGGTTAGAATCAACATCGCCTAGATCTAACCAAGTAAACATATCAATACTGGCCCACTCATCTTCAAGCAACTCGAGTAACGATTTTTCTAGCCGTTTACGACGATTCCTTTCCAAATGAGGCTGATTGAGCAATGAAGCCAATAATGCAAGACATGCCCCATTGGAAAGCCCTTCTGCTACTAGCTCTGCTAATGGGTCACCCTTTTCACTACCGAGCATTGAGAACTGCGTTAACAATTTAACTAATGCAACACTCTTAACTTTAGGCGTAGAACCCGTCAATCTTTTGAGCAAACTACGACCACTAGTCTCTTTATCAGCTGAGCCTTTAGCTCGAACAAATTGACGAGCTCGATTTCCCATTACGAGGCTAATTGCCTCCATCGCCTCTTGCTGACCTTCAGAACGCACTTGTTGGATGTTGACCTGCATTGGTTGTTTTAGCATTTCCGGCTTAATCGGTATATCCGGCTGGCTGTCAGTGACTCTTAAAGAATAATTATTATTTAAATCATCAATCTGGCTCATACAATTGCTCCCAATGTAGTTGACTTAGTGCAATTTTTATTTCGTCTAGTTGATTCGGGATTTTTATTGAAATACCAACCAAGGTACTTTCTAGTCGTGCCTCACCTATATTTAGTGACTCGTCAATTTTTATTTCTAGGTTGAGAGCGCTTAACTCTGCGGTTATCTTAGTAAATAGCTCAGGCGATACGTTGAGAACTAAAGGCTCACTTTGCTTAAACTCTTTATATAACGCATGAATATCTTCAATAAGAAGTGATTCCCAAGCGATATTTTGACTAATTACCCCTAGACGCTGAGAAAGTTGTTTTGCAATAACCTTAGTTAATTGCTCGTATACTTGTTTTTCCCACCCTTGCTGAGAAACAAACCATGTTAGACCTGCTTTCGCCCCTTCTTGTTTAGCATGACTAAAATATTCTTTCGATTTTTGCTCAATCTCATCATTTTTTTTAATTAATTGATTTAGATGATGTTGCTTTTGCTGGTAATTCAAACGTCGAACTCGACACAAGTATTGTGCCGCTTTTTTCCTAGCTTCATAAATTATCTGGCTGGCCTGATGAAGTTCAGTTAACTGCTCATCTGTTATAATAGATAAATGAGCACCATCTTGTTTGAGTGAAACAACATTTAATAATTGGGTTATTTTCATAAGAAACGTTCTAGTCGCATAAATAGAGGAATAATCCGTTCTTCTGTTTTAGTTTGTTCAAATTTATAATAAGGTTGTGTGTAGCATAGCCCCCACCATACTGGGTCACCTGATAATTCATTATTCAGTGCATTCATCGCAAGCTGAGAAATTCGGTGAATTAAATTCTCAGGTTCAATTTCTAAAGGTTGGTTACCGCCTCGCCACAGACTCTGTAATTGCCTTAACTGTTTATTGGTAAAATAATCACTTAAAACGTCGCGATACGGCCGACATAAAAGGTACTCTGGGCAGTGACTCAATAAAATCCCCATAGCCAACAGTAATTGATTTAACCGAGGAAATGCAGCCAACAGCGCCATTTGCACGGGGTTGAGCACCTCAACTAAAAGGGATGTCCCCCAGTCTCCTTGTTCTCTACGTAAACAAATCAATTTATTTAATTGATGTTGAGATGGCACTGACATATCAACGTAATAATCGTACCATTCAGCCAATTTTAATTTCTTCCACCAATCAATATGCATTAAACTACCGGGCTGCCAAATAAGCTGGGTATACAATAAATTTAAACTCATAATATTTCATTTATTTTTCATGCTTTCGTTTTAACTGCATGAAAAATAATTCCTAAAATACAGATAAACCAAGACAGCCATATTGCCCAAGTTGGAATTTTTGATAAAATATTGATAACCTTTTTTGTTACATCATCAATGTTAATATTGGTAAAATCAATATTATCAAAATTAAAATTACTCATTGTGCTTGAGCTATTAATAGATTGTGGTTTAATAAGTTCATGATCGGTTACCAATTCTGATGTAGCTACTGGTTTTTCACTCTTATTAACTGTCAATTCATCTTTAGCATCGCTGTTTTTGTTGTCTTTTTTTGTCTCATCATGTTGCAATTGAGTGGCAGCTGCTTCAGGCGCTGCCTTATTGATATTTTTACTTTCCTCATCAATAAGCTCCAATTTTTGGCCACTAAATGCTGAATCAAGCTCAAATGTCTCTGAATTTGAATAATCAAACTGGTAATTTACCATTTGGCTGACCAATGAAATATTTTCTAATTTAATTCCCGGAAGAGCATTCTTTATCAAATTTTTTATTTTAATATTAAATGCCCTTAAATTAATCTCAGGTGAGTGCTTAATTAACACAGAAACAGATGGTTCGGTTAATTTTCGCTGTCGACTATCATTTTCCACATCAACGATCATAACATTAACGCTAATAACACCTTCAACATTACTGAGCATTCGCTCTAGATTTTGCTCACGCAAAAAACGTAATTTAGCCTGTTCTTGTACTGGAGAAGTGATCAACTGCCCCGTAGGAAATAACTCATCAATTGAACGATATTGTTTTTTCGGATAGCCATTTTGCCGTAATATTTCTACCGCTTTAACAAAATCATTTTCGTCAACCTCCAGTGTGAAACTATTAGATTTATTTTCATTTTTAGACGAGTGAATTTTATTGTAAGCTAATACAGCTTGCATTTGGTTAGCATCAACTTCGGATAAATTACTGTAAAGGTCTACCTTACATCCCGTTAATAATATAACCCAAAAAAGAACCAATAATCGATAATTCATAATTTACTACTGCATAGAAACAAGTTTATTAATTGCCACAGAAAATAACCCTGCAACTTTAGCAACGGTATCTACCTTTAGCATGCTATTAGTAATATCAGCTTGGAACTCTACGGCTTTCTCTGGTGAAACCTCTTTGATAAATGCATTTTTCTGTATGCCATGAACTAATGACATATGGGATTTCTGAAGTTTATCTATCGCTTGGTGTTCGGGGTTAGAAAAGCTCTCTGACATTAAATGCTTAGCGAAATCCTGAATATCTGAAGGTTCAGCAATTGCATTACTTTTTTCTGATAAAAATACGTTATGAATCGCATGACTTGCTTCAATCGCTGAAACTGGCATTCTGAATCCTTAGTAATTAAAAATTACATTCTTTCTACATTGAATATAAATTGGGGTTATTTTTAGACTAGTACCCTGACGTCAGCTATCACTTGTCAAGCAATAAATTTAAAACGGTATTGCATTCTAACAGCAACTCTTTATCTACAATAATTATCGGCAATACATTTGAAACTGCAGAAACTTGTAGTTTTAAATTATGATTAGCAGCAGCAAATACACACAGGGTAATTAGTCTCCTCATTGATTTAGTTAAACTATATTGGCTATTCATCATTAGTTTATTTTGCTAATAATTCCACTGATCATATCGCGGACAGTTTTAATTAATGCACTTTGATAATTCACTAGTGACGCATATTTTTGTATTGCAAACTGGGCTTGCAACATCGCTTCTGGATCATTAATTTCTGTTTCTGTGATTTTATTCTCTAAACTTTTAGAGTAATTTGATGTCTGCTGAGACAGCTGTGTTAATACAGTATCGATACTCATTATATTTCCTATTAATTAAAAACTCATAGCTATGCAGAATGATTGGACCAGTTAAAAACCAGTCCAATCTCATATTAAGAATATTTCACCCAAGTTTCATTGAATATTATTTTCTCTTTTCCTCCATTGGCTATCAATAGCGCTTTCATTTTCTCTCTTGATTTTCGCTCATGACTATTACCATAATTCCCGATAATACCACAAACCTCAGTAATGCCGTTTATATCGGCAATAATTGTTTTCCACAGGTTAATTAAAGCAGAAACAAAACTTTCTAATCCCACTTGATGTTTATTACTTTCAATATTACAAATAAAAAGGGTTTCACCATCTATTTTTAAGACCATTTTAAATAGAGAGCTTGATACTTCCCAGCCTAATTCATAACCTGTGTTTTGAAAATAAGATTTTTTTACCTGATAGCCCCTTTTTTCTAAAAAATTGAAAAGCAATTTTTCACTTTGCGTCATGATTACTTCCAGTTTGTCGCATTTATCATTGCGCCATAAATATCAACTAAACTGCGAGTCACATCGGTCAGCTTCTGTGAATAAGCTCGCATATTATTGCTGTCGACTTCTTGCTGTTTTGAATAGATCTCATGGTTATCTTTTAAGTATTCCGCTGAAATAGTTTCCCCTGTCGCCTCTTTAGTTAGAATGCTACTTCCTAATTGCCCTGCGCTATTGGCAATACTTGGGCCGACTTGTATGCCTGCCATTCTAAAAGCTTCAGAAGATGATTGAAAATTGTGTGGATTAAGTTTATTTAAGCTACGGTCAATTTTATCTAAACTGTTCTTTTTTTGCTTTGTCCAAGAATGTAATGTTTTCTGATCAGTTATCTTACTCTCAGCAATTCTCTCGGAAAATTCTTTTAATTTATCATGTGCAGCAGACACCTTTTCACTATCTTTCAGTTTTCCATCTTTAATACCGAGGATACCTGGTTTAAAGTTCATTTGTTGCTCCTGCGGCATACAGCTATAGCTTTTTTCCCATGCTTTATCTAATTCAGCTAACTGTTCATTTTTGGGTTTTAAACTCGGTTTCACAAAATTATCTATTTTTGGTTGCATTTTGGCTAATTGCTTATCACTCATCATGCCATCAGGCTTACGTTTTGCGATACCTGGTAGTTTTTCTGCACCAAAAGTTGCCCCTATCGACAACAGCCCTCCTGCGCCACCCACCACTGCAGAAAAAATCCCTGCATTTTGGTTTTTATTTGCTGCTTCCTGTTTTTTTTCTACTGACGATTTTATGATATTAAAACTATTAATAGACTGTTTCACAGTTTGATCTTGCAATGTATTCCTTAGTTTTTGAAACAGTTCTTGCATTAATAATATTAACCCATTAAGGTCAAAATCTTTTTCTGTATTCATTGAGGATTTTTGTTTTACATTCACAGTAGGGCTAGTCTCAGGGGAGATATATGGCTTACTGGTTGCACTCGTAACATTACTAACACTCATCGTAAGTATCCTTATTATTGAGCCATCGAGTTGGCTAATTGACTTTGTAATTTTGTCGATTCACTGACCATGGAAGAGAAAATATCGGTTAACAAGCCTGTTCTAGAAATAATGCCTTCTAGGTTCGCTAATATGTCTTTTTGAGCCGTTTTCAGCCAGTCGACTTGCATATCAGAATAATCTAGGCTAATACCCAAGTCGGCAATTTCTTTGGTTAATATTGTTTGAATTGAGCCTAATACTAATTGATTAGCGGACTCCGTAATACCAATCGCAGCGCTTATTCCGCTCGAGACTTTGGTACCTAATTTAATTAGTTGTTCCGTTTTACTTGCCACATTAGCACTTAATTTACTCATTATTGTTGGTATTTTTGTAACAAGCGATGCTCCTCCAGCAAATAACATAGCGATGCTAGATAAAATACTCGTTGCCATTCCTACATATTTTAACGCTGTTGGGGCTTTATCCCCTAAAAGCTCTGTTGTCACCGAAAAAATAATATTAACTAATGTTGTAATAATTAGAGCTGCAATAAATGGTGCTATCGCTGGCATAAATAATGCCGTTAATACCGCCATCTGTAATTCCATATACACTGAAGCGATCATTTCGGTATGTTTTTCTATCCATTCACCAATTCCTTTGAAAGCAGGTATTACTTTTAACAGTTCAACAACCGGTTTCAGAATATATTGGAATAATTTAACAATCGGCATAAAGATTTTAGAAAATATGCCCATTTTTTTCGCAGCTTTCTCTTGCTTAGCTGCTTTCTCCATTTGTTTTTTTACATCAATGATTTTTTTATCATTAATTTTAATTTGAGCTTCTGCATTAGACTTAATACTTGTTATTGTCGAGTCAGCTGTATTACTAAATGTTTTTAGGCCTAAAATGTTTGCTCGTAATAATAAATCATCTAGTGGCTCATTAATTATCTGAGTCATCGTAACTTTATTATCTTGTAAAATATTTCTAGATGCCTGTTCAGCACGATTATCACTTACCCGAACTGTATTTTGAGGTCTAATATACGATAAGCCAAGATCATGATGAGAAGTTTTATTATTTTTCTTCTCAATCTGTAAATTATTATTAACTTTACCAGTACTCGCACCTAAAGATTGATAGTCATTTTTCATTGTTGCGATAGATAATGATGTTCGGTTTTTAATCATTATCGTATCTTCATCGTCAGTATCCTCTTGCTGATGAAAATGTTGTTGGCCGTTTTGACCTTGTTGTTGCTGGCGCTCACCTTTATTCCAAGAGAAAACTATCTCTTCTTCTATATTTTTGTCTGATGATTCTAATTTAGATTCAGACTTAGTGTTAGCACGTTGCTCTTTATGTTTAACCTCCTTATCAGTCGTTAATGTTTTTCCTTTTTCTACGGGTTCCCCAAGAGAAGCTTTTTTTAGAGCCTCTCTTAGTTCAGGGTGCTGGTCCAATAACTGTTTAGTTAAGTTTTTTATTTCACTATTATTCGCATTTTGCTGTAAAGAAAAAATCTTCATTAGCTGCTGTAGCCCATTATTATTTGATGGTGCTTTATTCTGTAATAATTGCTGGACAGCTTGTCGCAACTCTCGAGTCTGTTGATTTCCAGATAACGAACGATAGAAATCGGATAATGCATCACGCGTATTACTTGTTAAAATACGAGATTGAGAGATATTTTTCATTTGAAAGTGGTTGGCGACATCCTCCAAAATACGAAAAACTTGGCTCTCTCGGGGGTTAAATTCTTGCACTAAAGGGGCTAATTTCTGCGTAATCTGCTGGCTCATTTGTTGAGCAACTTGTGGTGCAATTCGCTCGCTAAATTGTTGCCCCGCTGCTTGCGCTGTACTTGGGGTTAATTGCTGCATAAATTGCAGTACGGTATTGGCTAATGTCGCACTATTTCCACCTTTTTGAATGGTACCAGCAAGAAATTGCATCACTTGCGCACTGGTTACCATCCTCTGCCCATTAAGTTGATTATTATTTAATTGAGCTTGACTTGTGACTGAATTATTAACACTCATCTTCATTCTCTTTGGTTAACTTATCTTGGCAATAGGCTAATTGCTCTGTTGCATCTATGGTTAATTTTTCCCACTCAGGTTTACCATTGGCGAGTAATAAAGCACTTTCATATAATTCAATTGCACCTTGCCAAAACGTTAATGCAATTGAACTGTAAGCCATCAACCAAGAGGGGATAGGGTTAGTTATTAAAATTCGAGCCGCTTGAGATAAATAAATACACGCATCGTAGTGTGCATTCATTTTTTGGCAAACAATCCCTAATGTGATTAAATAATCACTATTCCAGTGGTTACTTCTTACTAACAGTTGCAAGATATTTCTTGCTTCTTTTATTTTATTATTTTCGAGAAGTTGACAAGAATAATGCCATAAATCATCCATATCTTTTTGGGATATCCCTTCAAGCATATGCATCGCACCACCTGAAGAGAAAAAATCAAATAGAGACTCTACATTCGCCTTTTCATCTCCACTTTTCATTACCTTATTCCTTGGGCAATCATTTTATTTATGTCAGCTAGCATTGTCTGCATACTATTAATTAAGGAGACACAAACATTATAAGTTTGCATCATTTTTTGTAATTGAAGCTGAGAAGTTGAAATAAAATCAGAAGACTTATTTGCAACATTATCAAGTGCGCCTTTAATAGCGGTTAATTCGCCTTGTTTATATCTTTTAGGGTTACTTTTATCTGTAAAACTCCATTTACCGTCTTCGTCATAACCACAGACACCACTAATCTCGAGTTTATTTTCCTCGATATATTTTTCGACCTCTGCAGGCAAAACCCCCGTTGCTTTTGAATTTCCTTTTGCTGCTACATCCGCTAAAACACCATCTATTGTTGAAGCATGTTTTTGTGCATCCCGAGCGATAGCTGAATTAATTTCCATATCAGCAAATTTTCCATTGGCTTGCTCTGACAGCACTTCCATAAACAGAAAAAGAACTGATAATCCACTGGAAAATATGCTATTACCACTGTACAACTCTAGACCTAATGAATTGCGACTTTTGATAGTATTTTCATAGGTGGTCGTCGGTGTTTTCGCCTGTGTGCTTCTTGCTGACTTCAATGCTGACGGCTCTATTCTTTCATCATTCTCCGGTTTTTGCTGTTTCTGTTGTTTTTGTTGTTTTTGCTGTTGTTGTTGCTGTTGTTGCTGCTGTTGTTGTTGCTGCTGCTGTTGCTGTTGCTGTTGCTGTTGCTGTTGTTGCTGCCCTTGGATGAAATAGGGGTCAGTCGATTTTATTGTCTCTGACTCGGTCATTTTTTGATTGATCCGTAATACAAACTCGGTCATATCTCTAGCTAGTTGGCTATCGATACCCGAAGATTGTGTGTTATTGCTCTCTTTCATCATTTGCTGCAAATACATTTTAAGATCTTTATCAATCGGTTGAGGCGTTAATGACGTTGTTTCATTTCTTAGTAGTGTTATTAACTGATTTAATTTATCCTTGAGTGCAACTGGTTCTACATTTTTAATAACCTGCTTTAAAAATAAAATACTTTGATTAATCAGAAATTTATTTTCTGGATTCTGCGATATATTATTTAATTTACCCAACAATAAATTACCAATCTGTTTGATAGTAACTGGCTCAGCTTCTTTTTTTATCCCTAGTAATATAAATAGCTTAGATAGACCTATCTCTAGGTCACTACCATCATTACCCTTATTTATTAGCTCAGTTAATTGTTTTTGTATAGAGAGTGGCAATTTTTCGCCAGAATCCAACAAATTAATTAACTTATTCAGCTGCACATTATTTGCGAGTGACCCGCTACCTAGCACTAATTGTTTCAGCTTTCCAATGAGTTCCAGCGGCATCAGAAATTGGTTATTCATACCATGATTTACCATACTCGTTGGTATTTTTATTTCATGTTCAGACATTATTATTACTCATCTTAAATAAAATCGTTTTTTATAAGATAACGAACTAATATTTTCTATTTTATTTTCAGGGCTTGAAACCTATTGAATCACTTATTTTTTGTTTATTGCTCACTCAAAAGGCTAATATTCGCATTCAATTGCTTTAACTCACGCTCCGCTTTAGCGCATAATGCAATAAAATTCGCATCATTATTTAATGCTTGAATATTCGCTAATTTTTTAGCAGCCTCTGGAGTATTATCTGCTTGAGAAGATAACATCTCCAGCATAGCTTTCAGCTCCAGAAACGCTTTATAGTGCTTTGAAAACTCAGCAGTGTCGCGTTCTAAACTATTTTTAAATTCTTCGTAAATATAATTATTTTTCATTTAACTCTTCCTCATCAAGCGCTTGGTTGTGATAACGTCGATACAAAACTAATATTGTCTCCTCCGCCGCAAGACAAGCTGATAAAATTTGATTATGGTATGTCCATTGTTCTGGTGTCGAAGGTTGTAAGCATAATTTTTCTAGTTTTTCTTGCCGACGCCTCAATAGTTTAACGAGTTTTAATGCATGTCGTTTCGCATCTGGCCGCCTCAAGACACGCTCTAATAAGGTTACTGAAGGCATATTTCTCCCTATAGTGCGATATGCAATAATTGCCCTTCTTTATAAACATCAATGCCGTTAAGCGGATCAATATTTACTATTTCAAAATCATTATTTAATCTTGAGCCAACTTGTAGTCGCCGTCCATCTAATAGGATCACGTATGAGTTGCGTTTGTTGCCGCCAATACTGGTTATCGGTTGAGGGAATATTCCATCCCTAGAAAAATTCGAGATCGATATATTTTGAAATATGATATCTTTTTCATTCGATTCAAATATAGCCTCTAATTCTTCTTTTATACTATTTTGCTGTTTTGGCGTTAACAGACCACTAACCACCCATTTATCCTCTTGTTTATAAATAGTAATTTTCCCTAGCAATCCAAGTTTACGAAGCGCATTGATCACTTCTAACCTATCCATTTTTTTATTTTCTACTGACCAGCGGGTTAACTCTGAATATTCCATTAATTGCCTAACAACTCTTTCCCAGTGTTTGTCAGCTTTAATATTTCCTCGAATAATAACCTCACCAATTTTCTCGCCATCGCTGACCTTAATTTGTTGATACCCTTCTTGTATCAGTAAGTCTTCGATGTTTTCTCGTAATTTATCTTGGCATTGAGTTTCTAGAGACCAATAAATCCCTTCACCTTTTAAATACATTAACAATCTTTCTAAATCTTCTTGTTTTCTGCATTTTCCAGAGATCCGTAATATTTTTTCTTTACTCCAGCCAAACTCCAACGATGATAAAGAAATATTACTTTGCCCTTTTTTCAACCTATTAATGATTTCGAATGGAGATAGATTTTTATTTTCTGCCCCACTAAAAATGTCGATTCTAATAATGCCAACAATCACTAGTGCTACTGATATCACCGAAAAAATTGTAATTATATTTTTCTTCAGCTTAGATAATCGACGACGTGCTCTAATCTGTTTTTCACTGATGTTATTTATATCAAAGTGACTTTCATCAGTAAGCAGAATAAAAGCAAAACCTGCTAAATTAATTACTTTATCTAACGGGAGCTGTTTTTCATTATATGGCCAACCATCTACCCAACAATTAGCATCACTTAATATCACTACATGGCTTTCATTAACATCAAGTTCAATTGTCTGTGTGCCATTGTCAAAAACGGCCTGAATATCAACATCACCTTTTCCTAATGTCACTTTTCCTTCTGGCAGATCTAAACCATATCCTTTCATTGGACCATTTAAAAATTTCAAGTGTAAAGTCACTGAACTACTCACTTTTATTCTAGCGTTATCGGCTGGGCTTTAATTAAAAATAAGCGAACAACACTATGCATTTCACTATAAGAAGTTTTAAATAACCCACCAAGTAAAGGAATATCCTGCAGTAAAGGGATTCCTCTTTGTGCAGCCACTTCTTTATCTTGAACAAACCCACCAAGTAATAAACTCTGTTCAGGTTTCAGTGTTGCCTGAGTAGTTATTTCTGAATTTTGTACCTGTGGAAGCGGATTAGTTTGGTTTGCAGTCGATAGCTGCTGCCCATCCTGAATGTTCAACTTCAGCATAATTTCTTGTATCTTACCCTTACCTTCGCTCTGATTATCCTCAATGATCCTAGGAGTCACCCTCATCAATGTTCCCGACGAAATTGATTCTAGTTTGGCCACCTCTTTACCTTCTAATTTGGTATAAAATGTAACGTTTTTATCTAAAATGGCTTGCACGTTATTTAAGGTTACAATCGATGGCTGTGATAACACCCGCGCTTCTGAATTTTGCTGTAACGCACTAACTCTTGCCATAAAATCGGCTGAGTTACTAATAATCGTACTAATGTAATTCCCTGGAATACCTGTATTAAAGCTTATATCAGAACCACCAGCGCTTAATTTTCCAGACCAATCCACACCCAACTGCTGTAATTTGCCAACATCCACATCAATGATCGTTACTGTTATTTCTATCTGTGGTTGTCTTTTATCCAATTTTTTAATTAACTGTTGGTAAATAGGAATATCAATCTCCCTAGCCCTGACAATGATAGAATTTTGGTTTGGATCTGCTGAAAATTGAGTATTCGAGATATCCCCAACCAGTTCACTTTTACCATCACCAATCGGTAAGGCTCCACCACTTTTCATTTGATTAAGCACAGAGACAATACCTGGAACAACCACTTTTTGCTGCCTGTATTCGTAGGTCGAATCTATCGCAGATGCGTATTGTAACGGGAAAATCTGGATGACTTCTGTGTTTGTCGCGCGAATTCTCGCCTTGCCATCCACCTCACTAACCAAATTGGCTATTCGATTAACACATGCGGGAACCCCCTGCACTTCAAACGCCTGAAAGTCGCCAACTTGGCGAAATACACAACTTTTATTAGCTAAAGCGCCACGACTAAGCAAATAGTTATACACCGCTTCTGGCTGTAAATACTGCGTTGTTAGTACCTCTAAAAATATTTCCTTCGCTTTATATATATAGAGAACATCACCGTCATAATAGAAGACTAAATTAAACAAGCCAGATAAGCGCTGTAAAATTTTTTGTGGTGGTTCTCCAGTTATTTCGCCAATGAAAACATCATTTACCGCATCACTCACAATGACAGGTACATTAAAATTTGAACCAAAATCTCTTAACAATTGTTTTAATGGAATACCGTGTGTGCGTAAATACCATGCATCACCTTTCCAATTAGGTTGATTATTTGTATTGGGGCTAGCTACTGCTAAAAAATGAGATAGCAATAGTATTACTCCCCAAAATAAACGAATATTTTTCATTTTATGGACCAGTGTTTTTTTCTAATTTAATATTATTTTCCAGTACACTAGAAAAATAATTAGCTAAGGTTACCTGTGTATAAACATGCGTTTGTATATTTTCACTATTCTCTAGAACTATTTTTTGAACTAGCCACCAATGCTGGAAGTTAAATATCATCGAAAAATCAAAATTAAGTTTTCCAGAAGAAAAACAGTATTGCCAAAGCTCAACTTGTGCAATGTCATTACCATTATTTGGTAATGATAAATATAAAACTCCACTGTTATCTGTTTGATGTCTAAAATATCCTAACATGCCATCAATAACGAGCTCGTATCTACCGTTGACACAGTTTTCAATAAGTAATTCAGGTATACCCGATAATTTATCAAACATATTAGATACCAGTAGCAATGATTTTTATAATCGCACCAACTTTATTAAAAAAAGATAAAGGGCAATCTGATAACCAACTTAATAACTAATTAACTTATATAGAATTGTCGTCAGGTATATGCTGTCAAGTAGGTATTTATAATTGCATTAATGATAAATTTACTCACCTTTGAATTTTCATGCTAACCTATTGTTTTTTTTTAAATTTAATTTAATAACTATTATTTATATCCCCTCACTCGCCTGCACATCAAAAAAATCAATACAGTAAGCATAGTAAAATACCGCAAACCGTTGTAATTAACCTGATTATAAAAACGAACTAATCATGGCAGAACCCGTATATTTTTCCGTAAAAAAATATATTTATAGAACTTGATTACATGACAAAGTATCTCCGTAAATTTCTAAACATATCATTATATATCAATCAAATAGGTCGTATACTCAATAAGTCGCTCATAGGGTAAACTGTGCTTTTTTGTTGAGGTTCTGTATGGCTCTTGTTTCAGTGAAATGCCGCTTCTGCGAATTAACCGCTCCTGTTAAAAAACATGGTACCGGCAATGCTGGTCACCCTCGTTACCGCTGTCAAACTTACTACTGCACCTTCCAACTCAATTATATATACCGAGCGTGTCAGTCAGACCTCAATGAGGTAGCATAGTTAATATGGCTGTCGAAAGAGACCGGAAAATCACGCAAAAAAGCCGTTATCCGACATGTTTGGGAAGAGTCAAAGGAATGGTCAAATGCGTTAAGGCTGAGTAAATGGGGAAAAAAGTGTATGCAAGGCGAAAAGAGACGGTAGAAAGAAGCTTTGCCGATGCCAAACAACATCATGGTCATCGCTATACGCGGTTCCGTGGGTTAAATCAAGAGCAAATGCAGTGCTTATTAGCGGCGGTTGCACAAAACATGAAGAAAATGGCGCTACTGGCGTAATGCTTGTCAGTTAAGCCATTAAGATCGCCGTAACGGATATCGTTGCGGCTTTTTCTTTACTGCTCGAGGGTAATGCCTTTGTCGCCTACTCGGTAGCACAAAACTTCCAGCCATATCCAGTATT
>NZ_JBKQGZ010000013.1:0-145014 GCF_050487165.1 Providencia sp. Me31A
TGTGGCTGATCATCCTCTCAGACCAGCTAGGGATCGTCGCCTAGGTGAGCCATTACCTCACCTACTAGCTAATCCCATATGGGTTCATCCGATAGCGCAAGGACCGAAGTTCCCCTGCTTTGCTCCTAAGAGATTATGCGGTATTAGCTACCGTTTCCAGTAGTTATCCCCCTCTATCGGGCAGATCCCCATACATTACTCACCCGTCCGCCGCTCGTCAGCGAGAAGCAAGCTTCCCCTGTTACCGCTCGACTTGCATGTGTTAGGCCTGCCGCCAGCGTTCAATCTGAGCCATGATCAAACTCTTCAATTAAAAGTGTTTGATGCTCAAAGAATGTTTACTGTCGTTTGATTTCCGAAGAAACCAAATTACCTATTAGTTCATATATATGAATTAACGTGTTAGTCACTCTTCAAGACTTAAAATCAAATATTTTTTTGATAGTGTCCTGTGAGTGCCCACACAGATTGTCTGATAAATTGTTAAAGAGCGTTGCGACATTTCTTTTGGAAATTCGACTCAGTTTTTATTAACTTAGGTCGTTGTCGCGAGGTGGCGTATATTACGCGTTCCTCTGTGAGAGTCAAGCATTTTTTTTGCTTTTTCTTTTCAGAATCTCTCGCTGCCGTTTCAGTGTTCATCGCGCTTTGCGTTGTCTTGTTCCCGGTCAGTGGTGGCGCATTATAGGGGGTCAGAAAAATCTGGCAAGTGTTTTTTTGATTTTTTTTCCCAACTGCTTAGCTTTCACCCAAAACGACTATTTATTGATTCTTTTTAAAGCTTCCGGTAACTCTGCAATACTACTAATAACAAGATCAGCATTATTTATTGCTTCATCTGTTACCGTTTCACCACTTTTTACTAATACCGTCATACCAACTTTAGCCGCTTTACCTGCTTGTATATCAGCAAGTTTATCACCCACCATGATAGAAGAAGCCATATCAATATTTAAAAATGATTGTGCATCTAATAACATTCCTGGCTTTGGCTTACGACAATTGCACTCTTGGCGATATTCTTTAACTTCAGCATCAGGATGATGAGGACAAAAGTAAATACCGTCTAAGTCCACACCTCTGTCAGCAAGTGACCAATCCATCCATTCTGTCAGTTGCATAAATTGGTCTTCTGCATAAATACCACGACCAATACCAGACTGGTTAGTTACCACAACTAGTGCATAGCCCATTTTCTTTAATTCAGCCATTGCCTCAATTGAACCTTCGATAAATTCGAAATCATCGATTTGATGAACATAGCCATGATCGATATTAATTGTGCCGTCTCTATCTAAAAAGACTGCTGGAATCCCTTTACTCACCTGTTTACTCCTCAAATTTAATATCTTTTTAGTATCTCACGAAAAGAAAAAAAATGAGAATAGAATAAATAAAACAATCTTTATTGACTTAGACGTCTAGACGCCTTAACATCCAACGGTATTAGATACACTATCTAAAGAACAATTCAGATAAAAGTTAGAAAATATAAATGATAAAGCTCTCAAATATTAATAAAGTTTTCCAGCAAGGAAGCCGTAGCATTCAAGCACTAACTGATATTAGCTTGCATGTTCCTGCTGGTCAGATATATGGCGTTATCGGTGCTTCAGGTGCAGGTAAAAGTACGCTCATTCGTTGTGTGAATATGCTTGAGCGTCCAACCTCAGGCCAAGTTATTGTTGATGGACAAGACTTAACAACAATGACAGAGAAAGCGTTAACGAGAGCACGCCGTGGTATTGGCATGATTTTCCAACACTTTAACCTGTTATCTTCACGTACTGTCTTTGATAACATCGCACTTCCTTTAGAACTAGATAATACGCCTAAAGAAAAAATCAAAGAGCGTGTTAATGAATTACTTGATTTAGTTGGGTTAAGTGAAAAAAAAGATGCTTATCCTGCAAATCTTTCTGGTGGACAAAAGCAACGAGTTGCAATTGCACGCGCATTAGCGAATTCACCGAAAGTATTATTATGTGATGAAGCAACAAGTGCATTAGACCCAGCAACAACACGCTCAATACTTGAGTTATTAAAAGATATTAACCGCCGTTTAGGTTTAACTATCTTGTTGATTACGCATGAAATGGATGTTGTGAAACGTATTTGCGACCAAGTCGCTGTGATTAGTGGTGGTCAGTTAATTGAGCAAGATAAAGTTAGTGAAGTTTTCTCTCACCCGAAAACACCTGTCGCTCAAGCATTTATCCAATCTACTTTAGTAATTGACATACCGGACGATTACAAAGAACGCTTAAAAAACGAGCAGGATAACGATTTATCACCATTGTTAAAATTAGAGTTTACAGGTCAATCTGTTGATGCACCTTTAATTTCAATGGCGGTACGTAAATTTGATATTGATATTAATATCTTAAGTTCACAAATTGACTACGCCGGTGGCGTAAAATTTGGCGTGATGCTAGCTGAGTTACATGGCGTCAATGGTGGTGTTGATTCCACAATTGCATTTTTGAAAGAGCACCACGTGAAAGTAGAGGTTTTGGGTTATGTCTGAGAGAATGATTTATCTGCTGATTAACGGCACAATTGACACTATCACAATGACCTTTGTTTCTGGCTTTTTAGGTTTTGTTTTAGGTTTACCTTTAGGGGTGTTGCTCTACATTACGCGCAAAGACCAAGTTATGGAAAATATTGGCTTATATCGAGCCCTTGCAGTTGTTGTTAATATTTTCCGTTCAGTACCATTTATTATTTTACTGGTTTGGATTATTCCATTAACGTCATTTCTTGTTGGCACCACTATTGGTTTAAAAGCAGCTATCGTACCTTTAACGATTGGAGCCGCGCCGTTTATTGCACGTATGGTTGAAAATGCGTTATTAGAAATTCCAAGCGGTTTAATTGAATCAGCTCGCGCGATGGGAGCAACTCCGCTTCAGATTATTCGCAAGATTTTAATTCCTGAAGCATTACCAAGCTTAATTAACGCTGCAACGATCACCTTAATTATGTTGGTTGGATATTCTGCTATGGGTGGAGCAGTGGGTGCCGGTGGTTTAGGTCAAATAGCACTACAATATGGTTATCAAACCTATAACCCTGTTGTGATGAATACCGTTATTGTTCTTCTTGTCATTTTAGTAAACGTTATTCAATTTGGTGGCGAATACTTAATGAAAAAAGTTTCACATCGATAGTTAGTAAAATAGCTGCGCCGTTAAGGTGCTTATAAAGTTCGTTTAAAGGGGTATACCAATGTCTATTAAATTAAAATCTATCGCAGTTGTCGGCGCGCTATTAGGCACTCTTGTTCTTACAGGATGTGGCGAAAAAGAAAAAGATGCAAACAGCATTAAAGTTGGTGTGATTATGGGCAAAGAATTAGAAGTTGCTGAAGTTGCACAAAAAGTTGCTAAAGATAAATATGGTTTAGATGTCGAATTAGTGTCATTTAATGATTTCGTATTACCAAACGAAGCTTTAAGCAAAGGCGATATCGATTTAAATGCATTCCAGCACAAACCATACCTTGACCAACAAATTAAAGACCGTAACTATAAATTAGTGCCTGTTGGCAATACATTTATTTACCCAATCGCCGCTTACTCTAAAAAAATCAAATCTGTTGATGAGTTAGAGGACGGTTCACAAGTTGCATTACCTAATGATCCAACTAACTTAGGTCGTTCATTACTATTATTACAACAACAAGGTTTAATTAAATTAAAAGATGGCACGGGTTTAATGCCAACTGTCTTGGATGTTGTAGAAAATCCAAAAAATCTTAAATTCGTTGAATTAGAAGCGCCTCAATTGCCTCGTGCTTTAGATGATCAAAAAATTGCATTAGCGATTATCAATACAACTTGGGCAAGCAGTGCAACACCTAAATTAACCCCATCTAAAGATGGTTTGTTTGTTGAAGATAAAGATTCTCCGTATGTAAATATTATTGTTGCTCGTGAAGACAATAAAGATAGCGAGAATGTGAAGAAATTTATTCAAGCATATCAATCTGATGAAGTGGCAAATAAAGCTAATGAAGTCTTTGATGGTGGAGCAGTTAAAGGCTGGTAACCTTTTTTATTAGTAAAAAAACGATTAAAATACTAGACGGCTTAATGCCGTCTAGTATTTTTTGCAATTTATAGACAATAAAAAAAACGATATTATTTTGAATCATATAAGAAAGGTATAACTTATGAGACTGTTATTGCTCACCTTGGCAACTTTCACTTTAGCTGGGTGTGGAATTAACCAATACACAAGTCCAGGGCAAAACAAAGGTTTCACTAGTATGAAATTGTCTAAACCTGTACCTAGTGTGTCTGAACCAGAGACTGCAAACGTTAAATTAATGAATAGTCCTGAAGAATTGTTAGGTATGCCTTTCAAGGATCTAGGCATTGTATCTGGTGAATCCTGCCGAGAAAGCGTTCAAAGTCCTCCGGCAAATATGAATTCGGCTAAAAATAGTATGTTAACTCAAGCAGCTTATATTGCTGCTGATGCGGTACTTTTACATCAATGCCAGACAATGACCTCACCTGGTTGTTATCAGGCAACAATTTGTGAAGGTAGCGCATTACAAATTGTTGAATAATCGTCGTATGCAATCTTTTCAGTTTGATGTAATTGGGCACATAGAATCCCCTTACAAAGAAAAGTTTGCCATCCCGCGCCAGCCTGGTCTTGTTTCAGGTGGTGCCGGACGCCTATATCTCCATCCTCCTTTTAATGACCCAAATACAGTTCGAGGCCTTGAACAATTCAGCCATATTTGGGTGCTGTTTGTCTTTCATCAAACAATGCAAGGCGGTTGGAAACCTTTAGTTCGCCCTCCTCGTCTTGGTGGTAACAAAAAAATGGGAGTCTTTGCTACACGTTCAACATTTCGACCAAACCCTATAGGTATGTCTCTTGTTGAATTGAAAGGTATTTCAGTTAGAAACAATCAAGTTACTCTTGATCTTGGCAGTCTAGATCTGGTTGATGGCACCCCTGTTGTTGATATCAAACCTTATTTACCTTTTGCTGAAGCCTTGCCAACCGCAACAGCGGGTTACGCACAAGACGTCCCTTCAGATGATATGCAAGTTTTATTTACTGCACAGGTTCTGGCCTTATTAAGTTCTTATCAGAGAAAATATCCTGGCTTGAAACAGTTTATTGAACAAGTATTAATGCAAGACCCTCGTCCCGCTTATAAAAAACAATCTACTGAAATTCGTGACTATGCCGTCCATTTATTAGATTTTAATATTCGCTGGCGAGTAATAAATGGTGTGACTGAAGTATTCGCTATCGAACCGTACGAAAAAACGTACTAACCCCTTTTGGCGAGTGTCAGTCACTGGTAGACTAGCTCTCTATATACATAGGTAAGCAAGCGGCTTGCCATAATTTGTTGTTCTAATGGAACCTATACAATGCGTACTAGCAAATATCTGCTCTCAACTCTAAAAGAGACCCCTGCGGATGCAGAAGTTATCAGCCACCAGCTGATGCTGCGTGCAGGAATGATCCGTAAACTTGCTTCTGGTCTGTATGACTGGTTACCCACTGGCGTACGTGTTCTGCGTAAAGTAGAAACTATCGTGCGTGAAGAAATGGAAAATGCAGGTGCTATCGAGGTATCTTTACCCGTAGTTCAACCCGCAGATTTATGGCAAGAAAGTGGACGTTGGGAACAGTATGGTCCTGAGTTACTGCGTTTTGTTGACCGTGGTGAGCGCCCATTTGTACTTGGCCCAACCCATGAAGAAGTGATCACCGACTTAGTGCGTAACGAAATCACATCTTACAAACAATTACCTCTGAATTTATTCCAAATTCAGACTAAATTCCGTGACGAAGTTCGCCCACGTTTTGGTGTTATGCGTTCACGTGAGTTTATTATGAAAGATGCTTACTCTTTCCACATCAATCAAGAGTCGTTACAAGAAACTTACGACGCAATGTATGAAGCGTACAGCAAAATTTTCACGCGCATTGGCTTTGATTTCCGCGCAGTTCAAGCTGATACAGGTTCAATTGGTGGTAGTGCATCTCACGAGTTCCAAGTATTAGCAAAAAGTGGCGAAGATGATGTCGTTTTCTCAACTGAATCTGATTTTGCAGCTAACATTGAGTTTGCTGAAGCGGTTGCACCATCTACACCACGAGGCTCAGCAACAGAAGAAATGCGTTTAGTGGATACCCCAAATGCGAAAACTATTGCTGAACTAGTTGAACAATTTAACTTACCCATTGAAAAGACTGTCAAAACATTAATTGTTCATGCTAAAAAAGATTCTGGCCATACACTAGTTGCCCTATTGATCCGCGGTGACCATGAACTGAATGAAATCAAAGCTGAAAAACACCCTTTAGTGGCTAGTCCGCTTGAATTTGCTTCTGAAGAAGAAATCAGAAAAGCAGTCAATGCTGGCCCTGGATCTTTAGGCCCTGTAAACATGCCATTACCTATCATTATCGATCGTAGTGTGGCGGTTATGAGTGACTTTGGTGCAGGTGCAAATATCGATGGTAAGCACTATTTTGGTATTAACTGGGAACGTGACCTTCCAACCCCAGAAACTTTTGACTTACGTAACGTGGTTAATGGCGATCCAAGCCCTGATGGCAAAGGTATCCTGCAAATTAAACGCGGTATCGAAGTAGGCCATATTTTCCAATTAGGTACCAAATATTCTGAAGCAATGAAAGCCTCTGTACAGAATGAAGAAGGCCATAATCAGATCGTAACAATGGGCTGTTACGGTATTGGTGTAACCCGTATCGTCGCAGCAGCGATTGAACAAAGCCACGACGAGCGCGGAATTATTTGGCCTGATGCAATTGCGCCTTTCCAAGTTGCCATTTTGCCGATGAATATGCACAAATCTTATCGCGTTAAAGAAGTTGCAGAAAAACTGTATGCTGATTTAAAAGCAAATGGTATTGATGTCATTTTTGATGACCGCAAAGAGCGCCCTGGTGTGATGTTTGCTGATATGGAACTGATTGGTGTACCTTATACTATCGTTATCGGTGACCGCAATTTAGATAATAACCAAGTTGAATATAAGTCACGTCGAAATGATGATAAAGACCTTGTCGGCCTTGATAATGTGGTTAGTTTCTTAAAAGCGAAATTAGCGGCTCGCTAAACGATATAAGCAAAGTGATAGCCCAACGTTATGTAATTATTGACGCTGGGCTATTTTTTAAATATCTCGATATGAACCAATCTTAAATCCACGTTCTAGTATTTGCGCCTTTAAATTCTCTGACGTCAATACATCTAATTCGTTCAAACGTGGGTAGGCATAATTACTTTTTAATAATGCATTATCAATGAATGCAGGATGGCTCATGACCTCCACAGAATGATTTCCTCGCTGCTTTGCATTATCTAATATCTGCAAAAATAATGATTCACTAATTTCATCACCATAAAATTCACTACTAAAAGAATCTGTACTTGCTACTTGATATGATAATGGAAGCCAATTTTTTTCTAATTGACGATCAACTCGTAATGCCACACCTTTTTCCTGTGCAAAATTAACCACTATAGGAAAAATGCCTTCAATCATGTGTACATGGTGATGGCTATCAATATGGCTTGGCTTGCAACCAAAAACTTCAAGAAATTTTTGATATTGTAGATTTAGCTCTTCTTCAATTTCATTCAGTGGTAATTCACTTGGAGTAATATCCCATAGCCATTTGCCAAGTAGGCCATCACGGCTAAGAGATGGCATCGATGAAAATGGCTGACCTGCGGTCAAAACAAAATGCATCCCTACCGATAAATTAGGATAATCATGACTTAATTTAGCGGCATCCGATATTGCAGGCATATTCATCATTGCCGTAGTGGAATTAACAATACCACTGCGATGAGACTCAATGATGCCATAATTAACTGCTCGGCATAGTCCAAAATCATCAGCATTCACAATCAGTAATGAAGACATCTTTATTTCCTTTATGTCATCTACAAACTGCCATATTTACTTTTCCTGCTCTAACTGTTGTATTGCTTTATCAAACTGAGGCAGGTATTTTTTATGAGCAATTAATAGTTCTTTCGAAATTAAGCGCGCATCTTTATCTGAATGAATTAATGGATTCAAATTCATTGCTAATAAGACATCATTGAATTCACCATTCATTGCTGCACGGCTAGTCGCTATCTCAAAATTTTTCAGTGTATAAATTAACCCAAGAACCTTATCATCAAAATGAGTAACTCTTGGATGAGGCTTTGCACCATCTCGTCCCAATATACAGGTCATTTCAACTGACCAATCTCTTGGAATGTTATCAATATGTCCACAATGTGGGATATTGACATAATGCTCTGTATTTTTGTTATTATAGATTGCGTTGATCACCTCACAAGCTGCATCCGAATAATAAGCTCCCCCTCTTAATTCAAGCTCTTTTGGCTTCACATCTAATGACGGATCTTTATAAAGCTCAAAAAGTTGATGCTCTACTTTTTGTACTATTTGTGCTCGAGCTCCACCTTTGTAATATTCGCCAAGCTCTATTGCTAACATTTCTTTAGGTTTAAAATAGTATAATAGGTAGGAGCAAGGGATCAGTTTTAAACCTCTAATAAGTCCTTCTTCAAAAGGAAGGTCAGTAATATTTTTTACTGAGTTTGCGCTTAATGTACCTGAAGCAATACCGTCTAGTAGTTCATCAAAACGAGATACCCCATTGACTATCACATCTTTAATAAAGACCATATGGTTTAAGCCAAATAAGTCGATAGAAAGCTCATCTTTATCAGACAATTTAAGAACATCTGTGATAAACATTTTCATACCAATTGGGATATTACACACACCAATAAAACGTTTGAAATTAGTATGGCGATATACTGCTTCAGTTACCATCCCAGCTGGATTAGTAAAGTTAATCACCCATGCATCTGGACAAATTTCTTCAACATCTTTAATAATATCAAAAATAACAGGAATGGTGCGCAACCCTTTAAACAGCCCACCAGCGCCGTTAGTTTCCTGCCCCAAATATCCATGTTTTAATGGAATTGATTCATCTAATTCACGAGCTTTTAATTGCCCAACTCTTAATTGAGTCGTCACAAAATTTGCATCTTTGAGTGCTTCCCTTCTATCTAATGTTTTAAATATTTTTAGTGGGATATTGGCATGTTTCACCATACGCTGGCACAAATCAAAAATAATATCTAACTTTTCTTTGCCCTCCTCAACATCGACTAACCAAAGTTCAGTAATTGGCAACTCATGATAACGCTTAATAAAACCTTCTAATAGTTCTGGAGTATAACTACTCCCACCACCAATGGTGACCACTTTTAACTTCTGAGTCATATTAACCTCATTAAACCTTATAAAATGAATATAGAAAAGCACACCATCTTTGGTATAAAGATGGTTGTGCTAGATTTCCCTAGAAAATAAAAGCTTGTTTAGATAAAAAATTAACCTACCATTTTCTGTTCAACACTGAATAGATTCTTCCTATAATCACTTGGTGTTAATGATGTTAATTCTTTAAATTTTTTCACAAACAAACTTGGACTACTATAGCCTGACTCGAATGCAATATCGGTAATTGAATAATTGGTTATTTCTAATTGTTTTTTAGCAAAATTAATTCTTATATCATTAATAATTTGCATTGGTGTTTTACCATAGTAACGTTTTGTTGCTCGAGTCAAATACTCTTGTGATTTTCCTGTCATCGTGATCATATTTTGTAATGCACTCTCACTAAACATTGAGATATCATGCATTTCTTCCAAGGTGCTTTTAAGCCATTGCGGTGCATCATCTCGCATACTTTTTTCACGAAAATGGCGTAATCTATTAACGACATTAAAAGTAACTAATTCAATAAATTCATTAAACTCGCTATCACGAAAATTTAATGAAGCAACAACAGATTCTATATAAGCCATAAATTCATTTTTTAATTGATAACTTTGAGATGCTACAAAACAAATTGGCAATAATGGTAGGTAATGTTTATCAAAGAAAGATTTGCTGATCCCAACATTTAATACTCTTGTTGGTCCAAATTCATAGGCACTTTCATGATAAGACCCAATTGGTAGAAAAACAAAATCTCCACGCTCTAATAAAACTTTTTTACCATTGATTATTTGATAACAACGACCAGTTAAAACAATCATATATTCATAATAATCGTGTTGATGCAGTCCACTTGCACTCTCAACTTTATTATAAATAAAGACATGAAAGGTTTTATTATTAAAGAGTTCACTTTCTTGAACTAATTTAATATCAGCATTAGTATCGGTTCTATTAATCAGTGTCTGCATCACGTTCCCCTCTCTAATGATTTAGTTTTTCATGCAACTCAATTAATTCAGTAATTAATTCCCGGGCTAACATTGCATTCATTAAATGATCTTGAGCATGGACGAGAACTAAACTAACTTTAATTCGTCCCTCACCCATATCACTTTCAATCAATTGAGTTTGTACTTTATGAGCTTCGTTCAATGAAACATGTGATTGTTCCATTAAATTTTTTGCTGTCGTAAAATCGCCTTCTTTCGCTTTTCTTAACGCGGTATACGCTAAACTTCTTGCTTGCCCCGCATTAATAATCAGCCCCATAACAACTTCTTCTAGTTCATTAGCTGCATCTTCTTGGATACCATCAAGTTCAAACATGTTTTTATTCCTACTTTAATGAGAGGAGCAAGCTCCTCCATACTTTAAAACTTAAGGGCGTTCGCAATATCTTCTTCACTTTCTTCTTCATCTATCGTATTTTGCGCTTTGTTAGAAATTACGACAAACGGAAGGTAAACCAATACAGCAACACCAAGATTAAATAAGGCAAGTAACAGAGCTGCAATACTACCGTTAGTATTAAAGAACGCAGCCAAACCTGTAGGCATCGTCCACGGAGCAATATTTGTCACTGGTGGGATTATTCCTAATGAATATGCTGCGACCATAATTCCCGCTAATAAAGGCTGAATAAGAATAAATGGTATGAACATTACAGGGTTCATAATAATTGGTAATCCAAAAATAATCGGTTCGTTAATTTGGAATATACCTGCTGGCAATGCTAATTTAGCGACTTGACGATGATCTGCACGACGTGAAGCGATGAAAATCGCAATAATCAATCCCAATGTCGCCCCTGTGCCACCTAAGAATACATAGGAGTCAAGCATAGGTTTAGCCCACAGATGGAATGATTTACCCGCTGCAATAGCTGCGTCTACCGAACCGTACTGAGCATATAGAGAAACGTTTTCCAATGCCCACGGTGTCATAATTCCGCTATCTAATGCGGTCAGTGCTAATGAACCATGAATACCAAAGAACCAAAGTAATGATGTGAATACCACATAGGCCCAGCCTACAACGTTTCCCATTGACGCAAGCGGTGTCGAGACGGTATCCATAATAATCTGATGGAAGTTAGTACTAATGCCGCTAGAAAGCGCCCATGACACAATTCCCATTACTGACAAAATAATAAAGCCTGGAATAAGTGCAGAGAATGAGCGGGAAACAGAAGGTGGAACGCTATCTGGTAATTTGATAACCCAATTACGACGAACAATAAAAGCAAACATCTCAGCGACAATTAACCCTAAAATAATCCCTGAGATAATATTTGCCCCTCCTAACCAATTCGCACCAACGGCATAGTCTCCATTGACATCATAAGGGGTCACCGTCATAAAAGATGCCACAGCAAGTAAACCCGCCGCTAACGGGTCGACTTTGCGTTCTTCAGCTAATGCCATAGCGATAAAGAACGGTGCCATTAGAGACATGATGCCGAGTGTCCCGTTATAAATGTTTCCTCCTATTGCTTTAAAACCATTTAAGGTTTCGATTGTTGATGGTTCTAAACGAACCCCTAAAGAATAAAAAAAAGAACCTGTATCAAAGCTAAGAAAAACGTTATTAATAAGTACAAACATCGCGCCAACTAAGGTCAGCGGCATAATTCGAATAAAACCATTCTTTATTGCATTAACATGAGGTTGCTTTCCCAATCTAACTGCGAATGGGAGGAGTACCTTTTCAAGTGAAGTGATAACATGACTCATAAAAATACCCTCGATTTTTTTGAGCATCCTCCATTCTTAATCAGCTATATTTTAGCGATAGCATTAATATGATGGAGTTATTTATTATTTAGTAGAGGTAGCCAGTTGCTCTCTAATATTAACTTGCGGTATGTTTTTTAATCGTTGCAACGGCAGCTTTCAGAACACCCAATCCATCAACTTTGCCGTACAAGAGTGAATCAATCACTTCAACAGGTTTATTTGGTAATAATTTTTGAATATCGGATAACATCCAAGCAATTTGTGGTCCGAGTAATACTAAATCAGCATCCACTCCTTTTTCTGCCACTAAACTTTCAGGAAAAGCTTCAATATTGACGGGCACATCGTATTTTTCTGCCTGTAGTCTCATTTTGTTAACTAGTAGTGAGGTAGACATTCCGGCAGAACAAAATAGGTAGATATTTTTCTTTTTCATTACTTATCCTTTGATTTGTTCTATTGTTCTATTACCGCTGTGATTTATAAATTTTTTTACATACTTACAGCAATTTTAATTTTATAAACTAAAGATAAAAATTATCTCTAGTTGAATTGAGTATACTGCCCTACCTGAATCTACGATATTCCAATGTAAGTAATAATTGTTTCTTATTGACCTGTCGTTATGACCACCTTCACATTTATACAAATATTTTTCGTCAATAAAAAAGTTATATTGATATCAAAGAAGAGAAAGCTACCACCTCTGATGAGCAATAGCGGTTTTTAGTTGGTGTTTTAGTGGCTTGAAAAAAGAAAAGGCCCAACGTCTGTTGAGCCTTTCAGTCGAAATGAATAATCTAAGATTATTTGCAAGAAGCGGTTTTATCAAAATTAATTTTACCAGTTTGCACCAAGGCAGAATCAAACTGGCCATCTTCCATTGAAGGGCGAACCGTATAATAACCTTCCACCTCAACATATACAGGGGTACCGCCATCAACACCAGTCTTACTATACGCTTTTTCTAATTCAAGACCCGATGCGGTATATTGACGACCACTTTCACATTCAGTGAATACCGCGGCATCTGCCATATAACGATACTGACCCGCTTTCTTACTTGGTTTAACTCTTTCTAACGTATAGTTCAGCTGCGTTTCAATTAAGTTGCCTTCTAAATCAAGTAAAGTCACTGATTGCTCATCCGCAGATTGTGAGAAGTACGTACTTTCACCTTTTGGATTAGTCATCCTTAATTTATTACCTTCAATATTCCATTTACCTGAATCATGGAACGACCTACTGCCATCCTTGGTGTCTAAATAAACTAACTGTTCAACATAACTACCATCTTGTTGGAGCAACAATGTAGCTTCAATACCAGAACAATCTGCGCATGGTAAAACCCCACTATAAACTCTATCTACAGGTACTGTTTGTGCCTTTTTCGTGCCACTTTGGCAGCCCGCCAGCGTTACCGCGCCAACCGCCATTAATACTAAAATTAGTGTTTTTTTCATTATAAGTACCTTAAAACCATATGTTTTGACTCGTTAACTGATAAAGTCATAATAACATTGCAAGACACAAAAAAACGTAGAGCATAAGAAAATTAGGACATAACTGATAAAATATGTAATACATTAACTTGATGAATAAGAATTGTCTTTTTCAGACGGCTGAGATTATAGTTATTAAAGTTACTATGCTATTATCCTATTAAGCACTTATTGCTTGGTACAACATGTTCAAGGCGGCAATAACCGCCACTAACACAGTGGTGAGGGAATATGTCTACAGATACTGAATATCAACCTATCAATTGTGATGATTACGAATACCTTGAAATTGCATGCCAGCGTCAGTTGAAGTTACAGATCAAACTCAATGGCGGCGAGAATATTGAAGGGCAAGCCAGTGATTTACTCCTACGAAAAAAAGTCGAGTACCTGATTGTTGAGACACATGAAGGAACCAAGGAGCTACGACTGGATTGCATTAACTCCTTCAGTCATCCAGAAATCGGCACGATTGTTGTCGACCACTCTCATTAAACTCACAATTTTGAGTCCTTCAGTGCCCCTTATGATGATCACAGTTATAAGGGGTTTTCTATTTAAGTCTTAAACAAGTGCCTTAAACTCACTCACTTGTTGCCAATCAATGGCCATGCCAAATGACGTCTCATCAACCAACCCTTCAGGAGTTATAAAGCACCCTACCGCGGTAATGAGCTGCTCGTTGTAATAAATTAATGGCACACGCTCACGCATCCAAGGAGCAACCCCCAATTCTTGCCATATTTTTTTACTGCTTCGAGAACGGTGCCGCCCCACGATATTCAATGTGCCTTTTAGCCCAAAACGCACAGTTACTGCTTCATCAAGTTGTGGTGGCCTTATTTGCCCTTGGCCATCCATAACGTAGAGAATGCCAAGAGACTCTGGTAATTGAAAAGGTTCGGGATATTGCCATACAAATTTTTGATTTGATAAACTATTTATACGCTTAATAATCCATAATGCTTCTTGATAGCGGCGAACTTCATATTCACCCAACCGACAGATTGGTTCGGCATCTGCTCTTGCAAGAGCAACCTCTTGCCAAATTCGTTCTAATTGATTAAAAGGTGGCATCGGTAATTGATGAAGCCCAATCCAACGGCGGATAAGAGCATTACGCTTCGCCGAGGAGTAATTGCGTAAATCATCAATGAATAACCCTCCTCGATAATCCACGATCTCATCTAACGTTTCTTTTAGGAGTTCATCAAGTAGACTTTCTTGCTCAGCGCATAAAGCTGCGCTACGAGCGACAGCATTTGAGAAATGAGGCCAGCGTTCAACTAATGCAGGCATAATATGTAGACGTAAGAAATTGCGATCGTAGCGATCATCTTGATTACTATCGTCCTCAACCCATGTGAGCTGGTTTTCCTGCATATAAGTTTCTAATTCAGCGCGAGGTGTCGAAAGTAACGGCCGCAATAACCATGTTGCCCCATTCAGCGCCATAAACGGTGACAATTCAGGCATAGATGACAACCCTGCGGGGCCACTACCTCGCTTAAGCGCCAACATAAAAGTTTCTGCTTGATCATCAAGGTGTTGAGCCGTGACTAGCAATTCATTGTTCCCCAATTCTTCACGGTAAGCTTGATAACGTGCATCCCGTGCGGCAGCTTCAATCCCTTTCTGGCTCGGATCAACAATCACATGTCGACAAATAAAAGGAATGTCCCATTGAGAGCAAAGCTGAGCACAATGTTGCTCCCAAACATTTGCTTTTTGATTTAACCCATGGTGAACATGAATTGCGCGGATTTGAAGTAACGGATTTGTGCTATTTTTGATTTGGTAGAGAGCATGCAATAGTACAGTAGAATCAATGCCACCACTAAAACCGACCAATAGCTGCTCAAAACCTTGTATTTTGTTGCGAATACGTTCAATGATGATGTTTGATTGCTGCACCGTTAACCTACCTCTACTCACGATTCCTGACATTTCCTTTTATACCGACACATAAAATACCAGAAGTGATCACAAGTAATACCCCTATAATATAGGCGATTTCAAAAGGATCACTAAAAATTAGTACTAACCAGAGCACCGATAATACGGGAGACAAAAACACGACAGAAGCAATTTTTGCGGAATGTCCTGTATTCATCGCTTTAAACCATAAAATATACGAAATGCCGTTAATTAAAATGCCATTAATCAACGTTGGCCAAAAGGCAGCTTTTGATGGCAACTGTATTTCGCTAAACAATATCAGCAACACAAATGAAGTCAGTGTAGAAAAGATGAATAGCCAGACTGTACTAATATAAGGATCAATCGAATACTGCCGAGAAAAAACAGACATTAGTGCAAAACAAAAAGCGCCGCTAAAGACTAATAATAACGCAGTTGGATTTTCTACTTGCAACTGCGTTAGTTGTCCTTTAGTGAAGGTAATTATCACGGCAATAAACCCAATAACAATGCCAACGATTTGCCGACTAGCTAACTGATCTTTTAATAACACCACTGACAGTAAAATAATAATTAATGGCCAGCTATATTGAATAACTAACACGGCAATGCCATTTTCGATGGAATAGCCGTAGTACAATAATAAATAGAATAAACAATCAAGGAAGCCTAGTACAAAAATTTTGCTCAAAATACGTCGAGGTAAAATAAACAATTTCGTTATTTTATAACCCGAAACTAGAGCGACTATAGTTACTGCTATCGCAGAAATCAGATTTGACCAAAATAGAAATTGGAAGCTGTCCATCCCCTCTTGCCCAAGCCGAGACACAATAGGAATAAAGCTCCATATCAACACACAAATAAAGGCATACACTAAATAATTAAATTGTCTCAATTGGGTTCCTATTTTTTGGTTTTATACAGATAACTATATGAACCTCAACATGTCGCTATATTCACAATAAAAAACGGGAGCTGGCAAATGCAAACTCCCGTTTTTTTTACTCATGACAGGTTAACAATTAGCAGTAACCGTATTCCATTAAACGTTGATAGCGACGATTCTTCAGCGCTTCACCATCTAACACTTCTAATTCGTTCAAGTCTTCAATAATACGTGCTTTTAGATGCTCTGCAATTTCATCATAATTACGATGTGCGCCGCCTAAAGGCTCAGGTATCACATTATCAATGAGCTTCAGTTCTTTAAGGCGAGGAGCAGTGATCCCCATTGCTTCAGCAGCTAACGGCGCTTTATCTGCGCTTTTCCACAAAATGGATGCGCAGCCTTCTGGCGAAATAACAGAATAGGTGCTGTATTGCAGCATATTCACTTTATCACCGACACCAATGGCTAAAGCACCACCCGAACCGCCTTCCCCAATAACAGTACAAATTACTGGAACCGATAAACGGGACATTTCACGTAAATTACGTGCAATCGCTTCTGATTGACCACGCTCTTCCGCACCTACCCCTGGGTATGCGCCCGGCGTGTCGATGAATGTAATAATAGGGAGGTTAAAACGCTCAGCCATCTCCATCAGGCGTAATGCCTTGCGGTAACCTTCAGGGGCTGGCATACCAAAATTACGACGGATTTTTTCTTTGGTTTCACGCCCTTTCTGGTGACCAATAATCATCACAGGGCGACCATCTAAGCGCGCCATACCACCGACAATGGCTTTATCATCTGCATAAGCACGATCACCCGCTAGTTCTTGGAAATCAGTAAAAATGCGAGAAATATAGTCCAATGTATAGGGACGACGTGGGTGACGAGCGAGTTTAGCAATTTGCCAAGCCCCCAGATCAGAGAAAATTTTACGTGTCAATTCAACACTTTTTTCACGTAAACGAGCAACCTCTTCATCTAGGTTGACTTCTAAATTGTTATCTTGACGGCTAACCGCTGTTAGAGAATCAATTTTCGCCTCTAATTCTGCGATCGGCTGTTCAAAATCAAGAAAATCCAGACTCATAATATTCCTATTTTAGTCAAATTCTAATTCTACCTGCTCACTACCCAGCAGAGTTCGAAGATCGTTCAGAAGGAGATCCACGGGTGTCACACGCCAAACAACGCCAAATTTAAGCTTAGCTCTGGCATCATCCTTCTGGTAATACAAATGAACCGGTATCGTACCTGAACGATGAGGTTCAAGTGTATTGCGAAGCCGGTTCAGCAATTGATCGTTAATTTGTTTATCTGACAGTGAAATCGCAAGCCCCCGCGCATATTTTTCCCTTGCTTCACTAATATCCATTAACTCACGCACTGTCATTTTATTACCACCATTAAAATCATCAAAGCTGACCTGACCGGTGGCTATCAGGATGTTGTCTTTTTCCAGCATATGCTGGTATTTATCGAGAGCATCTGAAAATAGCATAATATCCAGACGACCGGAACGATCATCAAGCGTACAAATACCAATTCTATTACCGCGCTTGGTTGTGATCACTTTGGCTGAAAGAACTAAACCTACCACAGTTGTCACTTGACCACGAGGGGTCGGGTTCACATCTTTTAACCTAAGTCCGTTAGTATAACGTTCTATTTCGCTTAAGTACCGTGTTATTGGATGCCCCGTTAAATATAACCCTAGGGTTTCTCTCTCTCCATCCAATACCACTTGCTCAGGCCATTTCGGCACACTGGCATAGGAGCTTTCAACCTGCTCAGGGGCTTCAGCTAACACCCCAAACATATCTGCTTGGCCAATTGCCTCTGCTTTAGCGTGTTGATCTGCCGCTTTGAGCGCGTCTTCAAGGGAAGACATCAAGGCTGCGCGATGAGGGCCTAGGCGGTCAAATGCCCCAGCCATAATTAATTTTTCCATCACACGACGGTTAATTTTTTTGATATCGACACGAGCACAAAGATCAAAAATTTCTTTAAATATCCCCCCCTGCTGACGAGCCTCTACAATGGCTTCAATCGGCCCTTCTCCCACACCTTTGATAGCACCAATACCGTAAACTATCTCACCATCATCATTCACATGGAAGTGATAAAGCCCACTATTGATATCTGGCGGTAATACTTTTAAGCCCATTCGCCAGCATTCGTCAACTAAACCAACAACTTTTTCGGTATTATCCATATCAGCGGTCATTACCGCAGCCATAAATTCAGCCGGATAATGAGCTTTTAACCACAAAGTTTGGTATGAAACTAATGCATAAGCCGCTGAGTGCGATTTGTTAAACCCATAACCAGCAAATTTCTCTACCAAGTCAAAGATTTTCATCGCTAGTTCGCCATCAATCCCGTTTTTGATTGCACCCTCTTCAAAAACAGAACGTTGTTTGGCCATCTCTTCCGGTTTCTTTTTCCCCATAGCACGGCGCAGCATATCTGCGCCACCTAGGGTATAACCTGCAAGAACCTGAGCAATCTGCATGACCTGTTCTTGGTATAAAATAATACCATACGTCGGCTCTAGAACAGGTTTTAACGATTCATGTTGCCATTCGACATCAGGATAAGAAATTTCTTCACGACCGTGCTTACGGTCAATAAAGTTATCTACCATCCCTGATTGCAGTGGCCCTGGACGGAAAAGTGCCACAAGTGCGATCATGTCCTCAAAGCAGTCAGGTCGTAACCGCTTGATCAAGTCCTTCATTCCTCGGGACTCCAACTGGAATACCGCGGTTGTTTCGGAACGTTGCAACATATCAAAGCTTTTTTGATCGTGTAATGGGATAGCTGCAATATCAATCGGTTCTAAATTTTTCTTAGTTCGGCGAGCATTGATCATCTCCAATGCCCAGTTGATGATGGTCAGCGTACGTAAACCAAGGAAGTCGAATTTTACTAGCCCTGCATATTCAACGTCGTTTTTATCGAACTGAGTGACGGGGTTGTTCCCTTCTGCATCACAATATAATGGCGCAAAGTCAGTAATTTTAGTCGGTGCGATAACCACACCACCCGCGTGTTTCCCTGCGTTTCGCGTCACACCTTCAAGCTTACGCGCCATATCAATAAGCGCTTTAACCTCTTCATCCGCCTCATAAATTTCAGGCAGTTGGGGTTCCGCTTCAAACGCTTTTTCCAGAGTCATACCGGGATCTGGTGGCACTAATTTCGATATTCTATCCACGAAACCATAAGGATGCCCAAGAACACGCCCAACATCACGAATAACCGCTTTTGCCGCCATCGTACCGAAAGTAATGATCTGTGAAACAGCATCTCGCCCATACATTTGCGCCACGTGATCAATAACTTGGTCGCGTTTTTCCATACAGAAGTCGACGTCAAAGTCAGGCATTGAAACACGCTCAGGATTCAAAAATCGCTCAAAAAGCAAGTCGAATTCAAGCGGGTCAAGATCCGTAATTTTAAGGGCATATGCCACCAAAGAACCCGCACCGGAACCTCGTCCCGGACCAACAGGTACGCCATTATCTTTTGACCACTGGATAAATTCCATCACGATCAAGAAGTACCCAGGGAAGCCCATTTGGTTAATCACGTTTAGTTCAATATCTAAACGCTCATCATACTCAGGCCGTTTTTCTGCTCGCACCTTCTCATCAGGGAATAAAAATTCAAGGCGCTCTTCCAACCCTTCTTTTGACCGTTGAACCAAGAAGTCTTCAGTTTTCATATTCCCTGTCGGGAATTGCGGTAAGAAGTATTCACCAAGACGAATAGTGACGTTACAACGCTTAGCAATCTCTACACTGTTTTCCAATGCTTCAGGGATGTCGGCAAATAGCTCACACATCTCTTCTTCAGAACGTAAATATTGCTGAGGGCTATAATTTTTTGGTCTTTTCGGATCAGCGAGAGTGAAGCCATCGTGGATAGCAACGCGGATTTCATGGGCATCAAAATCACTACTTTCAATAAAGCAGACTTCGTTGGTGGCAACAACGGGAAGACCTTTTTTAGTCGCTAACTCGACCGCCGCATGTAGATAACTTTCTTCATCAGGGCGGCCCGTTCTGACTAACTCTAAATAATAGCAATCGGGAAAATGTGTTTCATAAAACTCAAGGCATTCATCAACTAATGTTTGATTACCTCTTAAAAGAAACTGACCAACATCGCCTTTACGCCCACCTGAGAGTATAATTAAACCTTCTTTATGTTTCGCTAACCAATCTCGTTGGATAGTCGGACCAATCGCCCCATAGCCTTTTTGATAGGCCTCCGAAATCAATAATGTTAAGTTTTGATAGCCTTCATTATTACGAGCCAAAATCGTTAGATGAGCGACTTCTTCACCTAATAATTCACTTTCCACATAAAAGTCTGCACCAATGATGGGTTTGATACCTGCACTGTGGGCAGCACCATAGAACCTAACTAGCCCACATAGGTTAGTGAAGTCTGTAATCGCAAAAGCGGGCATCCCCATAGCTGCGACTTTTTTGACTAATGGACCGGTTTTTGCCAGTCCATCTATCATTGAGTAGTCACTGTGGACGCGTAAATGAATAAAACGAGGAGCAGCCATCGTCTTTACACCTATTCTTTCATATCCAAAGCTCTCCTGACTGGAGCAAAGCTTTTACGATGGAATTCAGTTGCGCCATATTGCGCTAATTTTTCTAAATGATATGCCGTTGGATAACCTTTATGCTTTGCAAAGCCGTATTCAGGAAAGCTTTCATCTAACTCAATCATTTCTCTGTCTCTAAACACTTTTGCCAATATCGACGCCGCACTAATTTCTTGTACTAGGCTATCCCCTTTCACAACGGCTTGTGAAGGCATAGAGAGTTTAGGGCAACGGTTGCCATCAATTAAAACATAATCAGGAACAATAGATAATCCCTCAACTGCGCGTTGCATAGCTAACATCGTGGCGTGTAGGATGTTTAGTTCATCAATTTCCTCAGGTTCTGCACGGCCAATACACCAGCACAACGCTTTTTCCTGAATTTCATTAAATAATTTCTCACGTTTTTTTTCTGTGAGTTTCTTCGAGTCCGCTAACCCTGCAATAGGATTGTTAGGATCTAAGATCACTGCGGCAGTCACTACTGCGCCGACTAAGGGACCACGCCCTACTTCATCGACGCCAGCAATTAAATGTGCTTTCGGGTATACAAATTCCATTAATTTCTAACCAAATCGAGTACTGCTTGAGCAGCTTGTTTATCTGCATCACAGCGAATAAGTTGGTGTAATTGCAAAAAGGTCTGTTTCAAATGCTCAACTAACTCGCCACCTTCCAATAACGGAATCAATTGCTGGGCAAGTTGCTCTGGTTGGCATTCTTCTTGCAATAATTCTTTGACGATTTCTTTTCCTGCCAACAAGTTAGGCAATGAAACATAAGGTGTTTTTATTAGTCGTTTCGCTAACCAGAAAGTAAAGGGTTTCATGCGATACCCAACAACCATTGGGCACTTTGTTAACATGCATTCAAGCGCAGCGGTACCCGATGCTAACAAGGTGGCATCCGCTGCAATCATCGCATCACGAGCCTGACCATCTAAAATATGAAGGTGTAATTCAGGGGCTATGGTTTGCCTGATAGCCTCAAACTGCTGGCGACGCTTTTCATTCACTAAAGGCACAACAATGTGCAGATCAGAAAACTTATGCTGTAAAATTTTCGCGGTATTTAAGAAATCAGCACTCAACATTTCCACTTCTGAATGGCGACTTCCTGGCAATAATGCTAAGCATTTTACCCCTTCAGGTATCCCTAAACGCGCTCTCGCTGCTTGTTTATCAGGGATTAGTGGGATAGCATCGGCCATTGTATGACCGATAAAACGACAAGGCACATTAAAACGATCATAAAACGCTTTTTCAAATGGCAGAAAAGCCAATACTAAGTTAGTTGAGCGACCGATTTTAAATACCCGTTTTTGACGCCATGCCCAAACTGATGGGCTAACGTAATGAATAGTCTTGATGCCTTTTGACTTCAATCGCCCTTCTAAGGTGATATTAAAATCAGGCGCATCGATACCCACAAAAATATCAGGCTGTAACTGGGCAAAACGTGCAGTGAGGTCTTTACGAATAGATAATAGGCGAGGCAAGCGACCGAGGACTTCAACAACCCCCATCACCGCCAGTTCTTCCATTTCATACCAAGCTTCACAACCTTCAGCTTGCATCAAGGGGCCAGCTACGCCAACAAAATGCGCATCTGGTACTTGCTCCTTAAGTGCACGGATCAGACCCGCACCAAGGATATCGCCAGACGTTTCCCCGGCAACAAGGCCAATAGTAAGTGGACGGTTGCTATTCACCGAAATTCGCTCCTTAATAAAGGCCTAGACTCGCTAACCTCTCACAATAGAGATTAGCGGATAATTCCGCGCTTAGACTGTGCAGAATCTTCTAAGAAATCACTAAATACTTTTACCTGATCATTCACTTTTGCCATTTCGGCAATTTCTTCTCGAGCTTCCTCTAAAGACTTACCTGAACGATATAGCACTTTATAAGCATTACGAATAGCATGCAGTGTATCTTTCTCAAAGCCACGACGTTTTAACCCTTCAAGGTTTAAACCAAATGGCGTTGCGTGATTCCCTTGAGCAATAACATATGGCGGCACATCTTGAGCTACACCAGAACAGCCCCCGACCATGACGTGAGCGCCAATTTTACAAAATTGGTGTACTGCGGTCATTCCGCCAATAATTGCGAAATCGCCAAGTGTTACATGACCACCTAATGTCCCGTTATTTGCAATGATGCAACGGTTTCCAATGATACAATCATGAGCAATATGCACATTCACCATCAGCAAATTATCGTTACCCACTTGAGTGAGTCCTGTATCTTGGATTGTACCGCGATGGATAGTGACGCTTTCTCGAATACGGTTGCGATCACCAATTTCAACTCGCGTTGGCTCACCTTGGTATTTAAGATCTTGGTTAACTTCACCAATGGATGCGAACTGGAAAATCACATTATCTCGACCAATTTTTGTATGGCCGTTGACAACAACGTGAGATTTTAATTCAGTGCCTTCACCAATTTCTACATTCGCACCAATATAGCAAAAAGGGCCAACCCGTACATTGGCTCCAATAATGGCGCCATCTTCAACGATAGATGACGGATGAATATGGGCAGTATTGTCAATCATATCAGACCTCACGGCGACGGGCGCACATCATTTCTGCTTCGCAGGCCACTTCTCCATCAACTTTGGCAACACCTTTAAAACGTGCAACTCCGCGACGTTCTTTGATAAATTCAACTTCTAATACCATTTGATCCCCAGGCAAGACAGGACGCTTAAAACGTGCGTTATCAATTGCCGCAAAATAATACAATTCGCCTGGTTCTAATTTACCGACGCTTTTAAATGCAAGGATACCTGTAGCTTGAGCCATTGCTTCTAAAATTAACACGCCAGGGAAAATTGGTTTACCTGGGAAGTGACCTTGAAAAAATGGCTCGTTAAAAGAGACATTTTTTACTGCACGTAAAGATTTGCCTTTTTCAAAATCCAATACACGGTCAACCAGAAGGAATGGGTAACGGTGCGGAAGCAGTTCTAAGATTTCTTCTATATTCAGAGTATGATTATCACTCATCGAAATACTCTTCCTGTCTATTAATACGGTTTAATTAATGAATCGGCCTGCTTTAACCTAAATAAGGTTAACAGGCAGGCCGGAAAACGTAATTCATATGACTATTTTAGCCTGAATTACCAAATGATTACTGATTTTTTTGATTTTGGCTATCTAATTCACGCTCAACATGTTTCAGTCGCTTATTCATCTCATTGATATTTAAGACTAGAGCAGCTGTTTTACGCCAAACTTTATTAGGTTGTAAAGGAATACCTGAAGAGTAAACCCCTGGCTCAGTGATAGGTCTCATGACCATTCCCATTCCTGTTACTGTTACCTTATCGCAAATTTCCATATGACCATTGATCACACTGGCACCGCCAATCATACAGTAGCGACCTATTTTTAAGCTACCTGCCATGATGACACCACCAGCAACTGCGGTATTATCACCAATTATGACATTATGTGCAATTTGACACTGGTTATCGATGATAACACCATCGCCAATTATAGTGTTATCTAAAGCACCACGATCAATAGTCGTACTTGCACCGATCTCAACACGTGAACCAATGATTACAGTACCTAATTGAGGGATCTTAATCCAATTGCCACGATCATTTGCATAACCAAAACCATCAGAACCAATCACAGTACCTGATTGAATTAGACATTGTTCGCCAATCTCAACATTGTGGTACACGCTGACATTTGCCCATAAACGAGTCCCTGCCCCAATACGTGTGTTTTTACCCACAAAGCAACCTGCGCCAATCACCACATTATCACCAAGTTCTACACCACTTTCGATAACGGCATTTGCGCCAATTGCAACATTTTTACCAAGTTTAGCATCATCAGCGATTACCGCTGATACATGGATATCTTCTGCTGGGCTTGGTGTTGTATCCATGATTTGAGCCATTCGCGCATAAGCAAGGTACGGGTTATCAACAACCAGTGCAGCTACTTTGCAGGCCTCGAGATCTTTTGCTGTGAGAACTACCGCTGCTGCTTGGCAATCCACCAGTTTGTCGCTATAGCGGCTATCAGATAGAAAAGTAATCTGTTGATTATTCGCTGAATGCATAGGAGCAATACTGGTGATGACGATATCGCCATCACCATGTAATTGCGCATTCAACTGCTGAGCAAGGTCAGCCAATCGAATTGAAGACATCTATTATTTAACCTGTTTTTGAACCTTGCTTGTGATATCTGTGCTATCTTTTGCATATGCAACTGCATTTGCATCGATAACAATATCATAGCCTTCTTTCGCAGCAATAGACTTAATAGAGTCTTGGATACGACTTAAAATTTTAGCGCGCTCTTCACCTTGACGACGACGATTATCCTCTTCAAATTTCTGAGCTTTTTCAGCAAATTGGTCACGTTTAGTCATAAGTTCTGATTCAAGCTTTTCACGCTCACTTTGCTTCATTGTTGCACCATCACGGCGCAGCTTTTCAACGCGAGTTTGTAAATCTTTTTCTAGATTTTGCAACTCAGTAGCACGGCTTTTGAATTCACTTTCAAGCTGTTTAGCAACGGCTTCACGTGCAGGCATATTTTGGAAAATTTCACCAACATTTACGATAGCGATTTTTTCAGCATAAGCACCCGCAGACATTGCTAAAGCAATACTAACACCCGCTGCACACAACAATTTTTTCACACTAAACTCCTTAACCCATTTGTATGGTTGGAAATTTTGGTTGCCCCCATGAAACCATGGGAGCCTTCACAGATAGAAACAGGGATAGATTACCACGTTCTACCAATATTAAATTGGAACTGCTCTGATTTATCCCCATCGTAGTCCTTGATCGGCTGCGCATAAGAGAAGACCAGTGGTCCAAGCGGGGACATCCACTGTAAAGCCACCCCCGCAGAAGCTCGAACATTAGATGCCTTACCGTAGTCAGGCATACCTGCACGCCAAGCCGCAGGGATACTATTCCAATTAGTGTCCCATACCGTACCCGCATCTACAAACAAAGAAGTACGAACAGAGTTCGAATATTTCTCGTCAATAAATGGCGTAGGGGTAATTATCTCAAATGATGCTGCATACATTGCATTACCACCAACGGCATCACTTGATGGGCTTCCAGGTTCAGGTCCAGCAGCGCCCGTCGTTTTATCACGCTTCAAATAAACCGCTTTTGGACCGATATTATTCGAACGGAAACCACGGATAGTGCTTGAACCACCTGCATAGAAGTTTTCATAGAATGGCATTTGCTTACTACCAATACCATCACCATAACCGGCTTGAGCTCGACCAAGAACCACCCATGTTTCATCTTCATTCAATGGATAATACTGTGCGGTATCAAAACGCAATTTATAGTATTCGTTATCAGAGCCTGGAATTGTAACTTTAGCAGATACGTTACTTCTATTACCCGATGTTGGGAAGAAACCACGGTTTAAGGAGTTGTAGGTCCAACCTAAGTTAAGCGTAAAGTCATCCGCATCAAAGCTTTCTTTATTGCGCCCATTTTCTGTAATTGGTGGATTTTTACCCATAGAATCAAGGTAATCCCACATTGCAGCTTGAGCACGCATATCAGAAAGACGGTTATGAACATAACCCGCTCCCACACGGAAAGAGTTATTTTCATTGAATGGGAAACTTAAGAAACTATCTAAGCCATAGGTTTTATTATTATAGCCCGACAGATCTGCGTCTTTCGCACTAAAATCGTTATAGAAAACACGGCCGCCTAAGCTTACACCATTAACGGTAAAGTAAGGGTCTGTGAAAGAAAACTCAACGTTAGTTGAATAATCATTTTTACTTGCGTTGATGCCAACCGCGTTACCTGTACCTAGCCAGTTATCTTGTGTAACACCGACTTGGAAACTCACACCACTTTCAGTACCAAAGCCAATACCGAAGTTCATTGAACCTGTATTACGTTCTTTAACCTTGTAGATAACATCAACTTGGTCAGGGGTACCTGGAACACGTTGAGTTTCAACATCAACAGTTTCAAAGAAACCGGTACGATTCAAACGTTCTTTACCTAACTCAACAAGGTCATTTCCGAGCCAAGCACCTTCCATCTGACGCATTTCACGGCGTAAAACGGTATCTTTACTGGTGTCATTACCTTGGAAACGAATTTCACGCACATAGAATCGGTTACCTGCATCAATGTTAAGGTGCAATTTAACCGTTTTATCTGCATCGTTAATTTCAGGCTGAGTCATAACACGTGGATAAGCGTAACCATAGCGACCAAACATTTCTTTAATTTTGTTTTCCATGCGTGTCACTTGCGCACCGTTGTATAATTCTCCCGGTGTGATCGTGATTAACTCTTGGATTTCTGCTAAGTGGTCCGCGGTATTACCATTAACCTCAACGCCAGAAATTTTGTACTGGTCGCCTTCAGTGATATTAATCGTAATATAAATGCCTTTTTTATCTGGCGTCAGACTTACTTGTGTCGAGTCGATATTAAAGCGTGCATAACCGCGATCAAGATAGAAACTGCGCAGTGTTTCTAAGTCACCCGCCAGTTTTTGTTTTTGATATTTTTGGTCAGCAGCAAGATTCCACCATGGCACATCATCACGCAACTGCAGTTTGTTAACCAATTCCGCAGTTGTGTAATTTTTATTACCAACAATATTAATCTGTTGAATTTGAGCAGAAACGCCCTCAGAGAAAACAAATTTCAAATCAACACGATTACGCGGCAAAGGCGTAACAACGGCTTTTACTGTTGCATTATATTTACCCACGCTGTAGTAAAAGTCTTCTAACCCTTTTTCAATATTCGCAATTGTAGTGCGGTCGAGAGCCTCACCAACACGGATATTCGAAGCTTCTAAGTTCTGCTTTAGCATGTCATCTTTTACAGATTTATTCCCCGTAAAAGTGATACTTGCGATAGTTGGTCGTTCTTTTACTTGAACGATCAGCGTATTTCCATCACGCAGGACCCTAACATCTTCGAAGTTACCGGTTGAAAATAGGGAGCGAATCGAACGACTAATATCATCGTTATCAACCGAGTCGCCAACCCTAACTGGCATGTTCAATAATGCTGCACCAACGGCGACGCGTTGTAGACCTTCGAAACGAATGTCTTTAACTACGAATCCGTCTGAACCGTATGCAGTGGCACTGCCGAAAAGCAGCGACGCTATGAGCAACTTTTTCATCGCCATCGTTGTTATGCGTATTCCTTACTGGTCCCCAGCTTTCAAAAATTAGAAGCGAGAGAAATCATTAAAAAGTGCAAGTCCCATTAACAGAATCAATGCCATTGCACCTATCCGAAAACTAAAGTCTTGTACTCGCTCAGACACCGGACTTCCTTTAATTTTTTCAATTAATAAGAAGAGCAAGTGCCCCCCATCTAAAACAGGCAATGGAAACAGATTGATGATACCTAAATTGACGCTAATAAGCGCAATAAACATCAAATAATATACCAAGCCCGATTCGGCAGATACCCCCGCACCTTTTGCGATAGATATCGGACCACTTAAGTTATTGAGTTTGACATCACCAACAACCAATTTACCCATCATGTTGACCGTTAATTTCATTAACTGCCACGTTTTATCACTCGCTTGGTAAAACGCAGAAAATGGCCCATATTGCTGTACCATTTTATATTCATTTGCTAACGGTAACACTGAAAGTTCAACGCCCGCAAACCCAATTTTTTCACCACGTGGTCCATCTTGGCTATCTGGAGTCAACGTGAGAGTAACCAATTGTTGCGACCGTTGTACTTCTAACTTCAATGGCGTTCCCGGGTTATTACGAATAATACGCGTGATAGGTTCCCAAACCCCCAGCACTTCCCCGTTAACACTAACAATTCTGTCGCCCGGCTGTAACCCAGCACGAGAGCCTGCTAACCCTTCGGTCACTTTTTGAATGACAGGATCAATTTTTGCAGATACAGGCATTATGCCTATGGACAATATTGGGTCCTGCTTTTCTGGATCAAACTGCCAAGTCGTTAAATCAACTGTTTTACTGATCGGCTCATTATAACCGTTTGGCAACACTTGCGCCGTTAATTCACGATCACCGATTTTACTCACTATGGCTAAGCGAACAGAATTCCAATCAGGAGTTTCGATACCATCAATAGATTTTAGTTCCATTTTTGGTTCAAAATTTGCAGCCGCTGCAATCGAACCCGGTTTCACATCTTCAATAATTGGCTTCACCGAAGGAACACCAATCATAAAGACAATCCAATAGACAACAATAGCGAGCAAAAAGTTCGCAATTGGTCCTGCACTAATAATAGCGGCACGCTGCCCCACGGTTTTGTTATTAAACGCTTGATTACGACGTTCAGGAGCAACCTCTCCAACACGCTCATCAAGCATTTTGACATAACCCCCTAACGGGATCATGGCTAATACAAACTCAGTGCCATGTTTATCGACTTTACGCCATAACGTTTTCCCGAAACCAATCGAGAAACGTTCTACATAAACACCACAACGGCGAGCGACCCAATAATGACCATACTCATGTACTGTAATCAGCACACCAATCGCAATAATAAACGCCGCTAAACTCCAAATAAATCCCATTTATCTTCCTAAAGACCAAAGCCGTTAAAAATTAACAAATTTAGCCCAGCAAAAACTGGGATTGCCGCTGTTAAGCTGTCAATTCGATCCAAAATACCACCATGCCCTGGGATCAAATGGCTACTGTCTTTTATACCTGATTGACGCTTAAACATACTTTCCGTTAAGTCACCAAATACAGATACTACAACAACAATAATCGAAGTCACTAGCAAATAATCAGGCATCACAGGAATTGGCGCATATGTACTGAACACCCAAGAAATAATACCTGCGGTGATAAGCCCCCCCACTAAGCCTTCCCAAGTTTTACCAGGAGAAACCTTAGGTGCCATCTTGTTACGGCCAATGGTACGCCCAAATGCATAAGCTCCGGAGTCTGCCCCCCAGACAAGTAACATAACGTATAACAGCCACCACGCACCAAAGAATGTGTCGCTATGATAACCAATCGTTCTAAGCACCATCATGCCAAAATAGAATGGAATAATAGTCAGCACGCCAAATAGCAGGCGAATAACCACTGATTTTCCCCAAGATGCTGTGGCAGGATACGTCACAACTAAAATAATCGCTACGACCCACCAAACTAGCCCCGCCCACAAGCCATAAAGAACTAGCGGCTGATTGGAAAATGAGGTTATGTTTGGAATAGAAAACTGGATCACAAGCAATATGGCAGCAAAAACAACGGCTAACCCAATGCGTTTAACTTGTGAGTGCCAGCCTGCAAATTGTGCCCATTCCCATGCACCTAATGCACAGACAGCAATTACGACAAAACCAAAGTTTACTGGAGAAAGTAAAAACAACGCTGCAATAACAATCGGTATTAACACTATCGCAGTAAGCAAACGATATTTCAGCACATCTTTCCCCTATTATTTGACGAGTTCATCATCTGATTCAGCTCCACCATAACGACGCTCACGCTTACTAAAAGCATCAACTGCATTCTGAAACACGACTTGGTCAAAATCTGGCCATAAAACGTTGGTGAAATAAAATTCCGCATAGGCGACTTGCCACAATAGGAAGTTGCTAATACGATGTTCCCCACCTGTTCTTATGACTAAATCGACATTTTCTTGGTCATGCATACAAATCTGGCTATTAATCATTTCTTCATTGATGTCATCGATTGAGATCTCACCACTTTGTACCTTAGCAAATACTTGCTTCACGCTATTGGTAATATCCCAACGACCACCATAGTTTGCTGCAATATTCAAATTCAAGCCCGTATTGTTCTTCGTTAGTGCCTCTGCCTTATCAATTCTTTTTCTGAGGCGCTCGCTAAAGCGACTAACATCACCGATAACTTTTAATTTTACATTGTTTTTATGCAGATTTTTAACTTCATTATCGAGTGCAAAAACAAATAATTCCATTAAAGAGCTGACCTCTTTTTCAGGCCTTCTCCAGTTTTCACTACTAAAAGCATACAATGTGAGTGAGCTAATTTTATTTTTTACGGCAAAACGTACTGAATTACGAACAGATTCAACGCCCGCCTTATGGCCCGTTATTCTAAGTTTACCTCTTTGTTTCGCCCATCGCCCATTGCCATCCATAATGATAGCGACATGCTTAGGCATCATCGAATCAGAGAGATTTTCACCACTAGAGTTCATTAAATGTTAATCCTTGTGAGTACCGCCTTGAGAATACAGCCCAATGATAACCATTATGATTACGTTTGCTGATAAGACACATCCTTAATTCTCAGCGAAATACTATATTATCTTTCTTCTTGAACAGTTCACATACTAAAGAGTTATTATGGCTATCGGCAACTAAACAAATCACATACCAAGCTTAAACTGTTTGAGCGATTATTTTTGCCGCATCCCGACGCGCACATTCATCGATTTCTAAGACCTCGTCAATAGAAACAGGTTCAGAAAAAACTTGGCTCTCAAGTATTTTATGATTAATTTTTGCAATATCCGTAAAACGAATTTTTCCTTCAAGGAAAGCCGCAACCGTTATTTCATTCGCCCCGTTGAGTGCCGTTGTTGCAGCTTGCCCTTGATGACAAGCATCGATAGCCAATTTTAAACAAGGATAACGTTGATAATCAGGTTCAACAAAGGTTAATGATGAAAGGCTTGTAAAATCAAGTGATTTAGCCCCTGATGTAATACGCTGAGGATATGCCATGCTATATGAAATTGGTGTGCGCATATCAGGTGTTCCTAATTGGGCGATCACACTACCATCTCGATACCGAACCATTGAATGGATCACTGATTGAGGATGAATAATCACTTCCATCTGCTGAGCACTAGCATTAAAGAAATAGCAAGCCTCAATATATTCTAGACCTTTATTCATCATTGTCGCTGAATCGACTGAAATTTTCCGCCCCATCGACCAATTAGGGTGATTACAAGCTTCATCTGGCGTCACATTGTCGAAATGCGATAACGGAGTCTCTCTAAATGGGCCTCCAGAGCCTGTTAATATAATACTTGAAATACCCGATGCAGATAAATCAGCGAAACCTAAATTTAATTGGATAATTTCAGGCAGACTTTGAAAGATAGCATTATGTTCACTATCAATAGGAAAAACTGTCGCATTATGTTTACGAATCTCATTAAAGAATAAACGGCCACTGGTTATTAAAGACTCTTTATTCGCTAATAATATTCTTTTGCCTTTACGGATCGCCGATAAAGTAGGAAGTAAACCTGCAACACCCGTAATTGCAGACATGACTTGGTCTACATCGTCAAGCCCCGCAAGGTCAATGGCAGCTTGTTTACCTGATAACACTTCCGTTTTATTGTTGTTTTCAGCCAAAATGATACGCAACGCTTTCGCTGAAATTTCATCTGCCATTGACGCATATTTCGGACTAAACTCAAGGCATTGCTTTGCCATTTCAGCAACATTTTTACCCGCTACTAATGCTGTAACTTGAAATTTTTCAGGATTTTGACGAACAACAGAAAGTGTATTGGTACCAATTGAGCCTGTAGACCCTAGGATTGTCAGACGTTTCATAGTGATTGACTACTCTGTATTAATTCAATACTGAGATTATATCAGCTTAATGATTGGAAAGGATTTATTAATAGATATGAAAAATAATAAAGCCACCCTAACACACTTTTTTAGTTTGCTTCGGTGGCTTTCTATTATCATTGATGGATTAAAACTCCATCAGTTCCGCTTCTTTTTGTGCTAATGACTCATCAACTTTCTTGATGAAGTTATCCGTCAATTTTTGGATATCATCCTGTGAACGACGCTCATCATCTTCACTGATTTCTTTATCTTTCAGTAAAGCTTTTACTTTATCGTTAGCATCACGGCGAACGTTACGAACAGCAATACGGCCTTGTTCGGCCTCACCACGAACCACTTTAATTAAGTCTTTACGACGCTCTTCCGTTAGTGGAGGAAGAGGAACACGGATAACGGTCCCTGCTGATGATGGGTTCAGACCTAAGTCAGATGCCATAATCGCTTTTTCAATCGCAGGTGACATGCTGCGGTCAAAAACAGAAATCGCTAATGTGCGTGAATCTTCAACAGTGACGTTTGCTAATTGACGCAGAGGTGTTGCTGTGCCGTAATATTCAACAGAGATACCATCTAGCAGGCTTGGAGATGCGCGGCCTGTACGAACTTTACTAATTTGGTTTTTGAATGCTTCAAGGCTTTTTTCCATACGCTCTTGAGCATCTTTTTGGATTTCGTTAATCACGTTTTCAACCCTTAAGAACTGGTTATTAAAGGCCGCGGTGCGACCTCGCTTAAATAGTCTGAATTCATATGCTAGATAATACATTTAAACTCAGCTGATGTCTCTGAGTATTAATTGTGAGAAATCAGAGTTCCTTCGTTTTCACCCATAACAACACGACGTAAAGCGCCCGGCTTGTTCATATTGAAAACACGAATCGGTAAATTATGGTCACGTGCTAATGTGAATGCAGCTAAATCCATCACTTTTAGTTCACGTTCTAAAACTTCTTGATAACTCAAATTTTCATACAAAACTGCTTCTGGATCTTTTGCTGGATCGGCTGAATAAACGCCGTCAACCTTGGTGGCTTTTAACACAACATCAGCTTCGATCTCAATGCCGCGCAGACATGCAGCTGAGTCCGTTGTAAAGAATGGATTTCCTGTTCCCGCAGAAAAAATAACAACACGGCCGTGACGTAACAAGCTAATGGCTTCTGCCCAGCTATAGTTATCACAGACACCGTTAAGTGGAATCGCAGACATCAGTCTAGCATTCACATAAGCACGATGTAATGCATCACGCATAGCGAGTCCATTCATCACTGTTGCTAACATGCCCATGTGGTCACCGACAACACGGTTCATACCAGCTTGTGCCAAACCAGCACCACGAAACAGGTTACCACCACCAATAACTACACCGACTTGTATACCCAGTTCTATGAGTTCTTTAATTTCCTGAGCCATACGATCTAAAACGCTAGCATCGATACCAAAACCTTCTGCGCCTTGTAAGGCTTCGCCACTTAACTTGAGCAGAATACGTTGATAAACGGGTTTTGCATTGGTTGCCATGGTGTTCTGTCCTAACAGATTATTTATTGGGGTAACACACGTAGAAAGTCAGTTTCTACGTACCTAATTTTATAATTTTAAATATAACGCCATACACTGAATAGTTAGAGTTGCATGTTGGTGCCAAATAACCCAATTGAGATATATACACAATTTGATTAACTGAAGAAAGCAATATCATACAGCTTTAGATAGACGTGTATAAAACAGAGCCGCCAATTGGCGGCCCTTAAGTTGATTACTTGCTCATTGCAGCAACTTCTGCTGCGAAGTCAGTTTCAACTTTCTCGATACCTTCACCAACTTCATAACGAATGAAGTTAGAAACAGAAGCACCTTTTTCTTTCAGTAAGTCACCAACAGATTTGCTTGGGTCCATTACGAAAGGTTGGCCTGTCAGTGAGATTTCGCCAGTGAATTTGTTCATGCGACCAGTAACCATTTTTTCAGCGATTTCGCGTGGTTTACCTGATTGCATTGCGATGTCTAACTGAATTTGGTGCTCATGAGCAACAACATCAGCAGGAACGTCATCTGGAGTCACATATTCAGGTTTGCTTGCAGCGATGTGCATAGCAATGTGTTTCAGTAATTCTTCGTCAGCACCTTCTGCCGCAACTAAAACACCAATACGAGCACCGTGCAGGTAGCTACCTACTTGTGCGCCTTCCAGAATGCTTACGCGGCGAATGTTGATGTTCTCACCGATTTTAGCAACTAAAGCTGTACGAGCGTCTTCGAATTTTGCTTTCAGCGCTTCGATGTCAGTATTTTTGTCAGCAACAACAGAAGCTAAAACTTCTTTACCAAATGCTAAGAAACCCGCATCTTTAGCAACAAAGTCAGTTTCACAGTTCAGCTCAATCAGAGCACCTGTTTTACCACCGTTGAAAACTTCAGTCAGGATAACACCTTCAGCTGCAACACGGCCTGCTTTTTTAGCCGCTTTTGCTTGACCTGATTTACGCATGTTATCAATCGCTAATTCGATGTCGCCATTAGCTTCAACAAGTGCTTTTTTACATTCCATCATACCTGCGCCAGTACGTTCGCGCAGTTCTTTTACCAATGCAGCGGTAATTCCAGACATGTGATTTATTCCTCGATATTCCCCGTGAGAGTCGTCCTCACGTGGATAGTTCTGATTCATATATAAAAGGGGCCAAAATCAGGCCCCTTCTAACATATAGCAGTACCTGTATAGCAATACCTATTAATAAGGATTAAACCTTATTATTCAGCTTCTACTAAGCTTTCTTCTGCTTGAACAGCCAGGTCTTGTGAACGGCCTTCACGAACGGTGCTTGCTACAGCGCCCAGATACAGTTTAATTGCACGGATTGCATCATCGTTACCAGGGATAACGAAGTCGATACCGTCTGGATCAGAGTTAGTATCAACGATAGCAAATACTGGGATACCCAGATTGTTTGCTTCTTTGATAGCAATGTGTTCGTGGTCTGCATCGATAACGAACAGAGCGTCAGGTAAACCGCCCATATCTTTGATACCGCCTAAGCTGTTTTCTAACTTACCTAATTCACGAGAACGCATCAGCGCTTCTTTCTTAGTCAGTTTGTCGAAAGTACCGTCTTGTGATTGAACTTCTAAATCTTTCAGACGTTTGATTGACTGACGAACGGTTTTCCAGTTAGTCAACATTCCGCCTAACCAACGGTGGTTAACGAAATATTGGTCACAGCTGTTAGCAGCTTCTTGAACGGCTTCGCTTGCAGCACGTTTAGTACCGACAAACAGAATTTTGCCTTTACGAGAAGCAATCTTAGTCAACTCAGCTAAAGCTTCGTTGAACATTGGAACAGTTTTTTCCAGGTTGATGATATGAACTTTGTTACGAGCGCCGAAAATGAAAGGTTTCATTTTTGGGTTCCAGTAACGAGTCTGGTGACCGAAGTGTACGCCCGCTTGTAACATATCGCGCATGGAAACAGTTGCCATTTAATACCTCTGTATTTAAGTAATTGGGGTTATGCCTCCACAAATCCCATACTACCGACTCCAAAGCTGCGTTTAAACGCATAAGAGCACCCCGGCGCATGTGTCGATTTGTGTGTGTTGTTACACAATTGAGTTTAAGTTTTCGCATATCCAATTTCTTTTCAGAAATCGAAGTTGAGCACCATCATGGCACACAAAACGCAGTGAGAAGAAATTATATGGATTGCCGGCGCGCTTTATACCATAAAACCAACTCTAAAGCCAACTTTTGTTGTTTTTTTCGCTCACAAAAATGACTTTACGTCGATTGAATATAGATAGAACATGCACTTTGAAATTATAGGTGCCTTTTGCTTAGATCTAAACCCTTATCTATAGAATGGGTTATCTTACTTACATATTTCCCCTACCCATTCTCCTTGGCAATAACCATTTGCATTTTGTGCTATTAATGGCTCAAAGTGAACAACCCCATCACCCCTTATCACCTATCCTAAAAGCAACTTCCACTTTCGAATCTATCGTTAGCTAGTTGGCAGAAAATGCAGTGGCTGTTACCATAAGTATTATCGATGTAAAAAATGGTATTCAACCTCCATTTTCAAACCCTCTTTATTTAACATGTCATTAAGAGCTAATGGCATGAATGGACTAGACTCATGGCTATTATTATCAAAACTGAAGAAGATATTCAGAAAATGCGTGTTGCTGGACGCTTAGCGGCTGAAGTGTTAGAAATGATTGCGCCACACGTTGTGCCCGGTGTCAGCACTGGCGAACTCGACCGCTTATGCCATCAGCATATTGTAGATGTACAGCAAGCTATTCCTGCATGCTTAAATTACCACGGTTTTCCTAAATCCGTTTGTATCTCCGTCAATGATGTTATTTGCCACGGAATCCCGAGTGACGATAAAATTTTAAAAGATGGCGATATTGTTAATATCGATGTTACGGTAATTAAAGAAGGCTTCCACGGTGATACATCTAAAATGTTTATCGTCGGCAAGCCAACCATTCAAGGTGAGCGCCTTTGCCAAGTAACATTAGATAGCCTATATCTTGCCATTCGTATGGTGAAACCGGGTATTCGTTTACGCACCATTGGTAAAGCGATTCAGGAATTTGTTGAAAAACAAGATTTTTCAGTCGTGCGTGAATACTGTGGTCACGGTATTGGTGAGGGTTTCCATGAAGAACCTCAAGTTTTGCACTATGACGCAGATGATAGCGGTGTTGTACTGCAAAAAGGCATGACATTTACTATCGAACCTATGGTCAATACAGGCGACCATCGTATTCGTACTATGAAAGATGGCTGGACAGTTAAAACGAAAGATCGTGGCTGGTCAGCACAATACGAGCACACTTTAGTCGTCACTGATGAGGGTTGTGAGATCCTCACATTACGAAAAGAAGAAGAACCGTTTATTTCCGCAGTATTAGTTAACGCCTAATTTTCTTAATCGAACCCTCCTTAGCGAGGGTTCTTTCTTCTGTTCATTTTTACGAAAAAACCGTAAGCTGATAACCGTTTTCCTATCGCGACTAATACGGAATATAAAAATGACAGCATATTCTACCGCCTATCTCTCACCAAATCATTTTACACCTAGTGACCTTGAGCTTAATACTTTAAGGCTGCATGTTGAACACTTCGACCAATGGTTGGAAAATGCATTTAACCAAGGTAAAAATGTTGTCGACCTGATCCATATTCGTAGCGATTATTTGGATAATTTACTGACACGCCTTTGGCAGTATTTTAAGTTCGATAAACAACCTAACATGTCTTTGATCGCTGTTGGCGGCTATGGACGCCATGAATTACACCCTCTTTCTGACATCGATATTTTAGTGTTAAGTAAAGATCCGCTTCCAGAGCAAATCGCCAGTAAAATCGGTCAATTTATTACATTATTGTGGGATTTGCGATTTGATATTGGTCATAGTGTTCGCTCACTCGCTGAATGCATTGAGGCAGGTAACGCAGATCTTACCACGGCAACTAATTTAATTGAGTCTCGGCTAATTTGTGGTGATGTTGCGCTATTTTTACAATTACAAAAAACCATATTCAGTGATGACTTTTGGCCTTCTGCGGTATTTTTTGCAGCCAAAATTGAGGAGCAACAAGAGCGTCATCAACGCTATCACAGTACGAGCTATAATTTAGAACCGGATATTAAAAGCAGCCCTGGCGGACTACGGGATATTCATACCTTACTTTGGGTAGGTAGGCGTCATTTTGGTGCAACCACCGTTGATGAAATGGTCGGTTTCGGTTTTTTAACTGGAGAAGAACGCCAAGAGCTCAAAGAATGTTTAATGTTTTTATGGAAAATTCGTTTTGCTCTACATCTGGTGGTCAAACGCCATGACAATCGCCTATTATTTGATCGCCAATTTAGTGTTGCCCGTTTGCTGGGCTATGAAGGTGAAAAAAACCAGCCTGTCGAGCGGATGATGAAAGATTTCTATCGTGTTACTCGTCGCGTAAGAGAACTGAATCAAATGCTGCTCCAATTATTTGATGAAGCCATTTTAACCCTTAACCCCAATGAAAAACCGCGACCTATTGATTCACAATTTCAGCTTCGTGGCACACTAATTGATGTGATTGATGAAAATCTCTTTATCGATCAGCCGGCCACTATCTTAAAAATGTTCTATCAAATGGCTCGCTACCCAAATATCACAGGGATCTATTCAACGACTCTACGCCTGTTACGTTTTGCACGACGAAACCTTGCTGCCCCCTTATGTGAACTTCACGAAGCGCGAAAGTTATTCCTAAAAATATTACGCCATCCGAGGGCAATCAAAGGCGCATTTGTCCCCATGCACCTTCATAGCGTAATGAGTGCCTATACTCCGCTGTGGAGCAATATTGTAGGTCAGATGCAATTCGACCTCTTCCATGCCTATACTGTTGATGAACATACGATTCGAGTGCTGCAAAAAATTGATAGTTTCACATTGGAAGAAAACCGGCGAGACCACCCTCTGTGCGTCAATGTTTATCCCAAACTGTTACAGCCTGAAATTTTACGTTTAGCCGCTATTTTCCATGATATTGCCAAAGGCCGGTCTGGGGATCACTCCGATCTTGGCGCAGAATTTGTCTATGACTTCGCACTATTACATGACCTGCCGCTTAAAGAGGCTGAGTTAGCATCATGGTTGGTTAAAAATCACTTATTGATGTCAGTAACAGCCCAAAGGCGTGACATTCAAGACCCTGATGTTATTAAACAGTTTGCTGGTGAGGTCAAAACGGTTTCCCGCCTTAACTATTTGATGTGTTTAACTGTTGCTGATATTTGTGCGACTAACAGCACATTATGGAATAGCTGGAAACAAAGTTTAATCCGTGAACTATTTTTATCTACGGAACACCAGTTAAATCAAGGTATGCAAAGTACCCCTGATTTACGTGAACGCATTCGTCACCATCGCAACCAAGCCCTATCATTGCTAAAACAATCATCAATCGATGAGGAAAAGTTACAAACGCTCTGGTCTCGCTGCCATGCAGATTATTTTTTACGCCACACGCCATCCCAGCTTGCTTGGCATGCCAAACACTTGTTAGCTCATGATCTCAGTCAACCCCTCATATTGATCAGCACTCAACCTAAGCATGGTGGAACAGAGATTTTTATTTGGTGCCATGATAAACCTCATTTATTTGCTGCTGTAGCGAGTGAATTAGACCGACGTAATTTAAGTATTCATAGCGCACAGATTTTTACCAATAAAGATAATAAGGCAATGGATACTTTTGTCGTGTTAGAGCCAAATGGTAGCCCACTATCAAAAGATAGATATGAGCACATCCGCAAAATGCTATTACTTGCGGTACAGCAACCTGAAATTTCACTCCCCAAAACACGAACCATTCCAGCCAAACTACGTCATTTTACCGTTCCAACCAAAGTCAATTTCCTGCACTCAACAAATGAGCGTCGTACTTACATGGAGCTATTTGCGTTGGATCAGCCGGGTTTACTTGCACGAATTGGCCATATTTTTGCCCAAATGGAAATTTCACTCTATGGTGCTCGGATCACAACAATTGGGGAAAAAGTAGAGGATTTTTTTGTGTTAGCGGATAAAGAACACAAGGCATTAAGTAAAAATATACAACAAGAGTTATCAGAAAGGTTGACAGAAGCCCTAGAATCGAAGGATAAAATATAACGCTCATCACATTTTCATGATGAACGTTCACTTTTATGTCATTCAAGAGGAAAATACAATCAATGCAGCATTTACAAGCGATCATTGAACAAGCATTTGAAGACAGAGCTAGCATTACACCTAACACTGTCTCTGCACCTATAAAACAAGCCGTTTTAGACACTATCGCTTTACTCGATAGCGGTAAATTGCGTGTCTCTGAAAAGATTGCTGGCGTATGGGTTACCCATCAGTGGTTAAAAAAAGCCGTTTTATTGTCATTTCGCATCCAAGACAATCAAGTGATTGATGGTGCGGAAAGCCGTTACTTCGATAAAGTACCGATGAAATTTGCCGACTACGACCAAGCGCGCTTTGAAAAAGAAGGCTTCCGTGTTGTTCCACCCGCCGCAGTACGTAAAGGGGCATATATCGCGAAAAACAGCGTGTTAATGCCATCATATGTCAATATTGGTGCCTATGTTGATGAAGGTACTATGGTAGATACTTGGGCTACTGTAGGGTCTTGTGCGCAAATTGGTAAAAATGTGCATTTATCCGGTGGTGTCGGCATTGGTGGCGTCTTAGAGCCCTTACAAGCTAACCCAACAATCATTGAAGATAACTGCTTTATCGGCGCTCGTTCTGAAGTCGTTGAAGGGGTGATTGTCGAGGAAGGCTCCGTGATTTCTATGGGTGTCTATTTGGGACAAAGTACCAAAATATATGACCGTGAAACGGGGGAAATATTCTATGGCCGTGTACCAGCGGGTTCAGTGGTGGTTTCTGGTAACTTACCGTCAAAAGATGGCAGCTACAGTCTTTATTGTGCAGTCATTGTGAAAAAAGTTGACGAGAAAACCCGTGGTAAAGTAGGTATCAATGAATTATTAAGAAGTATTGATGAATAATTAATGAACACCATTTGTTAATTATCCTCAAGCCTGTTACTTGATTTTGATAATAAATACCGAGTAATCAGGACAACAAAGCTATCCCGAAGCGCATACGTTGGTATGCAACTCGGGAGGCCATTTTTAATATTCCCCAACTTCATTTCTTTTTATAATTGATTTTTGCGCATTAATTGCAAAGAGAAGTTTGTCAATTTCAAGAAATCGCGCATAATATGTCCGTGGCTTTTGCCGTTTACCATCAATAAAACTGTATTATTTTATTTTTCATTATAATGATGCTACTTGCCGAATGACATAGTATGGTGCTTTAGCCAGTAGCCCAATAAGTAGCTCAATAAAGAGAAATAGACCGATATTGTTACGGCCTGCTCACACTATCACTCTGTTCAACTCTACTGTTAAGCGAGCTAACATGTACGATAATTTGAAAAGTTTAGGCATCAGTAACCCTCAGGACATTGACCGCTATACCTTACGCCAAGAAGCGAACAATGACATTTTAAAAATCTATTTTCGTAAAGATAAAGGTGAATTTTTCGCGAAAAGCGTAAAATTTAAATACCCACGCCAACGAAAAACCATTGCTGATGGTAGTAATAATTTCAAAGAAATTAATGAGATCAACACCAATCTTCGTTACGCTATCGAAGAGCTTGATCAAATCTGTCAAACAGACCAAAACGATATTGACTTGAAGAACAAAATTCTTGATGACTTACGTCATTTAGAATATGTTGTTTCGAATAAAATTGCAGAAATAGAAGCGGATCTTGAAAAACTGACTCGTAAATAAACTACCAGTATAGTCAAAACTAATTTACTGCACCGTGGTACATCACGGTGCAAGCTGCAACATTAAAATTAAAGCAATTCACTCCATGCTTCAATCCACGATTTTGCGAACTCTTCTGGAGCATCAACCTCAATGGCATCAATAAACAAAATATCGCCAATACGCGTAGCTGATTGTTCAGTGAGTAACTCATCAAACTGAATACCTGCACCACAAAAACGTTCATAGCTACTATCACCTAAAGCAATAAGGCCATAACGCAGATCAGGCTGATAACCAACGACATCATTGATTTCGCTATATAGGGGGGCGATGGTATCAGGTAAATCACCTTGTCCTGTTGATGAAGTAACAATCAACGCAATTTCATTACCAGTGTTATACTGCTGCCAATCTGTTAGAGTCGGTTCATCAAAAACAACCACTTCATGCCCTTGTTGCTCTAAAATCTCTTGAGCTATTTCAGCAACAGCCAAAGAATTACCGTAGACAGTCCCAACAAAAATGCCGATTTTTGACATAACACCTCCCTCTATTTTGCTTAATCGTGTGAATTAATAACTTGAACACCTAATCTGGCCACATCATCTGACCATCCAAACTGTTCAATGAGTGATATCCATTGTGCATCCCAAGGGGCAACCAACGATATACTTTGTTCTGTGATAGGATGACTTAAATTTAAAAAACTGGCATGCAACATTAGACGAGAAACAGAGAAATGTGAGCTAACACCTCGGTTTTGTCGTAAATCACCATGTTTACTATCACCAATAATAGGATGCCGTAAATGCGACATATGCCTTCTGAGTTGATGTTTACGACCCGTTTCGGGCTCTAGCTCAACTAAGCTAAAACGTGATGTTGCGTAACGGCCAATCGCAATCGGGCACTCAACCGTAGCAATAGGCCGACAATGCGTAACACACTCTTGTAAAACAGGTTCACGAGTCGCATGTTTATCGGCTATTTTGTCCAGTTCTTCTAACAAAGGATAATCAATCGTTTGTTGTTCAGTTAAATAACCTCGAACGATAGCATGGTAGACTTTTTTTAACTGGTGGCTTTCAAATTGCCCTGCTAGACGCCGAGCAACGTCACTCGACAACGCAAAGAGTAACACACCTGAAGTTGGCCTATCTAGCCGATGAATAGGATAAACATGTTGGCCGATTTGATCTCTTAGAGTCTGCATAACAAATACGGTCTCTTTACTATCTAACCAGCTACGGTGCACTAACATACCCGCAGGCTTATTCACCGCTACCATGTATTCATCATGGTAAATGATTTCCAACATAAATTAGTTATCCATTGGCATTTGGTAAGAATAGGCTATCTAATTCACGTAAATGACTGATGACCAAAGCATAACGTTCTTCTTCATCGTGCTTGTAAGCCTCTTCAAAATAAGGTGCTACCGCAAAATTGGTCGGTAATACTGCACCTTGTTCGATTAGCATTTGCAAGCGAGGGATCAAAACCCATTGTAGCCATTCCAATGCATCCATAGTATCAATACAAAAAGGTTGAACACTTTCAAAGGCTTCGTCACTTGGCGGTAACTCATTCCATAGGGATTTTAATTTCATTTCTTCTTCTAAATGACGGAGCTTTTCAGTAATACGTTGTTCGAGATTCATACTTGAGCCTATTTGATGATAACAAAGGAAAATATACTTTATTTTTCCTAACAATTCTGTCGGATAAATGGGGTTAAAAGTACCTAAATACAAGCTTATTGGTTGTATATCGCTTTTATTTTCAATTTCATGTTTTGCATTAACAAAATCAATAAGTCTTGTTGACCTTTTGTTGTGGTTAATAAAGGTATCATAACGTGTTTTTTTGAAATTTATTACCGGAGAATAATTAACAATTAGATGGTTTATCTATGGGACTATTAAAACAGTGGCGCAAAGAAAGCAAAGCTTGGAAAGCTTTCAATTCTAAGTATATTGAATTAAAAAGAAAAGTTCGCATTGCAAAATTACCTTCAGAACAATATAAGCACTATCAATTAATGTGCCAAAATTACCGTAGTGTTCAATTATCTTCTATCATTGAAGGTGTTCCACATTTTATTGAAAGGCCTATTAATAAGTACCTCCATAAAGCATGGAATGGGAAACAAAAGCTGATTACAGCCAGCTATACACTCAACTTAATTGAAACTACCTTTAAGCAAGAAGCCATTGAGGCGATGTTTTGTGCAAAGCGGCAAGGACTGAAAGTTGCTGATATTGAACTAAAATCAGGCGATTTTGCTCAGTTATTTTTAATTTACTCGCAATATCCAAGGGAAGGCGATTTAACCCTACACCTAAAAAATGAAATAGGTGATGATATTTATTTGATGAGTTTTTCGTTCGGACCTGAAGGGCAGATGTATGTTTGCTCCTTACAAGGACCGTCGACTGAGCACAGTGTTGAACAAGTTAAGCTAATCACTAAACAAATGCACAACATGAGGCCTAAAAACCTATTAATGTCCGCCGTTTATGCCGTTGCTGCATTCTTCCATGTAAAATCTATTCTGGGCATCTCTAACCAGTGCCATATTAAAAGCCAACATTTGAAATCAAGCTATGATACCTTCTGGCTGGAATGTGGTGCAACAGCCAACGCGGATGGTTGGTTTCAGTTACCACCACAAGAACCTACGCGTGATATTGAATCAGTCAAAAGCCAGCGTCGTGCAGAGTTTCGACGTAGAGAAGCGCTGCGTGATGCAATGACTCAAAGTATTATTACGTCATTATCAGAGAACTCACTCAATAACCACTATTAGCCTTTAGCCCACTAAATTGAATGAAAAAAAGCCAGTCAACCACCGCTGACTGGCTCACATCTTAAAACTTATGCATCCTGCGAACTGACATCCTGTCGCTCAACATCCTGTTGAATAAAACAAGCAAATAGATGTTTCTTCCCTATTTAATAATCCCTTACCTTATTTTTAACACTTTTTACACTCTAGAAGTAGTATAAAACGCTAAACAAATTTACCCTGTCCAGCCCGAGTAGAATGTATTAAATCCATTAGTGAAACAACCTAGCGAAGAAAACAATAATTCGATAAAAATGATGACGATACATTGAAAAATAGTAACGTTATGAAATTAAAAGTTAAATAATTATCATTTCAATAAAACGAAATTTTTTTGAGAAATGACTTAGCGAAATTGTAAGCATTAGCTTACAGTTTTCTCATTAAAATACTTACCCTAGGGGTTCCACTATCGGTACGAGTTCCTCTAGAAAAGCCATTAAACTAGACGAAAGTACGCGTCTTTCTTGACTACCAAATTTTTCTAAAATAATTTCTCCCGTTAAATTACACATTGAAACCATTTCAATTTCAGAGTCTAAAGTTGCAATAAATAAAGTGGGTGGCAGCTTCAAGCGTTTTTGAGTCACTAAATGCCCAATTAAATTTTCCTGTAAACGGATAAAATCTTCATCACTCCAAACCTGTACAAGGCTAAGTGTAATATCTCTAAATTTGGCTTTCATATCGCCAGCAAGTTGAGTAGTGTAAAAAACATGAATATCCGTTTGTAGGCTAATATCTAAGGCGGTTGCCACTTTTTCTAAGTTTGCCTTGGTGTGTGGGAATGGTTTGGGCTCCCAATAAACCCAGTTTTCCCCTGTACGCACAATACAAGGAGACGGAACACCATATAACTCTTTAGAAGCTGGCGACAAACCTGTTTGCTGATGCCATTGAGAAACATATTTCTCAGTAAAATTATGCAGTACCGCAGAGAGTGTTGTATTCATGATTGCGTGATTTTTATAGGTAATTAAATTGAAAGACGTCAATATTAAGGATAAATGCTATTATGGCAGAGTTTTGCAGGCGAATAAAATGTACTCTCTTCTGCTTTTAGCCTCATTTTATTTTATGGAGTATAAGGTCCAATATGTCACACTACCAAAATAATCCCGCACTTGATAATTTAACCCTTGGGAAAAAGACGGCTTACCATGATCAATATGATGCAGCATTATTACAAGCCGTACCCCGCAGTTTAAACCGCGATCCATTGGCGATTTATGCCAATGCGCTTCCATTTCATGGTGCTGACATTTGGACTCTGTATGAACTTTCTTGGCTTAATCAACGCGGTGTTCCCCAAGTGGCTATAGGCTCAATTAGTGTCGATGCAAATAGCGAAAACCTCATTGAATCTAAAAGTTTTAAGCTGTATCTCAACAGTTTTAATCAAACCCGCTATGAAACTTGGGAAAACGTGCGAAGCGTTTTGCAAAATGATTTAAGCCACTGTGCTAATGGTAAGGTAAGCGTTACACTCCATAAACTAAATGATCTTGCTCATCAACCTATTCACTCTTTTAATGGTGAATGTATTGATGAGCTGGAAATTGATATCGATAATTACGAGTTTAACCGTGACTATTTAGCTAATTGCACTCAAGAGTGCATCGTTGAAGAAACACTAGTCAGTCATTTGTTAAAATCGAATTGTTTGATTACAAATCAGCCTGATTGGGGGTCTGTACAGATCCACTATAGAGGCCCTAAAATTAATCATGAAGCCTTACTGCGTTATTTAGTTTCATTTCGCCATCACAATGAATTTCATGAACAATGTGTTGAACGAATTTTTAATGATATTACACAATTGTGTAAACCTGAAAAATTAAGCGTTTACGCACGTTATACCCGTCGTGGCGGCCTTGATATTAACCCATGGCGCAGTAATGAAGACTTTACGCCCGAATTAGGTCGTTTAGCTCGGCAATAAATATGTATGTAGTTGATGAATGTTTAAAAAACAGTTGGTAGTAAATGGTTATTAATACATTTGCAGTACAATTCATATATCAAGAGCCCATGGGGTAAAGGAGTACTACTTGATTACTCATATCAGTCCATTAGGATCTATGGATCTACTTTCTCAACTTGAAGTAGATATGCTAAAACGCACGGCAAGTAGCGATTTGTACCAATTATTTAGAAATTGTTCTTTAGCCGTTTTACATTCAGGTAGTCTTACTGATAGCAGCAAAGAATTGCTCGAAAAAAGCAAAGGTTTTGATATCAATGTGCTACGCCGTGAACGTGGCGTTAAGCTTGAGCTCATTGACCCACCTGAAGAAGCATTTGTAGATGGCAAAATCATTCGCACATTACAAGCCAACTTATTCGCTGTATTACGCGATATTCTGTTTGTTCACGCACAAATTACCTACGCTAAAGAACAATTCCGTTTAGATTTAGAAAATGGCACACATATTACCAATATGATTTTCTCTATCTTACGTAATGCACGGACACTACATATTGATGAAGACCCAAACATGATCGTCTGTTGGGGAGGCCACTCAATTAATGAAATTGAATACCTATATGGTCGAAAAGTCGGTAATGAACTTGGTCTTCGTGAGTTAAACATCTGTACAGGTTGTGGCCCTGGCGCAATGGAAGCTCCAATGAAAGGCGCTGCTGTTGGCCATGCTCAACAACAATATAAAAACAGCCGTTTTATTGGTTTAACTGAGCCATCAATTATTGCTGCTGAGCCACCTAACCCACTCGTTAACGAATTGATCATCATGCCTGACATAGAAAAACGTTTGGAAGCGTTTGTTCGCTTAGGTCATGGCATCATTATTTTCCCAGGTGGGGTTGGTACGGCTGAAGAACTGCTCTATTTGTTGGGAATTTTAATGGACCCAGCAAACAGCGAGCAAGTATTACCATTAATTTTAACTGGTCCAAAAGAAAGTGCTGAATATTTTGCTGTTTTAGATGATTTCATCCGCCATACTTTAGGTGACGAAGCGAGCAAACATTACCAGATCATTATTGATGATGCTCAAGAAGTTGCTCAAGTGATGAAAAAAAGCATGCCTCTCGTCAAAGAAAACCGCCGCAGTACAGGCGATGCTTATAGTTTCAACTGGTCAATCAAAATTGCACAAGATTTACAGCATCCATTTGAGCCAAGTCATGAAAACATGGCATCATTGAATCTTTACCCAGGCCAAGCCCCTGAAAAACTCGCTTCCGACTTACGTCGTGCGTTCTCGGGTATTGTGGCAGGTAACGTAAAAGAAGTCGGAATGAAAGCAATTGAAAAATATGGCCCATTCGAAATTCATGGTGATACAGAACTCATGAATCGCATGGATATTCTACTGAAAGGCTTTGTTGAACAGCACCGTATGAAGCTGCCCGGCGGCACGGCTTACGAGCCTTGCTACAAAATTGTAAAGTAAGTTTAGTATATTCAGAGGTAGGTCTTTCTAGGTATGGCGTATTTATGATCCATTTGTTAATTATTGATGCATTGAATTTGATACGCCGTATCCACGCGGTGCAAGGAAGTCCATGTGGAGAAACTTGCTTGTCTGCTATATCTCAGTTGCTGAATCACACCGCCGCAACGCATATTGTGGCGGTATTTGATGAAGAAGGTCGCCACCAAAGTTGGCGCCATGAGAAGCTCGCTGATTACAAAATGGGCAGACAACCCATGCCAGAGGATTTGCAAGCTGAGCTCCCAGCGTTAATGACACTGTTTCAAGAGAAAGGTATTCATTGTTGGCAATCTGAAGGAGATGAAGCTGATGATTTAGCCGCAACGTTAGCCTCTCGTATCGCTAAGGCAGGTCATACTGTGACCATTGTCTCAACAGACAAAGGTTACTGCCAATTATTATCGCCGAATATTCGTATTCGCGACTATTTTCAAAAGCGTTGGTTAGATGTTCCCTTTATTGAAAAAGAATTCGGTGTAAAACCTGAACAACTCGCTGACTATTGGGGACTAGCGGGTATCAGCAGCAGTAAAATACCTGGTGTAGCAGGTATCGGGCCAAAAAGCGCGACACTCCTACTGCAACAATACCACTCTATCGAAAACTTATTTGCTCATCTAGATAACCTTGATGATAAATGGCAAAAAAAATTACTCAACCAGCAAGAAATTGCACTAATTTGTCGCGATATTGCAACGTTAAGAACAGATATTGCCTTACAAGGTAATTTGAACCAGTTACGTTACTCACCTAAATAACAGATATAAAAAAGGCCACCTTTGAAGTGACCTTTCAAATGACAGCGATGGCTTAATAAAACTCACGAGCCATAGGGTTAGCTGCCCAAATTCTTGTCACGTGCACCGTAATCTCTTCACGATCATGATAAAGTTGCTTCGCTTGAATTAAGACATTCACACCCTGCTCTTTTAGTTGCATTTTCATTTTTTCTAAAATATGTGAAACTTCTTCATAGCGTTTCTTCATAGGTAATTTAAGATTGAAAATAGCCTCTCTACACCAACCTTGAGCTAACCATGCCGTCATTAATGCAGCAACCTTTGCTGGTTTTTCAACCATATCACAAACTAGCCATGTTATATTTTGAGACGTTGGCTTAAATTTAAAACCATCTTCACGGTGATGCTTAACTTGCCCTGTATCCATCAAACTTTCTGCCATAGGACCATTATCTACCGCATCCACCATCATACTGCGTTTTACCAGTTGATAAGTCCATCCGCCAGGGCATGCACCGAGATCTACCGCCTTCATACCACTCGCTAAACGTTCATCCCATTCTTCATAAGGAATAAACACATGGAAAGCTTCTTCCAGTTTTAGCGTTGAGCGGCTAGGTGCATCTGATGGGAATTTTAGTCGTGGGATACCCATGTAAAAATTCGAGCTATTGTTGGTATAAGAATACCCCGTATAACAACAACCCGGTGCAATAAAGAATACATGGATCACGGGACGTTTAAAGTTCTCAAGAGGCAGCAAAACTTTTTCTTTGCGTAATGCATTACGCAGAGGTACCGTAAATTTACGGCAAAATTTCATTAATTCTTTTGACTCATTAGTATCAGCAACTTCAACGCGAACGTCCCCTGCACGTACAACTTGTTGGCTCAGTGCATCAACAATTGGGGTAATACGGTCTTCTGGTGGAAGGTCTTTGAGCAAATCCCCTACCACAATAATTTGACGAGCAAAAATTAATTCACGAAAAGGTAGCGTCCGTGCGAGCCTATCAGCATCGTCAGCTTGATAGCACTCAAAAATAACATAACCACTGTTTTCTTTTACTCGAGCAAAACCATAAATTTCTTTTTGCCCAGCCTTATCTGTAATCTCTGCTGCACATTCTTTTTCAAAGCCTGGACGGCAATATAGTGCAATTTTATTACTCATTGCGTGACGCCGATTTCCTTAGACGCATAGCGCCAATAACCACTAACAGCCAGCCAATCAGGAAACAGACTCCCCCTATTGGCGTAAAATAAGAAAAGTATTTTACCTGCAATAGGGCCATACAATAAAGGCTACCACTAAAAAGAAGTATACCTACAGAGAAAAACACCCCTGACCAGTAAAACCATAATATAACTTTACGTAGTAAAACTGCCCCCAAAACCATTAAAGCCAGAGTATGCAGCATTTGATAACGCAGGCCAGTATCAATCCAGTCCATTTGATGGACACTCATAATTGACGATAAAGCATGAGAACCTATCGCGCCAAAAGCAACAGTAAAAAAGCCACTAATTCCCGCAAAAATTAACATCAAACGACTATTCACAGTAACACCTTTTTATTTAACTACTTGATTACTGAATAAGCGCCACATCTTGGTCACCCGTAATAAAGCCTAATTTTTCTTGTTCACTTGCAGCTTGCCCTAGTATCCATTGGCGAAATGCTGCAATTTTGCCTAACTCGGCCTGATTTTCTTGGCAAACTAAATAAAATGCATTTTTACTAACTAACACCTCACTAAAGGGACAAACTAAACGCCCTGCATCAATTTCATTTTTAGCCATTACATTATTAGTTAACGCGATACCTTGCCCATGTACAGCCGCCTGAATAACCATCGCACTATGACTGAATATTGGCCCTTGCTGTACATTGACTATATGTTGTAACTCTAGTTGCTTAACATACGCTTGCCAGTCTTTGCGTGAAGAATCGTGAAGCAACGTACATTTCGCTAAATCCTCTGGGTTTTTAAGCTGATTACCCCGTGCCAACAAAGATGGCGAACATACTGGCATTAAATATTCTGCATACAGTCTATCAGTTCTTAAACCAGACCAATTTCCTCTGCCGTAGAAAATAGCGACATCGACATCATCTGCCAACTTATCCTCTTCTCTATCTACAGCTTGAATCCGTACATCAATACCAGGGTAAGCTTGATTAAACCCTGAAAGCCTTGGTACTAGCCACTGAATAGCAAAACTCGGCGATAAACTTACTGTTAATGCCCCCTTCGCGCTTCGCGCTTGAAGCTTGCGCGTAGCCTCATTCAAAGAAGAAAAAATCTCTTTAATATCAAGATAATAACTTTGCCCTTCTTCCGTTAATAACAATGAGCGGTTACGACGGCGAAATAGCTTCAATCCAAGAAAATCTTCCAAGCTCTTCATTTGATGACTAACTGCAGCTTGAGTTACAAATAATTCTTCTGCTGCCTTAGTAAAACTTAAATGACGAGCAGCGGCATCAAAGACTCTCAGTGCATTAAGGGGCGGTAATCTCTTAGACATAATCACTTATACTCGGCATATTGTTATACATTAGTTTTTTTCATCCGAAGCATTATAATTTGTCCCTTGAGGATACGCCAGTAAATACCTATAGTATGCACACTTCCTAAGCCGGAACGAAAAGTTACAGAGTTTAGTTACTTTGAAACTTTTGGCTTTGTGGTTGTGATGTTGTGTTTGCAAGTTGTCTGGTTAAACCAGACTTTGTAGCTTTAGCTACTGTTTTTTTCACTTCCTGTACATTTACCCTGTCTGTCCATAGTGATTTTTATAGTGCACCGCAAATAAGCGGTGCTTTTTTTTACTATTTATCTACCAAACTAATTACATGTACTTACGTAAATTTAACTCAATAAATACAAATAGCTACAGATAATTACTAGTGTACCGAAAAAACTTTCAGTTAGGTATTTAAGATAACTCTTGAAATTTACTCGCCAAGAGTAGCAACAGAATAATTTCTAAATAAAAAAGATTGCATTGCGATGCAAAACACTGAATTATCCTAAAAAAGCAAATTTAGATAATTGATAACAATTAATACCAAACGTAACAAAATATTTCAATGATTGGATTAAAAAAATACCATATTTAAATCAATCAAAAATAGCCGTAAATGTACTAATAAATGTACAATCAAATTATACAATGCATATCTATATCAATTAACAGATAAATATTAATTTAAAAGAAATAAGCTATGGATCATTTTAATGCTGCCTCATTTCGCCTTGCCTTTCCAGCGATAAGATCAACAACTGTGTTTTTAGATAGTGCTGCAACAGCGTTAAAACCTGTCGCTATGATTAGTGCATCTAATAATTATTACAGCTTATCAGGAAGTTCAGTCTATCGAGGACAGTCATCTGAATCTTTAAAGTTAACCCGTGACTTTGAACAGGGGCGAATTCGTGCTGCTAAATTTATAAATGCACCTTGCGAAAAGAATATTATTTGGACTCGAGGGACCACTGAATCAATTAACTTGATCGCTCAAAGTTATTTTCGTTCAGTGCTACAACCTGGAGATGAAATCATTGTTAGTGAGATAGAACATCATTCTAATTTATTACCCTGGATTATGCTTGCTCAACAAACCGGGGCAAAAGTTATTAAATGGCCAGTGGAAAATGACTTAACTTTAAATATTGATGTACTCAAATCCAAACTTTCACCAAAATGTAAGGTTGTGGCAATAACCCAGATGTCTAATGTTACTGGCTATCAACCTGATTTATTAGCGATCACTCAACTTGTCCATCAGGTTGGAGCTCGCATCGTCGTTGATGGCGCACAAGGTGTAGTCCATAACCCTCTTGATGTCACTGAGCTCAATATTGATTTCTATGTATTTTCAGCCCACAAACTTTATGGGCCAACAGGACTTGGCGTATGTTATGGTAAAATGGAACTTTTAGAACAGATGCCCCCTTGGCACGGTGGTGGCAAAATGTTAACTGAAGTCACTTTTGAACATTTTACACCCGCACCAATCCCACAACGTTTTGAAGCGGGTACTCCCAACATTGCGGGTGTTATTGCCTTTTCTTCTGTACTTGAATGGCTCGAGACTATAGATTTATCATCAGCAGAAGCCTACACTCGCTCACTCGTTGAACATGCCAACAGCAAACTTTCGTCACTACCGGGCTTCATTGCTTATAGTGCTCCACATTCACCTTTGTTATCATTTAATTTTCAGGGTATTCACCATAGCGATTTAGGTGTTCTCTTGACCGAACAAAATATTGCATTACGCTATGGGCAACATTGCGCACAACCTTTAATGGATGCATTAAAGGTAAGTGGTTGCTTGCGCATCTCAATGATGCCGTATAACAGTCTGCAAGATATTGATACATTTATTGATGCAGTCACATTTTCACTTTCTCTACTAAATGATTAAATTAATACTAAAGATACAGAAGGAAGCCTAATGACTTCGACTAGACATGAACTTGCTCCGCACCCTTTCGGGACAGAGATTGGAATTCAAGAAATAGTTGAACAGCTTTCCACACACAAAGCATGGGAAGATAAATATCGTTTATTAATCCAATTTGCACGGAAACTCCCCACTTTAACTAATGAAGAGATACAGCAAACTCAAGAGGTTAAAGGTTGTGAGAATCGCGTTTGGATTGGCGCCTTGATTAACGATGATGAAACGTTCCATTTTTACGGGGATAGCGAAGGGCGTGTAGTAAAAGGCCTATTTGCAATTTTATTAGCTGCGATAGAACAAAAAACAGCTAAAGAAATTATGGAAATTGACTTTAATGGCTTACTCGCACAAACCGGTTTATCTGGTCAATTGAGTGAGTCACGTCAAAATGGTATTCAAGCACTAATTACTGCAATTCAAAATATTGTGAGCGAAATGACGCCAGCCTAACACCTTGAATGAGGCTATTATTACAATAGCCTCTAATTATCGGCTACTGATTGTTCGTTTGCCTTTGTGCTTTTGCTATCATTTTTTTAAGAGCATGAGAAACAGCAATAAATCCAAAACTTGCCGTAACCATCGTCACTGCTCCAAATCCTGAAGCACAATCCATACGTTTAGAACCTTCAGCCGTACTTTTTGCGGCACAAACCGTGCCATCACTTTGTGGGTAAACCAATTGTTCAGTCGAAAAAACACAATCAATCCCAAGTTTGCCTTTGCCATTTTTGACAACATTAAAGTCGGATTTCAATCGTTCACGTAATTTAGCTGCTAAAGGGTCTTGAATTGTTTTGGCTAAATCTGCAACTTGGATTTGTGTTGGGTCAATTTGTCCCCCTGCACCGCCAGTAGTTACCACTGGTACTTTAAAACGTCTACAGTACGCCAGTAAGGCAGCTTTAGGCCTAACACTATCAATCGCATCAATAACGTAATCAAATCCCATACTGAGGTATTGGTCAACATTATCAGGGGTAATGAAATCATCAATAACATTCACCACACATTCAGGATTTATGTCCAAAATGCGCATTTTCATTACCTCGACTTTAGGCAAGCCAACGGTCGATTTAATTGCATGTAACTGGCGATTTGTATTGGTTACACAAATATCATCCATATCAATCAATGTGATATAACCAATACCTGAGCGAGCAAGCGCCTCCGCAGCCCATACCCCAACACCCCCAACGCCAATAACACAAATGTGAGAACGTGCAAATAGATGTAGAGCTTGCTGCCCATATAAGCGCCCGATGCCAGCAAATCGCTGCATCCAAGCATCAGAAAGCTTAGCTTGCATAATGATAAATGACCTTAATAAAAACAATAACTACATTGAACCAAACAATGGTTGGCTTTTTTTCAGCACCCAAACACGGCCATAGTGGTTATAAAAACCCGCCATTTTTCCTGCCTCATGGCCTGTTCCATGATAGATGTCGAAGTGATGCCCTTTAATTGCACCGCCCACATCTAAGGCGACCATCATACGCATTTCATATTGCCCCGTAAATTTTCCATTACCGTCTAATATAGGGATTTCTGCAAGCAAGGCAGTACCTGCTGGTATCAACGTTTTATCTGATGCTACTGACGCTTTTGCTATTAAAGGTACAGCACTCGCCCCCCTAACAGGTACAAATGATTGAGGCTTAAAGAAAACAAATGATGGATTTTCTTCTAATAATTGGCGTACTTCTTGTTCACTGTGGCTATTTGTCCAATCGTGGATTGCTTGTAAGGACATCTCACTGAGTGGAACTTCTCCGCGATCAACAAGGACTTTGCCAATGCTTTTATATGGATGACCATTTTTTCCCGCATAACCAAAGAAATTCAATGGACTACCATCACCAAAGTCAACATAGCCACTTCCTTGAACTTCCATCATAAAATTATCAACCGCTGAGTTGCTATAGGCTAAGATTAAGTTTTTACTCAATGCCCCATTATAAATTGCCGCCCGACTAGGTAAACGCGATTTACCTTTAACAGGCATACCATATAGTGGATGGCGGAATTCACCTTGTGGTGTACGTCGAGCTTCAATGACAGGAGTGTAGTAACCCGTAAACTGGACATTACCATAGTTATCAGCCCCTTCCATTTGGAAAGCGGTTAAATTGAAATTAGCTAATTGGGCGGGATTACCTCCTGCCATTAACCAGTTTTCAATAGCATGGTAGGTGTCACTATTATTTTGAAATAAACGTGGCGATGCATTTTGGATTTCACTAACCTGTCGATTAAAATCCGGAGCATTAATAGGCTGCCCCTGAACGTTTACTAAGCTAACTTTTTGCAAATCTTGATCTAAACGTCCATCTTTATATTGCTGGCCTTTATCTGTTGGATGAGTTTGGCACCCTGCTAGCAAAGAAACAAATACACTTGCCACCAACCATTTTCTTGCTCTTTGTTTATTGACGATTTTTATTAATCCTTCATTCATGCTTCACCACTCCAGATACTTCCAACAATCCAATATGAAACGCACAATAGCAAACCCAAATTGGGAATGAAATGAGTAAACATATTTAGCCGAGTTATTTTTCTTCTCGCCCTCTACAAAGATGAAAAAATAGACATTCCGTGCGTATTTTGTTCTACAAATGATAAATTTTGAAAAAAAAACACGAAAAAACTTGCATCAGATCTCATCCCGAGTATAGTGCCCGCATCGGACGCGGGGTGGAGCAGCATGGTAGCTCGTCGGGCTCATAACCCGAAGGTCGTTGGTTCAAATCCAGCCCCCGCAACCAATTACTGTTTAGTCAGTAAAGCGTCAAAGTAGTTTGCAGTAAAATCAATAGTCGTAAGAATTCAGTCGCGGGATGGAGCAGCATGGTAGCTCGTCGGGCTCATAACCCGAAGGTCGTTGGTTCAAATCCAGCTCCCGCAACCAATTTTTTACTTCTTCAGGCGCGGGGTGGAGCAGCATGGTAGCTCGTCGGGCTCATAACCCGAAGGTCGTTGGTTCAAATCCAGCCCCCGCAACCAATTTTTCCTCTTTCTTTATTTTCCTGCTTTATCAATCCATTATTACTTCAACTTTTGCTTATATAAAAAAAGTGACTCACTATTCGTTCATCACCTTTCATTCACAAACTGAATATATTTGATTAATTGCGAATAGCTAACTCTCCGCCATTACGGAAATAAGCTTTAATTCCTTCAAAAATTGACTCAGCCATTTGCTGCTGAAACTTGGAGGTCTTTAATTTACGCTCTTCTTCTAAGTTACTAATAAACGCAGTTTCAACTAAAATTGACGGTATTTCAGGTGCTTTTAATACTGCAAACCCTGCTTGATCCACTTTGTTTTTATGCAACTTATTAACTTTGCCCATGCGCTTTAATACTTCATCGCCAAATTTTAAACTGTCATTAATCGTGGCTGTTTGCACTAAATCGAGCATAGTATGATCAAGATACGCATCACCACTCTTACTCACACCACCAATTAAATCAGCTTCGTTCTGAGTTTGGGCAAGGTAGCGGGCGGTATTACTGGTTGCCCCTTTTATTGATAAGGCAAAAACAGAAGATCCGCGAGCGGATCGATTAGTAAATGCATCCGCATGAATAGAAACAAATAAATCAGCCTGCATTTTCCGAGCTTTGGCCACTCGTACTTTTAACGGAATAAAGACATCTTCATTACGTGTCATATACGCACGCATTTTCGGAGCCTTATCTATCATTGTTTTTAAGCGGCGAGCAATTTGCAAAACCACATCTTTTTCACGTGTTTTATATTTTCCTATTGCGCCAGGATCTTCGCCGCCATGCCCTGGATCAATCATGATGATGATAGGTCGATCCGTTCCTGCTTTTCCTGGCTTTTTCGCTTGAGCAGGCATACTTTCTTCAAGATCACCTTTGTTGTAATCTTCAAGCAAAGCTAGTAGCGGATCATCATTCGTATCCACACCTTTAGCTGGATAAAAATCAAGAACTAAACGGTGTTTAAACTCACCTACGGGTGTCATCGTAAAGAATTGAGGATTCACTTTATTTTTCACTTCGAAAACTAAGCGAACTGTTTTTGGATCAAACTGCCCTACTCGAACCAGTTTTAAGTATGGATCACGTGTTTGGATCTGCGTACCCATCTGTTTAAGTACATTGTTTAATTCGACCCCTTCAAGATCGACTACAATACGCTCAGGATTATCGAGCACAAACTGGCGGTACTTTAGCGGAACACTTGACTCAAGCGTGACTCGAGTATAACTCGACGCCGGCCATATACGTACAGCAACCACGCTGCTATTCGCAGAAAAACCGAATGGGCTTATGCTCAGTAACATAACTGCAGCTGCGCCCTGTATAAAACGACGCTTCGATTGGTTGTGATCTTGCTGACTCATCAATAATTCCGAACCTAGAACTGATAAAAGGTGATTTTAGAATAATTGCCAATTATTTGGCCTGAAATATGCACTCTAACTAATCATTTGCACTCTGTCATTAAGAATATATCAATACAACTATGGGGTTAGTGCTATGAATACAAACAAATCATACTTATAAAAAACATTTGTGAGTGACTTTCTGTGTCAATTTTATGCAATCTCGTTTGCGTAGAGTATATATAGTTAAATTTAGAGATATGTAAACGTTAAAAATAAAATTGTTACTTTTTTTATCCCATCTTTTACTTGATATCTTCTGATAAAAAGAATAAAAATACATTATTATCGAATAAAAATTCACTTAAGAGGGTTATTATGAAAGAGCGCAGTACCGAATTGGTCGATGAGTTTCGCCATTCGGTCCCTTATATAAACGCCCACCGCGGCAAAACATTCATTATTATGCTTGGTGGAGAAGCGATTGCGCATGGAAACTTTCCTAGCATTGTCAATGACATAGGATTGCTTCATAGTTTAGGCATTCGAATTGTCGTCGTTTATGGTGCTCGCCCACAAATTGAAGACATCTTAGCTGAACACAATTATGATGCCATTTATCATAAACATACACGAGTCACTGATGCGAATACACTTGAATATGTAAAACAAGCATCAGGCGCTTTACAATTAGATATTACTGCTCGGCTATCAATGAGTTTAAGTAACACGCCTTTACAAGGTGCACACATAAACGTGGTAAGCGGCAACTTTGTGATTGCTCAACCATTGGGAATTGATGATGGTGTTGACTATTGCCATAGTGGTAGAATCCGTCGAATCAATGAAGAAGCTATTAATAATCAACTAGATAATGGCTCCATTGTTTTAATTGGCCCTGTTGCTGTTTCGGTAACAGGGGAAAGCTTTAATCTTACATCAGAAGAAATAGCCACCCAGTTAGCCGTTAAAATAAAAGCGGAAAAACTTATCGGTTTCTGTTCTTCTCAAGGTGTAACGGATAAAGAAGGTAATATTCTTTCTGAATTATTCCCTAATGAAGCGGAAAATCGTATTCAGGAACTTGAATCGGAAGGGGATTACTATTCAGGAACAGTACGTTTCCTGCGTGGTGCAGCAAAAGCCTGCCGTCGCGGTGTCCGCCGTAGTCACTTATTAAGTTATCAAGAAAACGGCTCTTTGATTCAGGAGCTTTTCTCACGTGATGGTATTGGAACACAAATAGTAATGGAAAGCGCAGAACAAATTCGCCGTGCAAATATCAATGATATTGGTGGAATTTTAGAGCTTATCCGCCCTCTGGAACAACAGGGTATTTTAGTTCGCCGTTCCCGTGAACAACTTGAGATGGAAATAGATAAATTCACTATTATTGAACGAGATAATTTAGTCATCGCCTGTGCAGCTCTTTACCCTTATCCAGAAGAAAAGTTGGGGGAGATGGCGTGTGTAGCCGTTCATCCTGACTATCGTAGTTCGTCCCGTGGAGAAGAATTACTTCACCGTATTGCTGTACAAGCAAAACAATTTGGCTTAGAAAAATTGTTTGTTTTAACTACCCGCAGTATCCATTGGTTCCAAGAGCGCGGCTTCACCCCTGCTGAAATTGAAATGCTGCCATTGAAAAAGCAAGCGTTATATAACTACCAACGCAAATCTAAAATTTTAATTTTAGATTTAAAAAATCAATCAGATAAATAATTAACTCGTTTAATTAAACAGTTATGTGTTAGTCCCTAAATTATACATAGAGATATAATTTAGGGACTTAAGTTAATCACAAAACGCATTCACCTTATGCGATTTGGACAACTCGGGCTTTTTGGCATAAAGGAATTGATTCTAAATGAGGCTTTATTGCAGCTTCCATTTCTGCGAATGACGAACCATAGAAATAAAATGCCGTTTCTGTTGGACCATCCCATACACCGTGAATGCTCCCGATATCTTCAACAGCATCATCAAGTACGTCGAAAACCTCATTAATATCACTATTTTCATAAACTTCATCGGCTAATTCTGTACCATTAAAATAAACCGCTAGCCCTTCATCATTACCAAAATCGATTCGCATATCTTCACTATGAATAAATAAACGCGAACCTTTTGGTGCTAACATAGACGAAAACAACTGGATGATTAAACTAAGATTTTCATCACTAGCATCAGCTACAGCGATTTCTATATCACACTCTTGAGCCTCACCATTATCACCTAACAGTGTTCCACCACCTGTGACATGGATATCTTTACCCATGCTTTTCATGACTTCATCAAATGCATCTTCTAAGTCTGCACGTCTAACAGGCTCAAGCCTTGCATTTAATGTCACTGTAATTGCTGTCATTTCTTGCTGGTTATCCATCTCATTACCCTTAATAATGGTTATAAATCATTTGTCTCTATAGCTTAAAACGTGTTTTAACTATATTAGCTGAACTGCCAAACCACTGCGCCTTTTCGTTGGCGTTTCAATGGCCCGACGCAATACTTTTAGGCTACCGTAAAGTGACAACTCTTTCTTCGCTCGAGTGATAGCGGTATAGACGAGTTCACGAGTTATGACAGGGGAATATACTTGCGGTAACACCAATGCGGTATGGGCAAACTCTGAACCTTGTGATTTGTGGACTGTCATCACATAAGCCGTTTCATGTGATGGCAACCGATTCGGCTGCACGCCACGAATAGTACCATCAGGAAACTGAAAATAGGCTCTTAACGCATTTTCTTCATCTGGCAATATAATCCCGATATCGCCATTAAATAACCCTAGAGGGCTATCATTACGGTTGATCATTATTGGTCTACCTGCATAATGCTTATTTAATAAATTATAAGGACGGTTAATTAATCCTTGGCGATGTAACAGTTTTTCTAATTTATCGTTAAGACCAACAACACCAAATGGTCCATCTCGTAAAGCTGCCAATAACCGGTAGTGGTTAAATTTTTGCAATATACGCTCTGGCGTTTCCTTCGATTTAACTGCTAATAAATAGTCTTTATAATTTTCACATGCATCTAATAAAATTTTCGCATAATCATCCGCAGTCTCTTGTACATAGTTATGCACATCAAATCTTTCTTGATTAAGTATCTTTTGTACCTTAGTCGCATCCCCCTCATTTACTGCAAACGCTAGCTGACCAATACCTGAATCTGCGGAAAAGCGATAACTTTTACGTAGTAAACACAGGCTATTGCGAATAACTGGGCCTGTCAGTGAGGTATAATCAGTCAACGAATACCCCGTTAAATCTGAGAGTTCTCTTGCTCGCTCGGGGCTATAACCATTATCAGCAAATTGACAGATATCACCTAATACAGCTCCAGCTTCAACAGATGCAAGCTGGTCTTTATCACCCAGAAAAATTAATCTTGCATTTTCAGGCAATGACTCAAGTAACTTACCCATCATAGGTAAATCAACCATTGAAGCCTCATCTACAATGAGTACATCAAGCGATAATCGGTTGTCCCTATGATAACGAAATTGCTGGCTTTCCGGTTGAGCACCTAATAAGCGATGTAATGTTTTCGCTTGGTTCGGTAGCACTTCGCGCTCAACCTCAGTTAAAGGCATATTTTTCATTGCCTCGCCTAAAGATTCAGTCAGTCTTGCAGCAGCTTTTCCTGTTGGAGCCGCCAATTCAATACGTATTTTATGATCTTGCTGATTTTCTAGCTTGATTATAGCCGCGAGAATTCGAGCTACAGTAGTCGTCTTCCCTGTCCCCGGCCCCCCTGAGATGACAGATACTTTGCTTGTTACCGCAACTGCAGCAGCAATTTTCTGCCAATCGATTTCAGTAGAGATAGGAAATAAGCTATCGAGAACAGCCTTTATTTGATGGACATTTGGACTGCTAATTGAAGCATCCGAAAAAAAGTGAGCAACATACTGTTCGTACTGCCACATTCGTTGAAAATATAAGTAATCCCCTGACAGTATTAATGGAGATGCCTTGTTTTCTGTATTTAATGAAACCGCATCTTCTTTTAGTATAGCCTGATAGATTGTTTGCTCATCCGTTGCCTTTGTTTTCTGCCAAAATTCCGTAGCAAGGTCAGGATGACGCCCTGCAAACAACTTTTCAATTTTAATATCAGATAATGCTAAGCAAACATGGCCTGTCATCGTCTCCGCACTAAGTAGCGCGGCTACCATCAGCAATATCGGGTTTTCATCACTGGCAATGCTGTAGGCAAATTGCACATCAAGCGGAGTGAAGACGCGTTCCTCTATCGCCTTATCAAACAATGTCTTCATTAAACTAGCTCCCTTTCTTGCACATCTCTAAATAGCAAGTCTAGTCTCTCAATAAAAGCAGATAACGGACGATAAAAAAAGACACCATTATTTGGCTGCGTATGATCAATTCCCCTCAGAAATAGGTAATACACACCACCAAAATGAATTTCGTAGTCATAGTCAGGCATTCTTTGTTTTAGATAGCGGTGTAATGCCAATGAATATAATTGGTACTGTAAATCATATCGGTGGTCAATCATGGCCTCAGCCATCGCCTCTTGGGTATAAAAACTTGCGTCTTCCCCAAGGTAATTTGACTTATAATCAAGAAGATAGAATCTTCCATTCCAATAAAATGTTAGGTCAATAAACCCTTTTAAAATTCCTTGTACCTTATCGAAGTTTAGTGGCGGACAACGTTGAGACAAAGGATCATATTGGTGGCTAATGGCATCTAAGTGGCTCGCACTCAATATCGATTCAATAGGTATGTAAAACTGCATTTCATCAAGTTGATTTTGTGGTTGTAATGCAGATAAGCATAAACCATCATCAGATAATGGAGCCTGCACAATCGCATTTAGCCATTTTTGTAACATGGGGGCCCATTGAATATCAAACCCAGAGGCTATCAATTGCTCTTCCAACCACTGAATCGATGGTTCTATAGAGAAATCGACATCTTCCATTAGACTATGTAAAAATGTCCCCGGAAATGCACCTTTAGGAAATTGATGGGGAGTCAGATAGGCACTGTTTTCTTCTTCCTGCTGTTCAACATCGACACTTACTTCAATATCCATGTTTGGAGCTAATGAGTTAGCGAATTGAATTGCCGATACAGCACGTTCTTCTTCTATGTGGCTCGCACCATAACTTAACCCTGAATAGCTAGTAACACGCCAATGATCATCAAAATAACGCGTAACCATTCTAGCCGATAATTGCTGGCTATCATTTTGTGCTAATGATAAACGTTCAAATGTAGGCGTATCAATCACAGTAACATTTATGACCTCGTTACTTAGCTCACCTAAACACTGACTAAGTAACACACTGTCTCCAGCTTGCCCATTTTGAATCACATATCCAAGTGCCGATAAATGTAAGTCTGTCTCACCACTTTTTTTCCTGTTACCCTTAATAAGAGGCGCAATTCCTACACTGCAATGATAAATAGCCCTAGTCAGTGCCACATACAATAACCGCAGATCTTCCGCCAGACGCTCTTCATCGGCTAACTTTACAGTTTCTTCGCTATCGTCTAAATCCAATCGGGTGCCATAGTCTGCTCTATCATGATATAGGCCTTTTGATTGCGGTAAAAAGTTGCTTGCAAAAGGTAACCAAACAATTTTGTATTCAAGCCCTTTCGATTTATGAATGGTGCTAATTTGTACTAAATGTTTATCACTTTCTAATCGCATCTGCTGTGCATCCGATTGATGGTCTGGATGGGCGATTTGCTGCGCTAACCAACGGGTTAGTGCGTGCTCACCTTCAAGCTGAAGGGACATTTCCTGTAATAGCTCACCTATATGCATAACATCCATTAATCGACGCTCGCCATCAATTCCAGATAACAATGTTTCTGCAATATGCCTTTGTGCCATTACCATTCGTAACATGGGGAGCACACCTCGTTTTTGCCAAACCGTGGCATAACGGGCAAACTCATCCACTAATTTTTCCCAGGCAGTCTCATTATGGTTAAGATCATCAATCTGCTTCGCGGTTAAGCCGAATATTCCTGTTGCGAGTGCACTGCGTAAAACGCGTTCTTTTTCTGGAGCAAGTACTGCTTGTAGCAACCACAATAAATCCTTAGCTTCTGGTGTAGAAAATACACTTTCTCGATTAGATTGAAACACAGAAGGTATATTCAAACGATTTAAAGCATCACGAATCAGTACCGCTTCGCGTCTACTGCGCACCAAAACAGTAATATCTGAAGCAGTAACAGGAACACGCTCCCCCTTATTATCAAAATAAGTCTTTCCTTCTAGTCCACCTTGTAAATACTGCGCGATCTGCACCGCGCACTGTGATGCAGTTGTTTGTTCATATTCTGCGACAGAAACACCTTCAGCCTCCATTAACCAAAAGGTTAGAGCTTTAACCTCATTGCCATCATCAATTAGTTTTTTTCCATTATTTTGTGGCGCAAAATTAACAGGCTGAAAAGGAATTTGTTCAAAAATAAATGGCGAGTCGCAGCGACCAAAAAAGTGATTAACCGCTTCAACCATATTTTTAGATGAGCGATAGTTAGTTTCTAATGTGTAGTGAGCACTAACTTCTCTTTTTGCTTCAATATAAGTAAAAATATCAGCACCACGAAATGCATAAATAGCCTGTTTAGGGTCGCCAATAAAGAGTAATGCGCAACTATCCACACCGCGGTAAATTCGTTGAAAAATACGATATTGCTGAGCATCCGTATCTTGAAACTCATCAATCATTGCGACTGGAAAGCGTTGACTAATTGCTTGAGCTAGAAACTTTCCACTTTCTTGGCTAAGGGCATTATCTAGCCGGGTAAGTAGATCATCGAACCCCATTTCCCCTCGGCTATGTTTTTCACGAGCAATTGTTTCCCTGACCTCTGAAATAGCCTGTGGAATAATAAGATCTTTAAGTGTCAATGATTGAGATAATAGGTCATCTATATATTGAAAGACTAGATGCTCTGGTCCAAAACCACTCTTTGATTTTTCATGCAATACCGTTTGAGAGAAACGGACAAGATCTTTAGGTAACTGGTAATCTTCTGTTGGTTCTTCAGCCCATTGACCTATCTTTGTTAACCATGCAGGTAGAAAACGAGAACTATAACTTCGTTTGTCGACATCAGAGTTTGTAATTAGCTTATCAAAATCAGCACAGCTTTCTAACCATGACGCTTTCACCGACTCAATTAAAGAGATAAGCCGTTGATGTCGGGTCTCTATGGTTTCAACTTGTTTTGGCTGATTAATAATTTGAGGAATATCACCCTGCAAAAAAGGTCGTATTTCAGCTAATAATGGCTCTGGACCTGCCCATAATGACTGGATGACTTTTGTTATAGAGTAGTCTAAAAGGTAAAAATGACGTCGCCAAAAATCTGCACAAGCTTGCTTCTGAATAGGAAATTCATCTTGGATCATCGTTTGTTCAAATAACACACCCGATTCAAATGCATTATGAACTAACATTCTCTGACAAAAACCATGGATAGTATAAATAGCAGCCTCATCCATCTGTCTTTCTGCTGCTAATAACCACTCTTGTGCAAATTTTCTTTGAGTTTCATCCGTCAATTCAGCCAATAATGTTAAATACTCGGGTTGTGATTCAAACCCTACACCATTTCTTAAACAAACTAATCGCATTTCATGAATACGCTGACGAATACGTCCACGTAATTCATTCGTTGCAGCTTCTGTGAATGTTACGACTAAAATTTCTTCCACACTTAAAGGGCGGGGAAAAGCATTCTCTCCCCCCAACCCTAATAAAAGCCGCAGATAGAGTATCCCTATAGTATAAGTTTTACCTGTTCCAGCAGAGGCTTCTATCAGTCTCTGCCCCTTTAGAGGTAAAGAAAATACATTAAGCAATTGGGGCTCTATCTGCATTTTATTCACTCCGCATCTTCCTTTATAGGTAAAATTTTCTGTAGTTCTGAGGCTGTTGAGTAAAATACCCAATCTTTCAATTTAGCATAACCAGACTTCTCATTTACGCCTTGACCGATTACCTGAGACGTTAACGCCAATCCTTTGTGCTTAATAACTGCATTTTCGTAATATTCAATAATTTGTTCTTTAGTCGCCGAACTTAATTTAGCCAATACTTTATCTCGAGTATCAAAACTAAAAATATTACGAGAAAAATCAGATGAGTAGCGTCCGACTTCCTCATAGAACGTCTGAGGTGGCTGGTTCATTTCAGTAATTATAGAGAGTTTATATTGGTTAAATTCATCAGTAGGGAGATTTTTCAATTTCGCCAATGCTTGGGTATAAAAATTTTGATAGCGTGTATTCAGATAATCAGGTGTTTTAACATTACTTTGTAGTAAAAAACCCATGCCCCATTGATCGCCAAGCCCAGCTTTAAAGGCAAATACGGCATAACCTAACTGCTCATTCGTTCTTAATTGATCATAGAACCAAGGCTGAATAATTTTAGCAAGAATGCCTGATAGCACAGCCCCATCAATACGACTGTAGCCATCTGGAATGAAAATTTCTGCAAGTGCGTTATCGCTACTATTACCCCGCTTATGGAAATCTGCTAAGTAATTTTTATCAATAACAACAATATCTCCACGCCACCAGCTAGTTCCCTCACTTTTGAGTAACTGTTGTGCATCTTTAATTGTCTTAATACTTTGTGATTCAGTGATGTTTCCAAATACCAAAGCTTGTAATGCAGCACTTTTCACCAGCATTTGTCGATAATGAGTAATATCTTGCAGTGAAATTTTATCTAGCTCCGCTAAACGCTGTTCTTGTTCAAAGTAAGGGACACTATTAATACGCTGCAACGGCTGCATCGCCAATTCATAAGCTTTGGCATTATTAGCAACCGCAATTTGCTCTTTATACCAAGACTTAGCTTGAGTTAGCTCCTGCTCTGTAGGTTCAAAACTAAGGTATAACTTAGTCATCGATAAAAAGAGCTCAGGTAAATGCTGTGTATAACCACTTGCATTAAGCTGCAAACCAATCCCCTGAGATACAGAAACCGACATGCCAGCCACAGATGCCTGATATTGCAACTCATCCATCTTTAAAGATGAAATATATTGCAGTAAATCACCAGTGACTTGCGCCTTAGCGTCCTTATCACCTTGATTAGAACGTAATGCTAAGGTAATGCTAGCCTTAGGCTCATCAGCAAAATATTGACTCGGCATATATAAAACGCGAGTGTTACCTTCCTGATAAATAAATTCAGGATGCTTATAAACTTTGTCCGTTTTAATTAATGTTAACTTATCCGCAATGTATGGGTTCAATATTGGCAACTTGAATGTCATTTTGGACTCTAAATTAGCCCAATCAGCAAATTGTTTTTTTGTGATTTTGTCAACTTGGTATGGTGCATCAACGAAATATGCTTTTTTGTTGCTTGGTTCGTCTGGGCTAATAAACCAAATTCGCGCATTTTGCGCTTTCAATTCAGATAACCGTTGAGTAATGGCCTCTGGGTTATATTTGTCAGCAATATAATCTGAATCAAGTACATGATTAACAGGTACGTCAATCATTTGATCAGATAGCCATTCGATATAATTCATATCTCTTACAATTGAACCATAACGGAATGACAGGTTAAGTACTTTCGCTATTTCATCAAAATAATTTTTGTTCACACCATCGCGTTTAATTAAATCAATGTAGGAAAAAATAGCCGCTATTATTTGATCTCGCTCTTGTAAACCTTTATCGGTAAGCGTGACATAAATAGAGAAAGAACCATAATTTCTGTCCGAGTTAGGAGAGCTATTAGCACTAATTCCTTCCGCAAGCCCTTGCGAGATTAGCCAATCAGCCAGTGTACCAGGGCTTCTATTACCAATTAAGTAACTAATATAGCTATCACTTTTACTGCGAAAATCCGCCATATTATTTTTAATACTAAATTCAATTTGTATAGCTTTTTGCGGTTGGGCGGGAACATAGTGAATGATGATGCCTTTTTCTTTATCTGTCACTGCGGGCACATCAATGGAAGGCACTGTTGCATTAAAATTAGGAATACGCCCGAATGTATCTTGGGCAATTTTTGCTAATGATTCAATCGATTGATCACCATATAGCACACCATTCATTAAGTTCGCTGAATAGTAATGTTTATAAAAACCCACTAGTTCATCTTGTAATTTACTATTGGCTTTATCTTTTAATGTATCTAAATTGCCCCCTGAAAAACGCGAGTTAGGATGCTGAGGGTTCAATGTTTCAGAGCGTACCTGCCATATACGCATGCCATCACGAGAACGAGCCATTGTTAGCTCTGCGTTAACCGCATTACGCTCTTTATCTGCATTAACTGGGTCTAAAAGTGGCTCCGCTAAAGCATCGGCTAATCTATCTGTTGCTTCCGCTAATGCACCGTTTTCAACTTCAAAATAATAGGCAGTACGATGAGAAGCGGTACTTGCGTTATGACTACCACCATGTTTTTGTAAGAATTCAGAAAAACTACTAGGCTCAGGGTATTTTTTAGACCCCATTAAGACCATATGTTCCAAATAATGGGCTAACCCTAATTGGCTATCAGGGTTTTCAATGCTTCCTACAGGAATCGATACTGCAGCCAACGATTTTGTCGCTTTAGCATCAGAAACCAATAAGACTATCATATCATTGTGTAGTTTTATTGCCTTATATTCTCGCGGGTCCCTTTCACTCTTATTGATAGTTTCTGGTAATAATTGCCAGAGCGGTTGCGCAGCTATCGCACTACCACACACCAATATGGTGAATAATAAGAATAGATGGGCGATTTTTTTGGATAAATATTGCATCCTTTGGTGTTCTCCCTTTATTTCAAGTATTTTGTCATCGGCAATAAAAACCGTTGAGTGTTTAATAAAAGCGATTGGATAAGCGTATTATCAATGTTTCTGCAAGCTCTTAGTACATAATCATCTTCCATATCACCTTTTTTCATCTGGCTTCCTTGCAAACTTTGAACCAATGTAGACAATGCTTTTTGTTGAGTCTCTTCACTAGAAAAATCATACTGTTTGGCCTTTTTATCAAAGCAAGCTGTAATCCAATTCCAACCACTCTGGTTTAATAAAATTAATGGTGCATCAAACCCTTCACAATACCCTGCAATTAAGTCTTGTAAGTACCCTAACGCGTCCTCTTTACTGATAGATGAGAACTGCCAGATACTATTGTCCCTGCCTAATGAAAGACTTTCTCCTTCGCCAACTAACAGATTAAATAATAAGTGTTCAATCCATAGCTGTACTCCATCATTAGCAGTAAGATAAGCAGGTCGATAGCGTAACAAGCCTGTTTCATGCACATTTTTAAGTAGCCCTGTGACCTTGATGCCATTTATGTCACAACTAAAAGGATAATCAAAAAATGGCATTTCATACTCTTTAATCTTTTCAGCTAAGGGAGAAATCTCTTTTAGCTGTTGCTCCCAAAAAAGTTGACCAAATTGCTTAGCAGGTAGTTGCCCTGAAGCTTTCAATGCAGAATACAAAGGTTCTGGATTCTCACCTTTGACAAGTAAATCTAAGATTTGATCATTAATTTTATATCGTTGTAAACGACCAAGAGTGAATGGCTCTTCTTCTGGTAATTCTGTTTCTTCAATTGAAAAATGAACTTTCAATCTTTGTTGAAAAAACGCACGAATAGGATGGCGATAGAAGCGTAATAGCTGCTCTAAAGAAATTTCCGTAATAGGATCTCGTGTTTCAAGCACTGAACAGAATGGTATATCCATTTTGCTTTCTGTTTTTGCCGCAGGTAACCACTCACTAGCAAAGCTTTGATAAGGAGATTCAGGCAAAAAATTCTCTTGTGCAAAAGGAACTCTGTTATGTTGGATAATTAAGTGCTCACTTAAACGTTTAGCACTTTCATCTATCGTTAAAGACTCATCTCCAACTAAACAGAAACTCTGGCAAATATAGTCAAGTAATTCAGTCACTAATATCGATGGGTTGCAAGGTTGGTTATCCCGAATCGAAAGCCCTATATGACTAATATACAATTGCTTAGCCGCAGAATTTAATGCCTCCAAAAAGAGATAGCGATCATCATCTCGACGCTTTCTATCACCACGAACAGGTTTTTCCGCCATTAAATCAAAACCTAACGGAGGGATGTTTCGCGGGTATGCCCCATCATTCATACCAAGTAAACAAACGACTTTAAAAGGCACTGAGCGCATTGGCATTAAAGTACAGAAATTAATAGCCCCGGCTAAGAAACGTTGACTTATTTTTTCATCATCAAAGCGAACAGAAAGTTCATCACGAATCAAACGTACTGGAATGCATTTTTCATATCCCGACTCTATCGCATTATCAATAACTTGGTGCCATTGCTCTGTTAGTAACGTTAATACCAATTCAGTTTCACTATCAATCATGAAACAGTTATCAAGTAACTGCTGGCAGAGACTTTTCCATTCGCTCAATGAGCGTTCTTGTTCTAATAATGTTCGCCATTCTCTGAGTGTATTAACTAATAAAGCTAACTTTCCAGCTAATTGAGCTGCTAAGCCACTACACTCATCATATGGTAGCACCCCATTCCACGGGCCATTTCGACTGTCCATAGCATAACCAAGTAGCATCCTACTTAAGCCAAACTCCCATGTATTTTGCCCAATAACAGGTAATGCAAAAGAGCGCACATTATCGTCATCAAGCCCCCAGCGGATACCAGATTCATTAACCCATCGGCGCAATAAACTTAATTCGTTCTCATCAATACCGAATCGATGTGAAAAAGCAGAGACCTCAAGCAGCGCGAGAACTTGTTCTGTTGAAAAACGACTTTGAGGTAAATCCAATAACGTAATAAAGGCTTGTAAAATCGGGTGTGCTTGTAAAGCTTTTCTATCTGAAATCGAAAATGGAATATAACGAGAAGAAGCTGAATGACCAAAAACAGCCTGAATATATGGGGCATAGTTATCAATATCTGCAACCATAACAATAATGTCACGAGGTGTTAATGATGGGTCGCGTTCAAACAATGCCAAAAGGTGGTCTTGTAGTACTTCAACTTCCCGCTGTGCACTATGACATAAATGAAAAGTTATAGAGTCATCTTGCTCATTAATGACTCGCTTACCCAAGCTCGTTTCATAATTTTCTAATGTAGTTCCTAACTGAGCATGGTTTTCAAGATCTAAAATATCTTGTTGTATATTTTCTAATAAATTCGCTCTGTTCGTATCTACATAAGCAGATATTTCATTAGCGCTGTCAATTTGAGAGACAAAGTATAAGTTATCTCTACCTAATTTCCCCCACGATGCAAGTAATGGGTTAGCAATATCTTGCTCACCATTTTCATTAAATAAGTTAGGGATATGTTCTGTCATCTTGAAGCGAGATATTTCGTGCTTATCAATATAATGACGCAATTTTCGTTGCTGCAACTTAGCTAAAAATGATGCGCTTTGAATGTCTCCCCAATAGTAACGACATGGGTTAGTGAACATTAAATGAACATCAGTATATTTCGCTATCGCGTTAAGAGCCTGCAAATATACGGGAGGAAGTGATGAAATACCGCAAATGAAAATACGCTTTGGCAGCATGCTACCTAAAGCGGGTGTTGAAGATAGCTTATCAATAAAATTTTGATATAGGTTTGCTCGATGCCACGGGGGCTGATTTAGCTGATTAGAATAATCAACAAGGCACTGCCATAATCGTTTTTGCCAGAGTTGATTCGAGCTTAAGTCATCTATTAACTCATTTTGTTGCCATTTTTCAATCCACTGTGGGCGGTAAACTAAGTACTGATCAAATAAGTCAGCAATCCTACCAGCAAGTTGATGAAGTTTACGTTTGTCAGTATCTTGTTGCAGGTAATACCTTAAAGGCTCAAACTCATCTTCAGCAATAACACTAGGTAATATAGTCATTAATTTCCATGTCATTGCTTGCTTCGTATAAGCGCTTTCTTTCGGTATTTCTGGGAGTACTCGTCTAAACATGTCCCAGATAAATGTGGCTGGTAATGGATAATTAATATTTGCAGCTATACCGAATTTTTTAGCTAACTCAATTTGTAGCCACTGGGACATTCCCGGACTTTGTACTAAAACAATTTCTTGCTCAAAAGGATGAGAAAGCGGTTCATTTTTCATTAAATGAGCAATTAACTCTTTTAATAAATCTAATTGATTAGAATGATAAACCTGAAACATACCGCTCTCCTATTGAGCAATTCCAGCGACTTAATGATAATGGTCGCATATCGATAGCTAACAAAACCGTTAATTCCGCACAATTATCCGTTCGCGATAAAGCTATGTGTTGTATTTTCCAATCAGGGTAACGCAAATTCGTATCAATGGAAGGAGTTTTCCCCATAGATATTATCCCCCCAAATTTACCTCGTTTCTCCAGTGTACTATGTAACTCCCTTATCGCGACTGAGCTTTTATATAATTTATTAAAATTCAATATGATATATTGTGAATAGTTTAGCAAAGCAGTCAAGGAAATAGCAAAAATAACTATCGATATTATCGATTCGATTAATACAAACCCTTGTTGATTTTTCCTCACTCGCAAAATCCTTTTTTTACAACCGGACAATAATCCAACCAACCATTTTTTCGGGGAAAAAACTGTTTTCTTTCAAAATCAAAAATAACCCATTGATATACTTTAATATCTTTTCCGTTCCGAAAAGGGCTTTTCCCTGATAAGACGAAATTTTTCCCTTTATCGTGTTTTAAGCAGCTTTCCCATTTCTCAGTTGCTTCTTGCTGACAAGACCAATGTCTAAAATTGTTCGTGTTTATATCCCACTGTAATGTCAGTCCCCATGCAAGGGCTGATTCTGCTTTATTGAACGCCTCAAAATATTTTATTTCTTTTTGTAATTCGTCATGAGCCCGTTCTTGAAAAAAATGCAATGATTTGATCAGCAGCAAGCCTATAGTCATAAGAATAACCACAGTAAACAGTGCGACACTCCCTTTTTGCCCCTTAATTGATACCATCATAAGTTCCTAACCAATACGAGTATTCGGTAGTTAAAGGTATGATTAGGAAGTAACTTAGTTTCTAAACTCATAACCATTTCAAGTAACTGAGAAGCTTCAAGCCAACTGAATGCTAATTTTTTGACGTTAATTAAATTTGCGTCAAATAATGATTGCCACCGAGTTCCATCACAGTGGCTAACATTTCTATTAGACTCTAATTTTCCATTATTGAATCGATAACCAAAATAATCTGTATCAACGACTTTGGGTTTTCTATCTACCCATTTCCCGGATAAATCTTGGTCATAAGCGAATATAATGCACGAGTTATTCTCTTGGCTGAAAAGCTTAGACGTGATTTTTATGGGCTCACCTTCACAATATTTGTTGCCACAATAACCAATCCTTCTAAAATCCTTTTCCATATTCAACAACACATGTCTGACATCCCTATCTAATTGATATTGAAAATATGACCGATATGTTTGCTTAAATAACATAGGTAGAGCACTCATAGCTGAAATACACACCAGGCTACTAATAGCCATTGCAATTAACATTTCAACAAGTGAAAAACCATGCTGTTTGACTTTATCCACATTCAAATGAGTCAACATTTTGCTATTCCAACTAGTTTTTGATGGCTACAAATCCTAATGCGGCCTAATGCAGACACATAAACAGTAATAGCTGCATTTTTATTCTTTAACTCAACACTAAATGCGCGGCTAGTACCTTGTTTTCCATACAGTTGTACAGAAGAGCGACTAGCCTTACTCATTTCTATTCCTGGATGCTTTTTGCCTGTAATCTTACCAACTTCCTGGTTGGTATTAGCATCACTGACAACTAGTTCCCAATCGACTTTCGCCACCTTAACAGATAAAATTTGATATCGATTTAAATAGATCCCCTCTATCACCTGACTATAAATAAACTCTGAAATTTGCCTAGCCGCATCGATTAACCGATGTTTCTCAAGTTGCTTTTGCCAATGATATAAACCAGACCCAGTTGTGAAAGAACAAATAAATAGCACTGCAAGAATTTCAATTAAAGTGAACCCTTTTAGCTCACTTTCTCGCCCTAATTTCATAGTCTCACCCCCACTTTCCATACTCTCAGTGGATATTGGCAAAAAAAATTAACCTGACGAGTGACTTCTTTGCCCATTGTGTAGCGCTTCGCAACCCAATATCTAGTTACCCATGATATTCAACAAAGTTTACGAGGCGTTTCACAAAAAAATGACTGATTGAAAATAAACACGAGAAAATATTGCAATAAAAAATCAAGATGAACTCACCAAACAGCAAAAAAACAACACAAGGAGGGAAAAATGATATGCCAAAGTAGGAATTTTAAGGCGGCCTACAAGGTGAAACCGCCATAGTAGTAACTTACTCTCAGTTAATTAGACCGTGAAAGGGTATTTTATGGCCTCATGGCACTGATACCCTTCTAGAGTAAAGTCATCTGTCGTTACCCAAGTTTCAAGATCTTCCAGTGATTTAATTTGAGGATTGATAAACAATGAAGGAGATGCAAAAGGGGCTCGTTTTAGCTGAACATCTCTCATTAAAGACAATTGATTTTCATAAATATGTGCATTCACAATTTTATGATAAGCCTTACCTGCTTTATGTCCTGTGATTCGTGCCATTAAAGCAAGTAGAACAAAGCACTGAACTTGATTAAAATTAAGGCCAAGCGGAACATCACAACTGCGCTGATAAGATGTTAAGTGGAGAGTATCACCCAATAGTGAAAAAGTATGAGTATGCATGCAGGGACGTAAGCAGCCCATTTCAAATTCACCAGGGTTATAAAAAGTGATGATTTCCGCGCGGTCATCAATACCATTTTTTAAGTTATTAACCACTTTTTTCAGTTGATCAAGGTGAGTTCCATCTGGGCATTGCCATGAGCGTCCCTGAACGCCATATACGCGCCCCATGTCATCTTCACCTTTACGATGAGGGTTATTTAACCATGCTTGATTTTCATTCGCATTGGCGTTCCATGTGTTGCAGCCAATTTCACGAAATTGTGCGGCATTATCATAACCACGGAGGTAACCAAGAAGCTCAGCAATTGCCGCTTTATAAAAGCTTTTACGAGTCGTAATTAAAGGGAATTGATTATTGCCCACATCATATTCAAGATCGGCATTGATAACAGTTAAACAGCGAACACCTGTGCGTTTGTTTTCAACCCATTGCCCTTCATCGATGATACGTTGGCACAATTCAAGGTACGGCTTCATAATTACTCTCTTATTCAAATAACTTAAATCGCTAGTTTGATACTTTCTATTTCACTTACCTATTAAATATCATATCAAACTAGCTCAAAATAGAATTTACTTTCGACTTTCGGACTCTTTAATTGGCTTATGTGCAGGAACATTTTTACCGTATTTATATGACCACATTATCATTAAAATACCAATAATAATCATTGGGATAGATAAAATTTGCCCCATACTAATACCATCAAATAACCCTAATTGAGCATCCGGCTGCCTAAAGAATTCAACAATTATTCTAAACGCACCATAGCCAATCAAGAATAGTCCAGAAACACTGCCCATTGGGCGTGGTTTTCTGACAAATAAATTAAGAATAAGAAATAGAACAATACCTTCTAAAAACATTTCATAAAGCTGTGATGGGTGTCTTGGTAACATGCCATATTGCTCTAGAATAGGCAATAATGAGGGATCTTGTGCCGCTAGTTGGATATCCTCACTACGTGAATGAGGGAATAAAAATGCCCAAGGTGTATCTAGCGTCACACGCCCCCATAATTCCCCATTAATAAAGTTACCAATACGACCCATGCCTAAGCCAAACGGAATCAGTGGCGCAACAAAATCAGAAACTTGTAAAAAGCGACGACGAGTACGATGAGCAAACCACATCATGGCACATATCACACCAATTAAACCGCCGTGGAATGACATCCCACCATCCCAAACTTTGAAAAGATATAGGGGATCATCCAGAAAAACAGGAAGGTTATAAAAGAAAACATAACCAAGTCGACCACCGACAAATACGCCGACAAAGCCAATATACAATAAATTTTCAACTTCATTCTTTGTCCAGCCACTATTTGGCTTTGCAGCGCGACGTCCCGCAAGCCAAAGTGCAAAAACAAAACCAACAAGATACATGAAGCCGTACCAATGTAACGATACTGGCCCAATTGAGAACATAACAGGATCAATTTCCGGAAATGCTAAGTAGCTGTTACTCATCGTTCCCCACTTTTAATAATTAAGCCGATATACATCGACTATAACGAATTCAATACTCTTCAATCTATCTAAAACGCACAGCAGCATACAACAAAAAATATCGTTATTAATACTCGAAATTATTTAGCTAAAGCTAATTTAAACACTGAACCAAAATAATTTTGACCATAGAAAAAAACTAGATCCCACCACGTACAAAACCACCTAAATGGTGTTTCTCCATAAACTCACTAGCTTCATGCCGGACACTATCACAGGTTTCCGCTGCTAACAATTTAGGTACTAATTCAGACATCAAGACTGGGTCAAGCTGGCGAATCAAGTACTTCATACGTGGCACACTGCGGCCACTCATGCTTAAAGAGCGATATCCTAACGCAATGAGTATCATCGCACTCAATGGCTGTCCTGCCATTTCGCCACAAACACTTACAGGCAATTTAAGCCGCTGACATTCTTCACTCACTTGAGCTAAAAAGCGCACAACAGCAGGATGAAGATTATCATATAGTGCCGCCACATGTGTGTTGTTGCGGTCAACAGCAAGTAAATATTGTGTAAAATCATTGGTACCTATAGAAATAAAATCAACCCGTTTTTTTATTTCTGGCAACAAAAATAGCAATGATGGTACTTCAAGCATAATACCAACTTGCGGCATAGTTATTGGCATTGATAATAAAATGCTAACTTCTTCTTGCGCTCTTTTTATCAATGAAATAGCTTCATCAATTTCATTGATACTTGTTACCATTGGCAGCAAAATGCGTAGGTTGCCTAAAAGTGCATTTGCTCGCAACATAGCTCTTAGTTGAATCAGAAAGATTTCAGGTTGATCGAGCATTATGCGGAGCCCTCGCCAACCAAGACTCGGGTTTTCTTCACTAATCGGCATATAGGAAAGTTGTTTATCCGCACCAATATCGAGCGTTCTCAATACGACAGGTTTGGAGGGAAATAATTGCAGAACTTCTTTATATAATTGTTTTTGCTCATCTTCAGATGGAAAACCATTATGTAACATAAAGGGAAGCTCGGTACGATATAACCCAACACCATCAACCCCCGTATTAATTTGCTGCTCATAACGTGGACTAAGGCCTGCATTAAGGTAAATATTGACTTTTTGACCATCTTTAAGTGCAGCATCTTGCTCTAGCGTTCCTTCTGCTAAGCGGCTAACCACATTTTCTTCTTCAATGATTTGCTGATATTCATGAATAATCAGACTTTCAGGTTCAATAAAGACTTCGCCGCGATAACCATCCAAAATTAAATAATGGTTATGCAATAATGAAGGCTCAATATCTGCCCCCATAATCGCAGGTATCCCCATTGCTCGAATTAAAATGGCCGAATGTGAATGCGTCGCGCCATCACGCACCACCACACCCGCAAGTTGGTCAATTGGTAATTGAGCCAGTACGCTCGCACTGAGTTCATCTGCAACTAAAATAAAACGGTCTGGCCATTGTTCATTTGGGATTAATGAATCATCAAGGTGAAATAATAAACGTTGTCCCAAGGCTTTTAAGTCAGTGCTTCGCTCCCTTAAATAAAGGTCACGCAGACGAGAAAACTGCTCAACATAATTTTCAATGACGGTTTTAACCGCCCACTCTGCCGTGGCATTATCTTCAATGGCAGCAAAAAGATGTTTTTTTAGCTGAGGATCACTAAGCAAATGATTATAGAGGTCAAATATTGCCGCACTTTCTTTTGCGGAGCTTGCCATAAAGCGTTTACTAATTCGGCGGCATTCCGCTGTTGCACTTTCTAATGCACTAGTAAGACGTTGTTTTTCAGCATTAATGTCAATAGTACTCGCTTGGCAAACACTGTCTAAAGATGGTTGGCTACTATCTTGCCACCCATAAGCCATTGATATCCCCTGCGAAACAGGGATGGCTTTAATTCTATTTTGCCGATATTGCCCGAAAATACCTTTCGCTTGAGCTTGTGACAAAATCACGGCGAGTTGCATCGACAACGTCACCATGAAAGATTCTTCTGTTTCGTTAAACAACCTTTTTTCTTTCTGTTGTACCACCAACACACCTAATAATTGGCGTCGATAAACAATCGGTACACCTAAAAAAGCTTTCAGTTGTTCTTCTTTGAGTTGCGGTAAGAATTTATATTGTGGATGTTCACGGATATCCGCCAAATTGAGCATTTCAGATTGACGCCCAACAGCACCGACTACCCCCTCATCAAAACCAAGACGAATAGCAATCCCGCTAGGCTTTTTTAACCCGCGGGTTGCCATTAAGTAATAGCATTGGCGAGGGTGATCTGCTAAATAAATGGAACAAACATCAGTTCGCATCGCTTTGCAGGTTTCATTAACCAATACCTCTAGCGCATCGGTCAAACTTGTCGCCATCGCCACTTTTTCGACAATTTCACGTAAATGCATCAGCATAGGCTATTTTGCTCCACGCCTACGGTGATTAAAAATAGGTCGTTGTGGTAATTTCTGTTCCTGCAAAGGCATAACAATTGGAGCGAATTCTTTCATTACACGACGATAAACTTCCCGTTTAAAAGAAACCACCTGCCTAACAGGATACCAATAACTGACCCATCGCCAGCCATCAAATTCTGGCGATTTACTGCGCTGCACATTTATATCGGCATCATTGCATTGAAGTTGAAGTAAAAACCAACGCTGTTTCTGCCCGATACAAACAGGTTTTGTATCCCAACGCACCAAACGCTTGGGTAATTTGTAACGTAACCAATTACGGGTAGATGCCAATAACCTGACATCCTTACGCTGTAGCCCGACTTCTTCGTATAACTCACGATACATCGCCTGTTCTGGCGATTCCCCAGGATTGATGCCTCCTTGAGGAAACTGCCATGAGTGTTGACCATAGCGGCGGGCCCATAAAACCTGCCCTTGCCGATTACAAATTACAATTCCTACATTCGGGCGGTAGCCATCATCATCAATCACTAGACTACCTCAATAACCAAATTTGAAAGATGCCTAATTGTTTCACACATACCCAAACTGGTAAACCTATATCAATACAGTTTGCAGATATGTCTGAAGTCACTACAATAGTAAGCGACTCAACGGGGTGCCAAATGTATTTAGGCTGAGAAATAACCCGTAGAACCTGATCCGGTTAATACCGGCGTAGGGATTTGAGCTACCGCCTGCATGTCTGCACCGGTTCTCCCTCAAATCCTGTGTCACTTTCTTTTCGCGCAGGAAAAAGCATGTTTAAAAACAAAATTATAGCATCGATTTTTACCCTTAGTGCACTCAGTTTAAGTCAATTAGCATGGGCTGATAAGCCGACACTCACAGTCTATACCTATGATTCATTTGCGGCAGAGTGGGGACCTGGCCCACAAATTAAAAAGAATTTCGAGGCTCAATGCGGCTGCGAATTAAAAATAGTCGCATTAGGGGATGGTGTCGCTCTGCTAAATAGACTGAGAATGGAAGGAAAGAAAAGCAAAGCGGATATCATTTTAGGTTTAGATAATAACCTGTTAGATTCCGCTGAAAAAACGGGCTTATTCGCTCAGGCTGACATCAATACAGATGCACTGAAGCTACCTATCGAGTGGGATAGTTCAATTTTCATTCCTTATGACTATGGTTACTTTGCATTCATATACGACACCAATAAAATTAAACAACCACCAGCAAGTATGGATGCTTTATTAGATAGTAAAAATGATTGGAAAATTATTTACCAAGACCCTCGCACCAGTACGCCGGGGCTTGGTTTAATGCTGTGGATTGAAAAATTGTATGGCGATAAATCTGCTGATGCATGGGAAAAAATAGCAAAAAAAACTTTAACCGTAACAAAAGGTTGGAGTGAAGCGTATGGATTATTCTTAAAAGGTGAAGGTGATTTTGTGCTTAGTTATACCTCATCTCCGGGCTATCAAATACTCAATGATAAAAAAGATAATTATGCTGCCGCTATGTTTAATGAAGGTCACTACATGCAAGTTGAAGTGGCTGCAAGATTAAAAAACAGCCCAGAGCCTGAATTGGCAAAACAGTTTTTACAGTTTGTTTTAACACCTGAATTCCAAAATGCCTTGCCAACAACCAACTGGATGTACCCAGTCATTGATACTCCATTACCCGAGGTCTACAGCCAGTTACCTTTACCTAAAAAAGCTTTACAGTTTAGTTCGCAAGAAGTTGCCAAAGAACGTCAAACATGGACTCGTTTATGGCAAACCGCCGTCAGTCGTTAATTAATTTGTCCTTACTACCGGGGGCTCTAGCCTCCGGTTTGCTCATCATCGTTGCCCTCGTTAGCTTTGGGGCACTTTGGCTGTTTGCGCCTGAAATTTCCCTTGATGAAATCATCAGTGACAGCTACCTATGGCATGTGATTGGCTTTACCTTTTGGCAGGCTTTTTTATCGGCTATTTTTTCTGTGATCCCTGCTATTTTCTTAGCAAGAGCCTTCTATCGTCGGCGTTTCGTAGGGCGAACCCTATTTTTGCGTCTGTGTGCCATGACCCTTGTGTTACCAGTGCTAGTCGCTGTATTTGGTATTTTATCCGTTTATGGGCAAACAGGCTGGTTAGCTAAGCTGTGTCAACTGGTCGGCATTGAATATTCCTTTACCCCTTATGGCTTAAAGGGCATTCTACTGGCACATGTATTCTTCAACATGCCTCTTGCGACTCGTATGTTATTGCAATCATTAGAAAATATTGCTATTGAGCAACGACAAATCGCAGCTCAGCTTAGATTCAATGAATGGCAGCAATTTACACTCTTAGAATGGCCCTATTTACGTCGGCAACTCCTCCCTACCGCAGCCTTGATTTTTATGCTGTGCTTTGCCAGCTTTGCCACTGTTCTTGCCCTTGGCGGTGGTCCTGCAGCCACGACCATTGAATTGGCAATTTACCAAGCACTTAGTTACGATTTTGACCTAGGTAGAGCCACTCTACTGGCACTTATCCAACTTTTTTTCTGTGTCGGGCTGATGTTCATCTGCCAAAAAATCAACAGTTTATTCTCTGTTGGTTTTAGCCATCAAACACACTGGGTTGACCCCGCTGATAACAAATTTCGCCGTATTCGTGATACGTTACTGATCACCGCCGCCATGTTACTGCTGCTCCCCCCTCTATTTGCTGTTATTTTTGATGGTTTAAATGGGCGGCTATGGTCTGTTTTACAACAACCTGCACTGTGGCAGGCAACAATCACATCCCTCATTATTGCCGTATGCGCAGGCTTAGTCTGTGTAACACTGACCTTAATGTTACTCTGGAGTAGCCGAGAACTACGCTTACGCAAAGCTGTTCGTTTTGGGCAGGCTCTTGAACTCAGTGGATTAATCATTTTAGCTATGCCCGGTATAGTTCTCGCAACAGGTTTTTTCATTTTTTTCAATGAAACCATTGGATTGCCGGAAACACCTTATCCTTTAGTCATTATGACTAATGCGCTACTCGCAATTCCGTACGCCTTAAAAGTTTTAGAAAATCCTATGCGCGATATTGCTGAGCGATATACCCCATTGTGCCAATCATTAGATATTTCAGGCTTTAACCGTTTTAAAATTATTGAGTTTAAAGCACTACGAAAACCAATAGCTCAAGCACTTGCATTTGCCTGTGTTATTTCTATTGGAGACTTTGGCGTTGTTGCCTTGTTTGGTAATGAAAACTTCCGCACCTTGCCTTATTACCTATATCAGCAAATTGGGGCGTATCGGACTAATGATGGGGCGGTAACGGCGATGCTATTGTTATTACTGTGTTTTTGCTTATTCAGCCTATTGGAACGTATTTCGGGAAAACCTCATGATTAAACTCACCAACTTGGATTACCAGTACGATAATCTGACTATGACATTTGATTTTTCCATCAAACAAGGGGAATGTGTTGCCATTATGGGGCCAAGTGGTGCAGGAAAAAGTACATTATTAAGTTTAATCAGTGGTTTTCAATTTCCTCAAACAGGAACGATTGAACTCAATGGCGAAGACCATACATTTAGTCCACCCGCTAAGCGCCCTGTTTCGATGTTATTCCAAGAAAATAATTTGTTTGCTCACTTAACCGTTCGGCAGAATATCGGATTAGGCCTGCAACCTAGCTTGCGGCTAAACAAAACACAAATGCAGCAAGTCGAACTCATGGCTGGTCATGTTAGCCTACGTGAATGCTTAGATAGGCTCCCCGCACAGCTTTCTGGTGGGCAACGCCAACGAGCAGCTCTTGCACGTTGTTTAATTCGCAACCAACCCATTTTGTTACTAGATGAACCTTTTTCTGCCTTAGACCCTGCATTACGTAGTGAAATGTTGCTATTACTTAAAGAGGTCTGCACAGAAAAATCCATTACTTTATTAATGGTATCTCATAATGCTGACGACGCATTACATATCGCGCCTAGAACATTAGTCATTGCTGACGGCAGTATTGTCTATGATGGTGATACTCAGCGACTCTTACAAGGACAAAGTAAAGCATCTGCCTTGCTCAGTATCACGGAAGCCAGCCGTAATTAACACTGTATAAATTCACACTATTCGCGTATATTATTGGTCAGTATTGCAATGCGAGTAGCCCGATGTCCCAATTGATGACCTCCGCAAGAAAAGGTTTTATTCTTAGCCGCCACTGGAGAGATACCCGCCACGGTGTCGAGGTCACTTATTGGCTTCTCACAGATCATCAGCCGCAAAAAATATCGGTTCCCTTGCAAAAAGCGGTTGGTTTCCTACCTGAATCAAAACTCCAAATTGTTCAGCATCTCCTTGATGAACAACCTAATGTGAGTTACCGCCTGCTTGCTCTGGCAAATTTTCAGCGGGAAAAAGTGTACGTCATTTATTGCCCTCAATATCGCCAGTTGCAAAATATTGAAAAAAGCTGCCAGGAATTGGGTGTTGAACTGTTAGAAACCGATATTCGTCCAAGTGAACGTTACTTAATGGAGCGTTTTATTACTGCCCCAGTATGGTTTTCACAAAATCAACAGGGGGAATATCAGCTAAAACCTTGTGAAGAATACCGCCCTATCATCAAAGCGGTTTCCCTTGATATAGAAACCAGCCAGCACGGGGCATTATACTCCATTGGCCTATCGGGTTGTGGTGATAACGTGGTGTTTATGTTAGGCCCAGAGCAAGGCCCTGCACTGACAGCAGAACACCGTTTAGTGTACGTAAATAGCCGCCCACAGTTGCTTGAAAAGCTAAATCAATGGCTGTATGAATATGACCCAGATGCGATTATTGGCTGGAACCTTATTCAATTCGATTTACAGGTTTTACAGAAACATGCTGAACGTTATGGCATACCGCTACTCTTTGGCAGGCAAAGCAAAAAATTAGAGTGGCGAGAACATGGGTTTAAACCTGGGGTCTTTTTTGCTGCCGCTGAAGGTCGGTTAATTATTGATGGTATTGATGCATTAAAAGCAGCGACATGGAATTTCTCATCATTTAGCTTGGAATTTGTTGCCCAAGCACTTCTCGGAGAAGGCAAAGCCATCGATACCCCCTATGACAGAATGGATGAAATCAATCGTCGCTTCGCCCACGATAAACCTGCGTTGGCACATTACAATATTCAAGACTGCATTTTAGTTCACCGCATTTTTGAAAAAACAGATTTGATGGCGTTTTTACAAGAACGTTCAACGGTAACAGGATTAGCAGTCGATCGAATGGGAGGCTCGGTTGCCGCATTTTCCCACTTGTATATTCCACGTCTACATCGCCTTGGTTTCGTTGCCCCAAATCTCACTGAGCAAAAGTTTCAGCTCAACCCGGGGGGCTTTGTGATGGATTCACAACCAGGACTCTATGATTCCGTCTTAGTCTTAGATTACAAAAGCCTATATCCTTCGATTATTAGAACTTTTTTAATCGACCCTGCTGGAATGGTTGAAGGTCTTGCTCATCCTGATCCACAACATTCTGTGCAAGGGTTTCGCAATGCATGGTTTTCGCGTACCACCCACTGTTTACCTGACATTGTTAGTCATATTTGGCAAGAGCGCGATAAAGCCAAAAAAGAACATAATGCCCCTTTATCTCAAGCACTCAAAATTATCATGAATGCCTTTGCGGGTGTATTGGGCGCTGAAGGTTGCCGTTTCTTCGACCCAAGGTTAACCGCCTCAATCACCATGCGTGGTCATGAAATTATGCGAACAACTAAGCGTTTGATTGAATCTCAAGGCTATCAGGTGATTTATGGTGATACTGACTCGACCTTTGTTTGGTTACGTAATGCTCACAGTGAAGAGCAAGCACAAAAAATTGGCTTTATGCTACGTGACTATGTGAATGACTGGTGGGTTAAACATTTAAAAGATGAATACCAATTAGATGGCGTGCTGGAGTTGGAATACGAAACGCATTATCGCCGATTCTTGATGCCCACTGTACGTGGCGCTGAAATGGGAAGTAAAAAACGTTATGCAGGGCTAAGTAAAGATACGATGGTATTTCGAGGGCTTGAGACTATTCGCTCAGATTGGACCCCCTTAGCACAAATATTCCAAAAAGAGCTCTATACGCGTATTTTTTATCGACAGCCTTATCATGAGTTTATTCGTGCATACATTCATGATATTCGTTCAGGAAAATATGATGACCGTTTAGTTTATCGCAAGCGGCTTCGTCGTAAATTAACTGATTACCAACGAAATGTTCCCCCCCATGTTCGTGCAGCACGTAGCGCTGATGATTATAATTTAAAATTACAACGCCCCTTGCAGTACCAAAATGGCGGCTGGATAAGCTATATTATGACTCAAGCAGGCCCTGAACCCCTTGAAATTATCACTGCTAAACCAGACTATGAACACTATATTTTGAAGCAAATCAAACCGATAGCTGATGCTATTTTGCCTTTTTTACAAGATGACTTTGATGCTCTGTTAACTGGGCAGATTACCCTTTTGTTTTAAAATTTATTCATCCGCTGATGTTTTTTTAACAGGTGACGATGAGCCTCGGTTGAATTAATATATCGCCCCTTTGATGTTGTGCAGGTCTGACTACATAAATAATGCGCAATAATACTCATTATAATTCAAATCGCATGCTTTCTATCTTAGCGATAACTTAGCGATAAGCTTGATAAATAGGTGGCTGATTCATTAACCAGAGCAACTTCGCTTACTTTGCTGCAATTTCAATTATTAAATGTGTATAATTAATCATCAGGTATTGACTATTTTTAAAAAAATTCGAACTCTTCCTTGTGCAACTTATAAACAGTTACACCGACACTGGGCGAAAAAACTGATAAAAATTGTCTGAAAAAATCTAAAAATAAACTATCAATTTTATGGAATTAAATTAAATCTATGCCATTTACTCTTGGTCAACGCTGGATCAGCGATACAGAAAGCGAACTTGGATTAGGTGCCGTTGTGGCGATTGATGCCCGTATGGTGACATTGCTTTTCCCTGCAAGCGGAGAAAACCGTCTTTACTCACGTAGTGACGCGCCTATTACCCGAGTTATGTTTAATGAAGGTGATACCATTACTAGCCACGAAGGCTGGCAACTTCAAGTTGAAAGCATTGAAGAAGATAAAGGATTATTGACTTATATTGGTACTCGCTTAGACACACAAGAAACTGGGGTCAGTCTCCGAGAAGTATTCCTCGACAGCAAACTTACGTTTAATAAACCACAAGATCGTTTATTTGCGGGGCAAATTGACCGCATGGATCGCTTTGCATTACGTTATCGTGCACGTAAATTTCAAAGTGAACAAGTTAAACATCAAGCTACAGGTTTACGTGGTATTCGTGCCAGTTTGATCCCACACCAATTACACATTGCCAATGAAGTCGGCAAACGTCATCACCCGCGCGTTTTATTAGCGGATGAAGTGGGTTTAGGGAAAACCATCGAAGCTGGAATGATCATCCACCAGCAATTGATAGCAGGACGCGCTGAACGTGTATTAATTATTGTTCCTGATAGCTTACAGCACCAATGGCTGGTTGAAATGCTACGCCGCTTTAATCTGCGTTTTTCATTGTTTGATGATAGCCGCTATAGCGAAGCACAACATGATAGCGATAATCCATTTGAAACTGAACAATTAGTCCTATGTTCATTGGATTTCGTCCGCCGTAATAAACAACGATTTGATCAACTAGTTGAAGCTGGCTGGGACATGATGGTGGTTGATGAAGCCCACCACTTACAATGGAGCGAAGCCGCACCAAGCCGAGAATATCAAGTCATTGAAACACTTGCAGAAAATATCCCTTCTGTATTGCTATTGACTGCAACGCCAGAGCAATTAGGCCAAGAAAGCCACTTTGCCCGTTTGCGCCTGCTTGACCCTAGCCGTTTCCATGATTACCAAGAGTTTATTGCTGAACAAGAAAACTATCGCCCAGTAGCAGATGCAGTTTCTTTGTTGCTCTCAGGTGAAAAGCTGACGAATGACCAGCAAAACTTACTTAATGATCTTATCAAAGAGCAAGATATTGAGCCTCTGTTAAAAGCGGCAAATGTTGAGAGTGAAGATGGCAGCGCAGCTCGCCAAGAGCTAATTAATATGTTGATGGACAGACACGGAACAAGCCGTCTGTTATTCAGAAATACCCGTAATGGGGTGAAAGGTTTCCCACGACGTGAATTGCATTCGTTAAAAATGCCATTGCCAACTCAATACCAAACCGCCATTAAGGTTGCTGGTATTATGGGCACCAAAAAAGACATAGAAACACGCGCAAAAGAAATGCTCTACCCTGAGCAAATTTATCAAGAGTTTGAAGGTGAAAACGCTACTTGGTGGAACTTTGATCCGCGCGTTGAATGGTTAATGGGCTTCTTAACCGCTAACCGTAATGAAAAAGTGTTAGTTATCTGTGCTAAAGCCGCCACGGCTCTGCAATTAGAACAAGTTTTACGTGAACGTGAAGGTATCCGTGCAGCGGTATTCCATGAAGGCTTATCGTTATTAGAACGTGACCGTGCAGCGGCTTATTTCGCCTCTCAAGAAGAAGGTGCTCAAGTATTACTGTGTTCTGAAATCGGCTCTGAAGGGCGTAACTTCCAGTTCGCTAATCAGTTAGTGATGTTTGACCTACCATTCAACCCTGATCTGTTAGAGCAGCGTATCGGCCGTTTGGATAGGATTGGCCAAAGCCGCGATATCAGCATTCATGTTCCTTATTTAGAACAGACAGCGCAATCTGTGCTGATCCGCTGGTATCACGAAGGCTTAGATGCTTTCGAACATACCTGCCCTACAGGTCGTGCTATCTATGATAAGTACTATCAATCATTACTGCAATTTATGGCTGAGCCGACAATTAGCGAAGGTTTTGATGAATTTATCAAAACCTGTCGTGAAGAGCATGACAACCTGAAATTGCAATTAGAACAAGGCCGCGACCGTTTACTTGAAATGCATTCCAATGGAGGAGAGTCAGGTAACAAATTGGCAGAAGAAATCGGTGAGGGAGATAACGATACCGAGTTAGTGAACTTTGCCCTGAATCTTTTTGATATCGTAGGAATTAATCAAGAAGATAAGAGTGATAATTTAATCATTTTAACGCCTTCAGACCACATGTTAGTGCCTGATTTCCCAGGTCTTCCTCAAGATGGTTGCACCATCACATTTGATAGAGAGCAAGCGCTTTCTCGTGAAGATACGCAATTTATCAGTTGGGAACACCCGATTATTCGTAACGGTTTAGATTTAGTATTGTCTAGTGATACAGGCAGCTGTGCAGTCTCGTTGTTGAAAAACAAAGCCCTACCTGTTGGTACCTTGCTCACTGAATTAATTTATGTTGTGGAAGCTCAAGCACCTAAGAATCTACAAATCAGTCGTTTCTTACCTGCGACGCCAGTACGTTTATTGATTGATTTAAAAGGTAATAACTTATCTTCTCAAGTTGAGTTCGAAAGTTTTAACCGCCAATTAAATGCCATTAACCGTCATATGGCAAGCAAGCTGGTTAATGCTGTACAAAATGAGGTTCATTCCGTATTGCGCTTATCTGAACCCATGATGGAAAAAGAAGCGAAAGCGTTAATCGAAAATGCGAAAGAAGCCGCCGATAAAGCGCTGACCTTAGAGCTTTCTCGATTAGAAGCCCTCAAAGCGGTTAACCCAAATATCCGTGATGAAGAGCTGGATATCATTGAAGAAGAGCGCCAACAGCTGATGACTAATATCGACCAAGCAACATGGCGTCTAGATGCCATTCGTTTAGTTGTGGTTACACATCAGTAAAATAATCAGCCATTTTAGGTGTTTTCTTTGCTTATACTCAGTATTACCCTAAATAATTCGGGTTACAGGTAGGCGGCAAGCATAGGTATCTCGGGAAGCATACATAGGTATGTGACCCGAGTAGCTGAGCGCCCCCCTGTAGCTCGAAGTATAACGGGTAATAAGGATAATTTATGTTACCTTACAACCCACCGCTAGACCCTTGGCTTCATATTCTCTATCAAGACGACCACATTATTGTCGTAAACAAACCAAGTGACTTACTCTCCGTTCCAGGAAAAGCTCCTGAGCACAATGACAGCATTATGACCCGTATACAGCGTGATTTTCCTGCGGCAGAATCTGTGCATCGTCTTGATATGGCAACCAGTGGCGTCATGGTTGTGGCACTGCACAAAAAGGCAGAGCGTGAACTCAAACGCCAATTTAGGGAACGTGAACCTAAAAAAGTCTATATCGCCCGAGTATGGGGGCATTTAGAAAAAGAAGAAGGGCTAGTTGATTTACCACTCATTTGCGATTGGCCAAATCGCCCGAAGCAAAAAGTGTGTTTTGAAACAGGGAAATCAGCTCAAACAGAGTACCATGTCTTGCAATATGAAAAGAAAGCAACTCGCGTCAAACTTTCGCCAATTACCGGACGCTCACATCAACTTAGGGTTCATATGTTAGCCTTAGGGCACCCTATCCTTGGTGATCGCTTCTATGCTCATGATGAGGCAAAAGCACTAGCGCCACGCTTACAGTTACATGCTCAGGAGCTATATATCACCCACCCTGAATATGGCACGCCAATACACTTTACTTGCCCACCTGATTTTTAACGTCACTTAAACGATTGATTAGATTTCAATACTACCAGTGCAAAAATTAACTCACTCTGTTTTGTGCTGGTTATTTTCCCGTTTGGCCTTTCCCTAAGAGCATACACAACTAGGGTGTGCGAGCGCAGCCAATAACGCTGCGCCACGAAATATGACGGGGAAATTTATTTGAAGCCAAGCTCTTTCTTGACTAAGTCATAAGCAGCTTGGATAGATTGCGCTTTTTGCTTAGCAATCTCCATCATTTCTGGCGGCAAGCCTTTTGCAACCAGTTTATCAGGATGATGCTCACTCATTAATTTACGATAAGCTCGTTTGATTTTAGTCGGATCATCACTAGAAGACACACCAAGCACTTTGCAAGCATCTTCAAGGGTAGGCCCATTGGATTGTTGATAATAGCCCCCAGATTGCTGCTGAGAGTATCCTTGACCAAATTGGCGACCACTTTGAATCATATCGAGGAACTGCTCGAATTGCGCTTTAGAAATCCCCAGCTCTTCTGCAATGATAAACAGCACTTTTCTTTCATTTGGATGTAGCTGCCCATCCGCAAAAGCCGCCTGTAATTGAATTTCCAGAAACATCTGAATTAAGTCAAACCGCCCATAACATGCCAGACGCAATTGCTTTAATACATCACGCAATGGAAAGTCGGGAGATTTACCTTCTCTAAACGCTTGTTGTGCTGCTTTTCGTGTTTCACCATGTAATTGCATTCGGTCCATCAAATTTGATGCGAGCTGAATATCTGTCTCGGTTACACGCCCTTTTGACTTAGTTAGATGCCCTAAGATTTGGAACGTACTGGCGAAAAAAATGATTTGGCGATCACGTTTATTCATCGCCCCTGCAAATTTACGTTGTACTGATGCTTTATCAAAACCATGTCCAATAATTAAGCCCGCGAGTGCGCCCCAAATACCCAATCCAGAGACGATTGCGAGTATCACGCCAATAATTTTGCCCCAATAGTGCATATATCCCTCAATTCTTCAATGCTCAGAATGCAATTTTGCATTATCATACTATTCATTCTGCTCTATGCATAACTACCCGCGCGTAAAGTTTCTTACATTATACTGGCGCAAAGTAGTTGGCTAAGTTAGTCTTTGAGCGTTTGCTGGCTGTGCCAATTATGACGGAACCGCATATTTAATGATGAAAAAAAGCTATCCAACACTACTCGCCACCATGGTATGGGCGGCAATTTATAGTCAGCAAGCCCATGCTGACCTTGCGCAGCAGTGTATGCTGGGCGTCCCTGTTTATACAAAACCTATTGTAAAAGGTGACCCCAACAACCTGCCGATTAACATTACCGCTGAAGATGTTCGTGGTGAATACCCTAATTTTATTGAATATGACGGCGATGTCGATATTCAGCAAGGGAACCAAACATTAACCGCCGATAACGTCAAACTCACCCAAACAGAAACAGCGGGTGAGCCACCTGTACGTGAAGTGACGGCAACGGGAAATGTGCACTATGATGATCCGCAAATTATCTTAAAAGGCCCTTCTGCATGGTCTAATTTAGATAATAAGAACACCGATGTGAACGATGGTAGCTACATGATGGTAGGCCGTCAGGGACGTGGTGATGCGAAAAAAATGAAATTGCGTGGCGAAAACCGCTACTCCATTATGGAAAACGGTACATTTACCACCTGTTTACCAGGCAATAATAGCTGGAGCGTTGCAGGGTCTGAGGTCATTATTGACCGTGAAGAGGAAGTTGCCGAAATTTGGCATGCCCGCTTTAAAGTTGGTGATGTTCCTATTTTTTATAGCCCATATATGCAGTTACCTATTGGTAACAAACGTCGTTCTGGTTTCTTAATTCCAACAGGTAGTTACTCTACCAATGATGGCTTAGAGTTTTCTCTGCCTTATTATTGGAATATTGCACCAAATTATGATGCCACTATCACACCACAATTTATGACTCACCGTGGTTTGAAACTTAATAACGAATTCCGTTACCTGATAACACCGGGGACTGGAACCGTCGCCTTCGACTATCTCAACCACGACAGAGCCTATGGTAAAGACAAAGAACGTGGAAAACGTGAAAAACGTGATAGCGATGATCGTTGGTTGTTCTACTGGCGTCATTCAGGTTCCTATGCAGGGCATTGGAATTTTAACTCTGACTATACCAAAGTTAGTGACCCAAGCTACTTTACCGACTTTAGTTCCCAGTACGGTAGTACAACTGATGGATACGCCACACAAAAATTCAGTGCTGGCTACTCAGATACCAACTGGAATGCAAAAATTACTCACAAGCAGTTCCAAATTTTTGCGGATAACCCGAACAAACGTGCTTATAAAGCTGAGCCACAAATTGACTTTAATTATTATAAAAATAATTTAGGTGCTTTTGATGTGCACACATATGCACAAGCGGCGCGTTTTACTAGTGTGGGTAAAAACAACCCTGATGCAACTCGTTTACACTTTGAACCCGAAGTGAACCTGCCATTATCGAATGGTTGGGCAAACATGAATAACAGCATCAAAGTTTATGCCACTCACTATGATCAAGATATTCCACGCTCAAACCCAAATAAAAGCTTAGAGAAAAATGTTTCTCGTGTTCTACCGATGTTCAAAAGTGATGCCAAAGTGGTTTTCGAGCGCGACCTCTACCAAGGTAGTGATTATGTACAAACACTAGAACCTCGTGTCCAGTACCTGTATATTCCGTATAAAGATCAGGACAACATTAATAACTTTGACTCATCTTTACTGCAATCGGATTACAGCGGTTTATTCCGTGACCGTATTTACAGTGGACTCGACCGCATAGCCTCAGCCAATCAGTTCACTACGGGTTTAACAACTCGAGTTTATGATGATGCCTTAGCAGAGCGCTTTAATTTCTCGGTTGGTCAAATTTATTATTTCGAACGTCCCCGCGCTGGGAATTCAAATCGCCCAATTGATGATAAAAGCAACACAGGTTCATTACTGTGGGCCACTGACAGTATGTGGCGCATTGATGAAAACTGGGGAATTCGTGGTGGCTTACAATATGACCGACGTCTCGGTAATATCACTATGGGGAATGCCGTTGCTGAGTATCGCTTAGATGCGGATCGTTTAGTGCAGTTGAACTACCGTTTCGTTGACCGCGATTATATTCAAGCCACATTCCGTGATTTAGACCAGCTAGGTAAAAATCAAAAATTACCTGAATACCAACGTGGTATTTCGCAAGTGGGTGCCGTCGTTAGCTGGCCATTAAATGAACGCTGGGGGTTTGTGGGCTCATATTATTATGATACCAAACAACAACAATCTGCGAGCCAGTTAGTTGGATTGCAATATAATACTTGCTGTTGGGCTGTCAATTTGGGCTATGAGCGCAAGATTGTCGGCTGGCAACAAGATAAGTTCAGCAGTGAATATGATAATAAATGGTCAATCAATGTGGAACTTAGAGGCCTAAATAACAATCATAGTTTAGGTAGTCAGGAAATGCTAAGCCGTGGCATTATGCCATACCAACGTGCTTTCTGATAAAAAGAACATAAATTTACTCTAAATAATTCGAGTTGCAGTTAGGCGACAAGCGAATGAGTCGCTAGGAGCACACATAAGTATGTGACTAGTGCGAATGAGTCGCTAGGAGCATACATAAGTATGTGACTAGTGCGAATGAACGCAGTCAACAACACTGCAACTTGAAGTATGACGAGTAAAAAGAGATTAGCCCGCTTTTGCGGAATCAAAGTCAATATTATAGGACCATTATGAAGAATTGGAGAACGCTTATTCTGGGACTGATGTTCGCAAGCTCCTCTGCATTAGCTGCACCACAGCAAATGGATAAAGTGGCTGCGGTCGTCAATAACGGAGTTGTACTAGAAAGTGACGTCCAGAATATGATCAACACAGTAAAAATGAATGCTCAGAACGCGCGTCAACAAGTTCCTGATGATCAAATGCTGCGTCATCAGATCCTAGAGCGTCTAGTTATGGACAACATCATATTGCAGATGGCTAACCAAATGCAGCTCAATATTCCAGAAGAAGCGGTTAATGCGACGATAGCTGATATCGCTCGTCAAAACGGCTTAACCATGGAACAAATGCAGCAACGTTTAACTGCTGATGGTATCAATATGAACCAATATCGCAGTGAAATTCGTAAAGAGATGCTAATCGCTGAAGTACGTAATAACGAAGTTCGTCGCCGTGTGACTATTTTACCTCAAGAAGTCGATGCACTTGCGGAACAAATGAGCTCACAGGCAAACTACGAAATGGGGGTCAATCTAAGCCATATTTTAATCCCTCTGCCAGAAAACCCAACTCAAGAACAGCTAAAAACTGCAGAAACCTTAGTCGATAAAATTTTAGCTGAGCTGAAAAAAGGTGGTGATTTCGGTAAGCTTGCCATCGCTTACTCCGCTGACCCACAAGCCCTAAAAGGCGGTAATATGGGATGGTCGCGTTTACAAGAGCTACCTGTCGTATTTGCTGAACAATTAAAGAACTCTAAAAAAGGTGATGTTGTTGGGCCAATTCGTTCCGGTGTGGGATATCATATTTTGCGTGTCAATGATGTCAGTGGCGGTAACCAGCCTATTTCAGTGACCGAAGTCAAAGCTCGCCATATCTTAATTAAGTCATCTCCAATTATGGATGATACTCAAGCAAGACAAAAACTGACTAAGATTGCTCAAGACATCCGTTCAGGTGCTATCTCATTCGAGGATGCAGCAAAAGAAAATTCAGAAGACCCAGGTAGCGCATTAAAAGGTGGTGAATTAGGTTGGAACATGCCTGATATCTATGACCCTGCGTTCCGTGATGCATTAATGAAACTGAATAAAGGTGAATTAAGCCAACCTGTTCCGTCAAGTTTTGGCTGGCACTTAATTCAATTAGAAGATACACGTAGCGTTGACAAGACCGATGCGGCACAAAAAGACCAAGCGTATCGCCTACTGTTCAACCGTAAATTTAACGAAGAAGCACAAAACTGGATGCAAGAACAGCGTGCCTCTGCTTACGTGAAAATCACGGATGATCGTGACAACCAATCTAAAGATGATGAATCTCATTAAGCCTATTGTTATTACCCCCGGTGAACCCGCCGGGGTGGGGCCTGATCTTTTGATCCAACTCGCTCAACAGCAATGGCCTGTTGAGTTAGTTGCATGTGCAGATCCGAACTTATTGTTAGAGCGAGCTAACGCCCTAAATTTACCTCTCGCATTAACTGAATACTCATCTAATAACGCCTCGAAAGCACAAGCGGCCGGGAGTTTATCAATATTACCCGTACATCTAACAGCACAGGTAAATGCAGGCAAGCTAAACGTAGATAACGGTCAATATGTGGTGGAAACTTTAGCAAAGGCATGTGATGGCTGCTTAAATGGTGAATTCTCAGCTCTCGTCACAGGGCCTGTGCATAAAGGCATTATTAATGATGCCGGTGTCTCGTTTAGTGGTCATACTGAGTTTTTTGCCCAAAGAAGCCACTGTGAACGCGTAGTGATGATGTTGGCGACTGAAGAACTTCGTGTTGCTCTTGCGACGACTCACCTACCACTCAAAGATGTTTCAGGGGCTATCACGCAGCAAAGCCTACGTGAGGTCATCACCATTTTACATCATGATTTACAAACAAAATTTGCTATTGAAAATCCGGCCATCTATGTTTGTGGGTTAAATCCACATGCAGGTGAAGGTGGCCACATGGGCACAGAAGAAATTGATACCATTGAACCTGCGCTAAATAGCTTACGCACAGAAGGCATTCAGCTTATTGGGCCACTACCCGCCGATACACTGTTTCAAGCAAAATATTTAGACCATGCCGATGCTGTGTTAGCAATGTATCACGATCAAGGCCTTCCTGTGTTAAAATATCAAGGTTTCGGCAGAGCGGTGAATATTACCCTCGGTCTGCCATTTATCCGTACCTCTGTCGACCACGGCACAGCCCTTGAGCTTGCAGGGACGGGTCATGCTGATGCGGGAAGTTTTATTACCGCATTAAAGTTAGCTATCCAAATGACATCTAAGAATACATGAATAATCGAGTCCATCAGGGGCACTTTGCCCGCAAACGCTTCGGGCAGAACTTTTTAACTGACCAATTTATCATTGACAGCATCGTCGATGCGATGAACCCACTACCGGGTCAGTCTATTGTCGAAATCGGCCCAGGCTTAGGCGCTTTAACAGAGCCTGTCGGCAGCCGCATTGACAAAATGACCGTTGTCGAGCTTGACCGTGACCTTGCGGCACGCTTACACGTCCATCCGCAGCTAAAAGATAAATTAACTATCATTCAGCAAGATGCAATGACCGTAGATTTTGGCGAACTCGCCAAACAAGCTGGCCAACCAATACGCGTATTTGGTAATTTGCCTTACAACATTTCTACGCCATTAATGTTTCATCTATTCACATTTACCAATTCCATTGCTGACATGAATTTCATGCTACAAAAAGAAGTGGTTAATCGGCTAGTCGCGGGACCAGGTAGCAAAGCGTTTGGCCGATTAAGTGTGATGGCGCAGTACTATTGTCATGTGGTTCCAGTATTGGAAGTACCGCCAACCGCATTTACACCTGCGCCAAAAGTAGATTCCGCGATTGTTCGTTTGATCCCACATCGCGAAAATCCTTACCCTGTAAAAGATATTAAATTCTTAAGCCGTATAACAACACAGGCTTTTAACCAACGCCGTAAAACAATCCGCAATAGCTTAGGCGACCTGTTTAACGTTGAAGAATTAACAGAGCTAGGTATCGACTTAAGTACTCGCGCAGAAAATATTTCTGTTGAACAATACTGCAAAATGGCAAACTATCTTTCTAACCGTTCAGAATAGTATGTTGAAGGAGGCACTATGCTTAATGAGCCGAATGTGAGCATCCAAGTTCAAAGTGTCTACATAGAAAGCCAATCTCAACCCGATATTGCACGATACGTGTTTGCTTACACGATCTGCATTCGTAATCTGGGAAGAGAACCCATCCAGTTAATGAGCCGCTACTGGCTCATTACTAATAGCGATGGTCATAAAACTGAGGTGCAAGGTGAAGGCGTTGTCGGTGAACAACCCATCATCCACCCCGGAACAGAATATCGTTATACCAGTGGTGCCGTTCTTGAAACACCAATGGGTACAATGGAAGGCTATTACGTCATGATAAGCACACAAGGGGACAATTTTCACGTTGATATCCCTGCTTTTCGTCTCGCAATCCCAACACTGATAAATTAATTATGTCGACATATTTAGTAGGTGATATCCACGGTTGTTATCGCGAACTGCGCGATCTGCTGGACAGTGTCAATTTTGACTCAAGTAAAGATACATTGTGGCTGACGGGTGACCTAGTTGCCCGTGGTTCTGAGTCACTTGAGGTTTTACGCTATGTTAAAAGTCTTGGTTCCGCAGCTCGCTTGGTGCTGGGGAATCACGACCTCCATTTATTAGGGATCTACTGCAAAATTAGCCGCAATAAGCCTAAAGATCACCTTGATGAATTACTGCATGCACCTGATCTAGATGAATTGATCAATTGGCTACGTCGCCAACCTTTATTGCAAATCGATGAAGAGAAAAAAATCTTAATGACTCACGCTGGCATAACACCGCAATGGAGTCTTGAAACAGCGCGTATGTGTGCAAGGGAAGTCGAAGCGGTATTGTCCAGTGATGCCTATCCACTATTTATTGACTCAATGTATGGTGACATGCCAAATAACTGGTCAGATAGCTTAATGGGGTTAGCTCGCCTACGTTTTAGTACCAATGCCCTTACTCGTTTACGTTACTGCTTCCCGAATGGGCAGTTAGATATGATTTGCAAAGAAAATCCTAAAAAAGCCCCTGCCCCGTTAAAACCTTGGTTTGATTTACCCAGCCAGATTCCTGATGATTATTCAGTGTTTTTTGGCCATTGGGCATCCCTTGAAGGTAAATGTACCCCCGATAATGTTTATGCTTTAGATACTGGTTGCTGTTGGGGGGGGGATTTAACATTATTACATTGGGAAACTAAACAACTGCATCATCAAAAATCATACCAAAAAAGTCGCAAAGAATAGCTTTAAACCAGAGAATTACTGATATTTACATGACGCCATAGCGCGTCATGTGTCATTTTAGGTTGTTGACAAAGCGGGATAAAAACGGAATTTATCCCACTTTATATGAGCTGAATTTTTTAATTTTAACTAATGGGCATGCAATATGAAAACCCCAAATAGCTTGATAAGCGAGAGCCATGTCATACCTATTAAGAAAATAATAAAACCCCCGAGCTTGATGTTAGCTTTAGGGGGTCATTAATATTTACCTAGAACATGGTATTATTGCGCGTGTATGCTTTCGCTAACTATAATATTAGTCTCTTTTAGTCAGAATTTCGAAGCAATAACCGTGGGTATTATTTTCATCCGCTTCATGGTACTCCGTGAAGATAGAATCCCATTCATCCGGCTCATATACAGGAAAATGTGTATCACCAATCACTTCTGCATCAACATGAGTTAAATAAAGCTTATTCGCTAAAGGTAAAAACTGTTGGTAAACTTTGCCGCCACCAATCACCATTACCTCATCAACATTTTCAACCTTTTGAGCAGCAGCCAAGGCTGCCTCGATTGAAGTGACCCAAATAACATTAGTATCATCCCCTGGACGACTACTAATAACAATATTGACACGCTGCGGTAATGGGCGTCCAATTGATTCATAGGTTATACGCCCCATAATGACCGGTTTATTTAACGTATTGCGTTTGAACCACGCAAGATCCCCCGGCAAATTCCAAGGCATCGCTTTTTCCATGCCGATAACCTGATCGATCGCCATTGCCGCGATTAAGCTAATATTCATTTACTCACCTTAGAAGCTAAATATAAAAATTGAGCACACTATACGGAAAGAGAATTGCTTCGTCGACTAAATTTAAGCTTCCTTAAACAGCTTTGAATCACTTATACTCAAATAACTAAAATAAAGACTAAAAATAACATTTAAAAACAAAAGCAATCCCTTAATATCACTCTATTTATATGTGTTTTGCAGGACATGATAAATTATAAAAATGAGTGATGAATAAGGGGAGGAAAAGAGATTAAAATATGTACGAAACAAGTATTATGGTTGCAACCATCGCAGCCCTTGGCATGCTTTCACCAGGCCCTGATTTCTTTTTGATTATCAAAAATGCCGCCCGTTACCAACGTTCGGCCGCCCTGATGACGGCTTTTGGCGTTATTGCTGCAATTGCATTACATATGTCTTATTGTGTTGCAGGCCTCGCGGTAGTCATCACAACCACCCCTTGGTTATTTAACGTTTTAAAGTATGTGGGGGCTGTTTATTTAGTGTGGATTGGTATCAAAAGCTTACTACCACAATCAAGCCATCTGATTGATTTGAATGCCAGTAAGCATGAAGTGGTTTCATTCAAAAAAGCCTTTATGCAAGGTTTCCTGTGTAATGTTCTAAACCCTAAAGCGACTCTTTTCTTCCTTGCTGTGTTTACTCAAGTGCTGGACATCAATTCCACCGTCGGAGAAAAGCTGTGGTTTGCCTTTATTATATGGGGAATAGCACTAATTTATTGGCCTATTTTGGTATTTTTGATCCAAAGCGCCCCTGTTCGAAAAGGGTTAGCAAAAGTGCAAAAATATGTAGATAAACTCCTTGGCGTGATCTTAATCGCTTTCGGTATTCGTGTCGCATTAAGCTAATAGCGCTCACTCGCCAATACAAGCGTACAGTGTGTAGGGATACAAAAAAGGCTGAGCAAGATTATCTTGTACAGCCTTTTAACCGAAGAAGTAATTACATGGTATCTTGTGGTGCGACTACCATTTGTCCTGCAGAGCCTAAATCCGCTTTTTCCAAATTTTGGCTATAGAATAAAAATGGGAAATGGTTATACGAAGGTTGCATCATTTGCACTAACAGTTCTGTTCGGCCATCAACCCAGACCGTATCTTTCCAGCCATAATCTTCAGGTTGCGTCGGCTGCCCATTTCGATTCAAAATCTTAAACCGCACCCCTTCAATATGAAACGCTTGTGGAACATTTGTCGTGATCACCCAACGTTCCCAATTTCCTTGACGACTGGTTACATCGATTCGATTGGTATCAATAGCTGCATTATTAATGCCAAACTCATCATTAAGATGGATCTCACGTTGTGTGATACTGGAAGTGACTTGGGTTTTATCTTCCATTAGCTGTGTTGGTAGGCCATCAGTCACCAAAGACATAAGTCCAGTCGCTTTAATCGTCAGCACGTTAGTGGAAATCAAATTACTTGAAGGCTCAAATAGCCCCTTTAAGCGATCCATAAATGTCGCAGAGTCACCTGCCGTGATGGTCAATTCCTGCGTTTTCGCCATATCAATCAATACTTCGCGCCTTTCTCCTGGGGCTAATGGCAAAGACTCAACATTGACAGGAACCGTCAGTAAACCTTGGTCGGAAGCAATTACTGCAAATGGACGACCATCACTGATTTTCATCACATAATGGCGTGAATTCGACGCATTTAATAACCGTAACCGTATCCAACCACGTGAAACCTCAATATACGGATTTTGTACGCCATTCACTAATAACGTATCCCCTAGAAAACCATTTTCATCAGCTTTATATTCAGGCACGCCAAAGTTATCTAATCTTTTGTCTTGAATAATAATAGGGAAATCATCAACACCATAGTGCTTCGGTAAACGCAAGTTCTTGGTGATATCATCCTCAATGATCCACATCCCCAATAAGCCATTATAGACTTGCTGCCCCATTTTTCCTTGGGTGTTCGCATGGTACCAAAGCGTAGCCGCATTTTGGCGAATAGGGATAACCGGGGACCAGTCTGCATTAGGGGAAATTAACCTTGCTGCGCCACCAATCTGTGTTCCCGGAATTTGTAACCCACTGATCGTCATTGAAACGGCTTCAGGTAATCTATTACTATAGATTAGCTTTATATCATCACCATTTTTTACTCTTACTGTTGGTCCTGGTGAGGAACCATTTACGCCCCATACATCGGCTGAATATTTACCATCAAAAGACCAATGTATTTTTTGTAATGTTAAAAATAATGGCTGCCCTGACCGAGACTCTAACAACGGTGGTATAGGCAATGCTCTCTCGCCTTCCGCACTTACATTTATTGGCGCGTAGGATATACACAGAGCCACCCCTGCCACAATAAGGGCTTGGCATCGATTGAATGACATAAATTCTCCGCTAAACATCAACTCTAGCGCATTTTATTTTTAGATATTTTAAATGCTTAGCCTATTTAATGGCTAATTTAAGATTGGCGCTAGTAATATTACTACTTAGAGACAACAACTTAATATCGCAATATTTGTGAGCCATGATATCGCGAAAAATGTGTAAATTCTAAAAATATCTTTCTAATAAATAAAAAATTAATTAATAAAATTATAAATAGTGTGGTTAATTAATTAGTAAGGGGGGAACAAGAGGCGGAAAAATAACGCTGAGTTAATAAAATTAAACAAGCTGACCGAGTGTAGGAAATCACAATTCATTCCTACACTCTAAAAAACCTTTAAGCTACTGTGATTTTTTTGCCATCTCCGCCACTTCTAAATCTAGCTCTTTGATTTTAGCTTTCATCAGAGAATAGCAATGTTCTGACAACTCGCGCACCTGATCACGGCTATAAAGCGATGTATCAATAGGCTCTAACATTTCGAGGATGACATGACCGTTGTTCCAACGGTTTAGCTTAATTTTTCCTTCGGTACTCGACACACAAACAGGCACAATCGGCACGCCTGCTGCAATAGCAGCATGAAATGCGCCTGTTTTAAATGGCAGTAAGCCACGCCCACGGCTGCGTGTTCCTTCAGGAAACATCCAAACGGATATTTTTCTTTTTTTTATCTGATCGGCAACTTGACTGATTGTATTATGAGCTTTAGAGCGATTTGTACGATCGATTAAAATATTCCCAGTGATCCAGTACAAAAAACCGAAAAAAGGAATATAAACTAAGCTTTTTTTCCCAACCGTCACGGTTCTAGGCTGAACGCCATTCGACATGGTGACCATATCGTAGTTATTTTGGTGATTACCAATATAAATACTTGGGCCATAACTTTTTGCTTTTTCAGGTACACGGTCAATGATTTTAATCCCAAAGACAACAGATAACCGACCGAACATGTGACCAAACGTCATTACGTGTTTTGGGTTACGTGGGCTGAATAAACAATAAATACCGCCCCCGACACAGACAATAATGGTGTAAATAATGACAATGATCGCTCGAATAAGCGCTAACATACTGACCCCAAATTCAAAGAGGCTTAATAAGCCCCATGATTAATCTTATCCCATATTCACTTAGCCAACATATTATTACTGTGAATACATGGGTTTTATTTCTGAGCTAATTATTGCACAGGCTCAATATCAATGCGTTCAATATTGTGCATACCGCGCGGTAACGACGTTCCTTTACGGCCACGTTCTGAACGGTATTTTTGCAAGTCTTCAGCTTTAAATTTCAGTTTTCGCTTACCAAAATGCAGCGTCATTGAAGCACCCACAGGTAAAATCATTAACCAAGTTAGTAGGTCATCACCGCTTGCCGCTTGAGCGCCTGCAATATTGATAATTTTATTCCCTTTACCTTTCGAAAGCTGAGGCAAATCAGCCACAGGGAATATTAACATACGCCCTGCTTTAGTAATTGCCAATAACAAATCTTCTTGTTCGTTATGTAGCTCAATTGGTGCCAAGACTTTTGCGTTATCAGGTAATGAGATTAATGCTTTACCCGTTTTATTCTTGGTGACTAAATCATTAAAGGTACAAATAAAACCGTAGCCTGCATCAGACGCCATTAAGTATTTCTGCTCTTCTGGTGCCATTAACACATGCTCAATGGTTGCGCCTGGTGGCAAGGTTAACTTGCCAGTTAAAGGCTCCCCTTGGCTACGTGCAGATGGTAATTCAAGCGGGTCAACAGAATAGCTACGCCCTGTTGTATCGAGGAATACTGCGGCTTGATTTGACTTACCACGTGCCGCGCCTTTAAAGCCATCACCTGCTTTATAATTCAGATTAGTCGGCTCAATATCGTGCCCTTTGGCGCTACGTACCCACCCCATATCAGAAAGCACAACCGTTATTGGCTCTGACGGTAGGATTTCATGCTCACTCATGGCTTTTGCTTCTTCACGCTCACGTAATGGTGAACGACGCTCATCACCATAGGCTTTAGCATCTGCCTGAATTTCTTTTTTGATCAGTGTATTGAGTTTACGTTCTGAACCTAAGATGCCTTGTAATTCATCGCGTTCTTTCGCTAATTCGTCTTGCTCTCCACGAATTTTCATTTCTTCGAGCTTCGCTAAGTGACGTAATTTTAGCTCTAAAATTGCTTCGGCTTGTGTGTCCGTAATATTAAAACGAGACATCAAGACCGCTTTAGGCTCATCTTCAGTACGAATAATTTCGATAACTTCATCAATGTTAAGATAAGCAATCAATAAACCATCTAAGATGTGCAAACGCCTTAACACTTTGTCTAAACGATGATTCAGACGATTACGTACCGTTTGGCGACGATAAGTGATCCACTCATTGAGGATTTCAACTAACCCTTTCACCGCAGGGCGATTATCTAATCCAATCATGTTGAGGTTAACGCGATAACTTCTTTCTAAATCCGTTGTCGCAAATAAGTGAGTCATCACTTGCTCAAGGTCAACACGATTACTACGGGGAACAATCACCAAGCGAGTTGGGCTTTCGTGATCTGATTCATCACGCAAATCATCAACCATAGGCAGTTTTTTTGCTCGCATTTGGCTAGCGATCTGTTCTAAGACTTTAGCCCCTGAAACTTGGTGAGGCAGCGCCGTAATCACTGCATTGCCATCTTCTTTTTCCCATACAGCCCGCATACGTACAGAGCCACGGCCATTTTGATAAATTTTGCGAATATCATCAGGGGAAGAAATAATTTCAGCTTCGGTTGGATAATCAGGCCCCGGCACAAAGCCCATGATGTCATCAAGGTTCAGTGTTGGCTTATCCAATAACGCGATTAGCGCATTAGCCACTTCACGGGCGTTATGTGGTGGAATATCGGTGGCCATACCTACCGCTATCCCTGTAGTCCCATTTAATAAAATATTCGGTAGACGGGCAGGCAACATCTTCGGTTCATTTAGTGTCCCATCAAAGTTAGGTACCCAATCAACCGTTCCATGACCAAGCTCGCTAAGTAAAACTTCTGCGTATTTTGATAAGCGTGATTCGGTATAACGCATCGCTGCGAACGATTTAGGATCATCTGGCGCCCCCCAGTTCCCTTGACCATCCACCAGCGGATAGCGATAAGAAAACGGTTGAGCCATCAATACCATCGCTTCATAACAAGCACTGTCACCATGAGGGTGATATTTACCGAGTACGTCACCGACGGTTCTTGCCGATTTTTTATATTTCGCTGTGTTACTCAACCCAAGTTCTGACATTGCATACACAATACGGCGCTGAACAGGTTTTAGCCCATCGCCAATAAAAGGTAATGCCCTATCCATGATGACGTACATCGAATAGTTCAGATAGGCATTTTCAGTAAAGGCGTGAAGCGGCAAACGCTCTACACCATCATGAGTAATTTCACTCATTCAATACATTCCTTACTCTTTCTCATCACAATTCGGATGTTAGACATCAATTTCAGCCATATCGCCTTTTTCTTGCAACCAATTACGGCGATCTTCTGAACGTTTTTTCGCCAGCAGCATGTCCATAACGGCCAATGTTTGTTTATAGTTTTCATCATCGATGACTAACTGAACAAGGCGACGAGTATTTGGGTCTAATGTGGTTTCACGTAGCTGAGGAGGGTTCATTTCCCCCAGCCCTTTAAAGCGTTGAACATTCGGCTTACCACGCTTGCGGCTAAGCTTATCTAGCACGGCATTTTTTTCACTTTCATCAAGTGCATAAAACGTTTCTTTACCTAAGTCGATGCGGTATAACGGCGGCATTGCCATATACACATGCCCTGCTTTTACTAACGTCGGGAAATGACGTACAAATAAGGCACATAGCAATGTCGCAATATGTAAACCATCGGAGTCCGCATCCGCAAGAATACAAATTTTTCCGTAACGTAGCTGGCTAAGATCTTCGCTATCGGGGTCAATACCAATAGCGACAGAAATATCATGCACTTCTTGAGAGGCAAGTACTTCATCAGAAGAGACTTCCCAAGTATTGAGAATTTTACCGCGTAGCGGCATGATTGCTTGAAACTCACGATCACGGGCTTGTTTAGCTGAGCCCCCCGCGGAGTCCCCTTCAACAAGGAACAATTCGGTCATACTGAGGTCTTGGGAGCTACAGTCTGCCAATTTTCCTGGCAATGCAGGCCCACTGGTGAGTTTCTTACGCACCACTTTTTTCGCAGCACGCATACGACGTTGCGCACTTGAAATTGCCATTTCAGCCAGTTGTTCAGCAACTTGCACATTTTGGTTTAGCCATAAGCTAAAGGCGTCTTTCACCACGCCAGATACAAATGCAGCACATTGGCGAGAAGATAAGCGTTCTTTCGTTTGTCCTGCAAATTGTGGGTCTTGCATTTTCACCGAAAGCACGTAGGTGCATCGATCCCAGATATCATCTGCGGAAAGCTTAACACCGCGAGGCAGAATATTACGGAACTCACAGAATTCACGCATCGCATCTAATAACCCCTGACGCAGGCCATTGACGTGTGTCCCCCCCTGAGCTGTAGGGATCAAGTTAACATAGCTTTCGGTCAGTAACTCACCACCTTCAGGTAACCATAGCAGCGCCCATTGAGCCGCTTCCGTGTCCCCAGAAAATTCTCCGGTAAACGGTTTTTCTGGCAGGGCTTCAAGCCCATCGACGGATTCCATCAGATAATCTGTTAAACCATCACTATAGCACCAGCTTTGCTCAGTACCATTGAGCTTATCCTTAAACGTGATTTTCACGCCAGGGCATAAAACTGCTTTTGCTTTTAAGTTATGGGTTAAACGGGAAACTGAAAATTTTGGACTATCAAAATAGCTTTCATCAGGCCAAAAATGCACACTAGTACCTGTATTGCGTTTACCACACGTACCGATAACATGTAAATCTTCAACCTTATCACCGTTTTCAAAGGCAATTTGGTACACTTGACTATCACGACGCACGGTTACCTCAATACGCTTAGACAACGCATTGACAACCGAAATACCTACACCGTGCAACCCCCCCGAAAATTGGTAGTTTTTATTGGAGAATTTCCCCCCTGCATGCAACTGCCCTAAGATCAATTCAACCGCAGGCACTTTCATTTCAGGGTGAATGTCGACAGGCATACCTCGCCCATCATCAATCACTTCAAGCGATTGATCTGCATGTAAAATAACTTCTATGTGTCCCGCGTGCCCAGCAAGCGCTTCGTCGACACTATTATCAATTACTTCTTGAGCCAAATGGTTCGGCCGAGTGGTATCAGTATACATTCCCGGACGACGGCGAACAGGCTCCAAACCACTGAGGACTTCAATGGCCTCTGCGTTATAACTAGATTGAGTCATGTTGTCATTCTGCGGTAATAGGTGATTAATTGAACTATTCAATCAGTGAGTTACTGTTGATAATAACAGTGTTCATGCCTTTTGGCACTATTTCTCTGCCAATTGTAGAAAATGAACAATTTGTGAAAAGTAAGCTTCAAAACCAACAAAGGTGTGATTACCGTCAGGTTCTACCGTCTGTTTACACTTTGAAAGATAGGTAACAGCATCGCGATAATCAAGTACTTCATCGCCCATTTGTTGTAACAGCCAAATAAGATGAGGAGACATTAACCTTTCAATATATAAAGATTTTAGCTCATGAATGTGCTTATTTTCCAACACATATTTTTCGTGAGTGTAAGGATTGGTGTTCTCACCTAGGTAATCTTGTAGCAAATCAAATGGACGTACAGCAGGATTCACAACGACTGCGGGTAACTGATAACGCTGTGAAAACCATATAGAAAAATAGCCACCAAGTGACGAGCCCACTAAGCCAATTCTGTCATGTTCATGCTTTGATATCAAATCATCCAACAAAGCTTGAGCCTGTTCAGGGTAATTCGGTAGCTGTGGCACAATCATATTGATATGCGGATGATGAGTCTCAATCCATTTCTTTAAGCTATTCGCTTTTGCCGATAGCGGTGAGCTATTAAAACCGTGAATATAAAGTAAAGTAGGCATAGCGAATCAATAACCGTCAGAGTCTAAATCAGGACTAAATTCTCTCGTATCCAAACGATGGACATAGGTCTGAATATGCCTTTGCCCTTGCTCATCCACAATTAATTCTAAATATCGCCAACCTGGGGCTAATGTATCAAGTGCAAAGTTAGTGCAATGTGGCTTAAATTGTACACACGTTGAAGGCGTTGCCAGTAAACGAATACCGTGCCACATCTCGTCCATCTCTTGGTGAATATGCCCACACAGCATAGCTTTAACATTTGGATAGTTTTTTAAGTAATCCGCTAAAATGTGTGAATTTCTTAGGCTGTGTTGATCTAACCAAGTACAACCTGATGGCAAAGGATGATGATGTAACATGACCAAAGTTGTACGATTTGGTTCGGAGTCTAAGCTCATTTTCATCCATTCCAACTGTTGTTCAGAAAGTTCACCATGAGGCACATCTTGCAGTTGGCTGTCTAACATCAAAATTTGCCATTCGTCACCAAGCAGAATTTGTTTAGCGCTTGAAATTCCTGCCACTCTAAGCGTTTCCACCATTGCAGGTGGGTAATCATGATTTCCGGGAAGCCAAACACACGGCGCTGGGATACGTTCAATACCATTCGCAAAATGTTGATAAGCTTGCGGTGATTGGTCTTGAACCAAATCCCCCGTAGCCACAATCAAATCAATGGAGAGATTTTCCTTTGTGATAGCATCAAGTACCGCTTGATAACTACGGTAGGTATTCACTCCTAAAAGCGTATTTTCTGTATTAGCAAAAAGATGCGTATCAGTAACTTGTAAAATTCTCACGATCTTAGAGTTCTTTGCAGTCACTTCAAGCTGGCTGTCCAAAAGTATTCCTTTTCCTTAAAATATTATTTATGCCCTAATTTATTCTATTCATGACAACTAAATAAAGATTCAACACACATACGTATTCAAGTATGACGAATGATGACTCAAATATCTGCTAATCAGCACACATTTCACCAGATTAATTGTTATTTAAAACCGTTTCATCCATTTTTCATTCAGTTTTTGATAATTGAGCTGTAACCATTGAATGGCAATCACCGTTGCTGCATTATCAATAATGCCTTCTTCCACCCATTGATAAGCTTGTTCTCGGCTAACAACATGTACACGAATATCTTCATTTTCTGAAGCTAAACCATGAATACCTTTCGCATTATGGCTATCGACCTCGCCAATAAACACATACATACGCTCTGTCGTGCCACCTGGGCTTGAAAGATAATTAAGCGCTTTTTCAACGCGGCCAAGTGTTAAGCCAGCCTCTTCCTTTGATTCACGGCGGATAACATCTTCCGGTGACTCATTAGTCTCAATCATGCCAGCAACCGCTTCAAGCAACCAAGGGGTTTCACTTGTTTCAATAGCAGGAAGACGTATTTGCTCAATTAAAACCACATTGTCTGTTTGCGGATCATAGGGCAAAACCACACCTGCATGGCCTCTTTCAAAGACTTCACGGCGAATTTCATGACTCCACGGACCGGCAAAAAGTCGATGGCGAAATCGGTATTCAATTATTTGAAAAAAACCGTTAAATAATTTACGCTTGGATATAATTTCAACATCGTTTTTGCCATATTTAATTGGCTGTTCTATCCTATTTATCATTGCATTCTCCAACTCCCCAATTATTTCCATATTAAGGAAATAATTGGGGATTAAAACAGTTTTTAAGGTTTTTTAACCTCAGATGAGGTAATGTTTAATAAAATTGAGACAAAATGGCACAAAAGGCTACCGTTAACGCGCGTGATACTCTGTTACAATAAGCGCCATTATTCAAATCTAAGAGCAACAATAAAGTCTGTTTAGTCACCGCCTCTAAAACGCAATTTACTATCTAGCGGCAATATTCGGCAAGGTACGTTTTAGACAACAGACTCAACTTAATTTGCTGTTTAATCAAGGAATCAAAATGAAGAAACTGCTTCCCCTTTTAATTGCGATGAGTTTTGTGGGTCTCAGTACCAATAGCTACGCAGAAGATTTATTGCAGGTTTACCAAAAATCCAAAGAAAGTAACCCTGAGTTAAGAAAATCATTAGCTGAACGTAATCAAGCTTTTGAAAAAATTAATGAATCTCGTAGCCCATTATTACCACAATTAGGTTTAGGGGCTGGAGCTAGCTACGGGAGTGGTTACCGTGATGCACGAAATACCGAAAGTACAGGGTTAAATGCTTCACTAAAATTAACCCAAGTTGTGTTTGATATGTCTAAGTGGCGTCAATTGGATATCCAAGAGAAAACGGCAGGTATTTCAGACGTGGCATATCAAACCAGCCAACAACAGCTAATCTTAGATACGGCAACAGCATACTTTAATGTATTAAAAGCCATTGATGCTTTATCTTATATTCAAGCAAATAAAGAAGCGGTATATCGTCAGTTGGACCAAATAACTCAACGTTTTAACGTTGGCTTAGTCGCCATCACTGACGTGCAAAACGCCCGAGCTAACTATGATAGCGTTATCGCACAAGAAGTTGCTGGTCGTAACGATTTAGAAAATGCTATTGAAAAACTGCGTCAAGTGAGTGGGGTATACTATAACCAACTAGCATCACTGAACATTGACCGCTTTAAAACAGAAGCCGTTGGCGATATTGACGCTATCCTCAAAGAAGCTGAAACACGTAACCTAAGTTTACTGAGTGCTCGATTAGCACAAGATGTATCGCGTGAAAATATCCGTTTGGCAGAAACTGGTCATATGCCAACCGTTAATTTAGATGCCTCAACCGGTGTGAGCAATAGCTACCAACATGGTAGTGGCTATAATGATCCAAAGACAGGTATATCAGGGGCACACAACAGCTATAACGGCCAAAACACTATTGGTTTAAACTTAAGCATTCCACTGTACACTGGGGGTGCTACAAGTTCACAAGTTGAACAAGCACAATACGGTTTCCAAAGCGCAAGTGAGCAATTGGAAAGTGTTTACCGTAACGTTGTTCAATTAGTTCGCTCATCATTCAATAACGTATCATCATCAATCAGTAGTATTAATGCATACAAACAAGTGGTTGTTTCAGCGCAAAGCTCATTAGACGCGATGGAAGCGGGTTACCAAGTCGGTACTCGTACTATCGTTGACGTATTAACAGCGACTACTGCGTTATATCAAGCGAAGCAAAACCTGTCGAATGCACGTTATGACTATATGATTAACCAGCTAAACATTGAATTTGCTCGTGGTACACTAAATGAAGATGATATTGCGCGCTTAAATGCCAACTTGGGCAAAGAAATTTCTACTTCTGCAAGCAGTATTATTCGTAATACAAACGCACCGAAAGTTAACTAATTTTTAATTTAAGTCCCACATGATACAATGACCCGCTATTTTGGCGGGTTATTTTTATTATGCATTTGCCCATATTTTCTTCACTAAGCTGTGAAATTGTCAATTTAGCCCAACTTGAATCGGTTAAAGCGACTTTTAAATAGCCTTACTAAGAAAATTCAGTTAATTCTCACTTCAGTTGTTGTTCAGTAGTATAAAAAAATATCTTATTTTAACTTGTTGATATTAAATAAAATTAATTAAATATCACTATAGATTCATACATTCAATTATCAAAAAGTAGTGAAAAGAGACAAAAATGATAAATTCAGGCTATTTCTTCTTTATTTCCGCTTTAATTTTCAGCGGTTATCCCCTATCCTAGAGATAACTTAAATAACATCTTACTTAAATTTTATTCAGGGTAATTACCATGACCATGAAGCGTACCAAAGATATCAATCAAAACGCCTTCCGTAAGTCTTGGCGTTCATACCGTTTAGCGCCGGTTGCTGTCGCAGTGAGTGCCGTATTTATGCTTTCCGCTTGTGAAGAAAGTGATGAAACCGTATCACTGTATACCAACGCACAAGATTGCAGCCAAGCAAATCCTTCTCAAGCAGAGCAATGTACTGTTGCATATAACAACGCGCTGCAAGAAGCGGCTAAAACCGCACCTAAATATGCAACCCAAGCTGACTGTATCGCCGAGTTTGGTGAATCAATGTGTACCCAAGCACCAGCGCAAGCGGGTATCGCAGGGACTAGTTCAACAAATGGTGAGCAAACAGCCCAAGCACAAAGCAGCGGTGGCAGTATGTGGATGCCATTAATGATGGGTTATATGATGGGCCGTATGATGGGGGGTAGCGCAGCATCTCAGCCACTATTTAGCTCAAAAAATCCAGCGAGCCCAGCCAATGGCAAATTCGTTGATGCTTCAGGTAAAAGCTATGGCCCAGCGGTTGCAGGCGGTCGTTCAATGAGCGTGCCGAAAACTGCTATGGCACCAAAGCCACCAACAACATCAACCGTAACACGCGGCGGCTTTGGTGACACTGTAAACAAACAAGCTATGGCGCAACGTTCATCTTCATCCGCTAAATCAACCTCTTCTTCCCGTTCAATGGGTGGTTGATAAGTAATGAAACGAGTTCCTATAGTTGAGCGCCCAAACTGGCGCGAAAAAGCCTCTGAGTTTGGTTTTGAATTTCATACCATGTATGGCGAACCATACTGGTCAGAAGATGCTTATTACCAATTTACGATGGCACAAATCGAAGAAATCGAAGATGCAACTGAACAGTTACATCAAATGTGCCTAAAAGTAGTTGAACGCGTTGTTGAAAGTGATGAATTACTCGCGCGTTTTCAAATTCCTAAGCACTGCTGGGAGTTTGTCCGTAGCTCTTGGAAAAGTGAACAACCGTCATTGTATTCAAGGCTCGACCTTGCTTATGATGGGGTTAATCCACCAAAATTGCTAGAAAATAACGCCGACACGCCGACCTCATTATATGAATCTGCTTTTTTCCAATGGATCTGGTTAGAAGATCAAATTGAAGCAGGTAAACTGCCTGAAAATGCAGATCAGTTTAATAGCATCCAAGAGCAGTTGATCGAACGTTTTACTCAGTTAAAAGATCAATACGGCTTTCGCTTATTACATATGTCTTGCTGTCGCGATACTGACGAAGACAGAGGCACTGTTCAGTATTTACAAGACTGTGCAAACGAAGCGGGTGTTGCTACTGAGTTCTTATACATCGATGAAATTGGTTTAGGTGAAAAAGGTGAGTTTACGGATACACAAGATCAGATTATCAGCAATCTGTTCAAACTATATCCGTGGGAGTTCATGCTTAGGGAAATTTTCTCGACTAAATTGCAAGATGCCGGTGTTCGCTGGCTAGAACCTGCATGGAAGAGCATTATTTCCAATAAAGCACTGCTGCCGATGTTATGGGAAATGTTCCCAGATCACCCTAACCTGTTGCCAGCCTATTTTGCTGATGGAAATAGCAAGCCCGAGCTCGATAAATACGTTATTAAGCCGTTATTTTCTCGCGAAGGTGCAAACATCCGCATTATCGAAAACGGCCAAGAAATTGCGTCAGCGGATGGTCCATACGGTGAAGAGGGTATGATTATTCAGCAGTTCCACCCACTGCCAAAATTTGAAGGTAGCTATACCTTGGTAGGAAGTTGGTTGGTAAATGATAAGCCTGCCGGTATTTGTATTCGTGAAGATAAAGAACTGATCACCCAAGATCTCTCACGCTTCTACCCACATACGATCATCGACTAATCGAGTCAGTTAATCGCAAAAGCCCAACCAATTAATTTTGTTTGGGCTTTTTTATGTCTTAAAAACATAACAACCTGAAATACCCGTGCTATTTGCTCGAAATATGACTAAAGATGCTCCTCTAAATAGGTTACAGCCTGAAATATAACCAAGGCGTTCCTCTAAATAGTTCAGATTGTAACTAGGCGGCAAACGAGGCAATTCTTAGGAGCATACATCAGTATGTGACTAAGATTGCAGAGTGCAGCCAACAACGTTACAGCCTGAAATATAACCAAGGCGTTCCTCTAAATAGTTCAGGTTGTAACTAGGCGGCAAACGAGGCAATTCTTAGGAGCATACATCAGTATGTGACTAAGATTGCAGAGTGCAGCCAACAACGTTACAGCCTGAAATATAACCAAGGCGTTCCTCTAAATAGTTCAGGTTGTAACTAGGCGGCAAACGAGGCAATTCTTAGGAGCATACATCAGTATGTGACTAAGGTTGCAGAGTGCAGCCAACAACGTTACAGCCTGAAATATGACGAGGAAAATTAACCGACGATGACAGACATCATACTCAATGACCCAGAAACAACCCCTTCGATAGGCGTACTGATCTGCTCTTTACCATCCCATGTGCCGATTATTGGTAAAATCGGTAAATAATGCTCTGGTGAAGGGTTGGATAACTTGCCATCTTCCCGTTCTAGCCCTTTAGTCAAGGGATGGGGGATCTGATGACTTTGTAAGTTGTCATAGACAAATTGCTCAAAAGAAGCGGCCCACGGATAAGGCTCAGCCTGTGAATTTTGCCAATTCATCGCGCGCAAATTGTGTACGATATTACCGCTTCCCATAATCAATATTCCTTGCTCCCTTAAAATAGACAATTTTTTGCCTAGTTCATGGTGCCAAGCAGTCGGCTTGGTTCCATCAATACTCAGTTGGATCACTGGAATATCTGCATCTGGGTACATACGCACTAATATTTCCCACGTGCCGTGGTCTAATCCCCATTCTTGGGTATCAAGAAAGACCTGCTCAGGTGCTAATAAATCAGCGATTTGCTGGGCTAATTCAGGGGAGCCCGGCGCGGGATATTCAATCTGATATAATGCTTCGGGAAAACCGCTAAAATCATGAATAGTTTTCGGCTTTAGCATCGAAGTAACTGCTGTTCCTCGCGTATACCAGTGAGCTGAAATCACCAATATCGCTTTTGGCCTAGGTAAAGTATCGCCTAATTTTTCCCATGCTTGAGTATAAGGATTATCATCAATAGCGTTCATTGGGCTACCGTGACCAATAAAAATAGCAGGGATCTTAGTTTGTACGACTGAAGTATTTACCGACATGATAATTTCAACTCCAACTCAATTAGTTTCTCACTTCAGCATACGCTTTTTAGCGAAAAACACAGTGAGCTAATTATGAGTATGATCATCAAAAAAACTGAAAAAGCCACCGAGGTGTGCAACTCGATGGCCTTAATAATGCTCTATATGCTTAACGTGCTATTTTTACTTAAATAATTAGATAAGCTTTATTTAATCGAATTTCTTTAAGTCTTTCAAAGAAAAGAATTAACTTGCTTTCTTTTCTTCTGTTTGAAGACGATACTGAACTAAATCTTCAATCGTCACAACCGTTAGACCATGCTGTTTACCAAAGGCTGCCACCTCGGGAGTACGAGCCATTGAACCATCATCATTAGTTAGCTCACACAAAACACCGGCGGGTTTGAAGCCGGCTAATGTTGCCAAGTCAATGGATGCTTCAGTATGACCACGACGCGCCAATACCCCACCTTCACGCCCACGTAATGGAAAAACGTGACCTGGGTGATTAAGGTCGGCAGGAACGGCGTTGTCCGCGATTGCAGCACGAATAGTCGTGATACGATCTGCGGCAGAAACCCCTGTTGTAACCCCTTTCGCCGCTTCAATAGTCACCGTAAAACCTGTTTGGTTTTGGCTGGTGTTGTTTTCCACCATCATCGGTAATTCGAGCAACTTACGACGCTCTTCAGTGATACAAAGACAGACAATTCCACTGCTATAACGAATAGTAAATGCCATTTGTTCCGCAGTCATGGTTTCTGCGGCAAAAACTAAGTCGCCTTCGTTCTCACGATCTTCATCATCGAGAACAAGAACCCCCTTACCTTGGCGCAGAGCCTCGATAGCATTTTCAACACGTTCAATCGGATTTCCGAATTCAGAAAGTAGCGTATGATCCATGGTAAAAAACCTCTTAAATAGTTATTAACTAGTTACCAGAATCAAGGCAGTCTTAGGAGTACGAGAAATGATGAATAAATAAACAGCCTTAAAAAGCTATCTAGCTATTCAGGTATGCAGAACATGATTATGCAATACAGCACAAATATGCAGATACAGTTAATTCTCTCCCATCCGGACTATAACCGTCGGCCCCAGATTCACACTGGATCTGCTGACCTTTATCATAAGAATGATAAAGCGCTCGCGGGCTTCATGCGCGTTGCATGTTACCGCCGGTGGGGACTTTCACCCCGCCCTGAGATAAACGCTTTTAATATAACGCCAATAGTTGATGTACGCAACGGCGATAATCAAAATTGGCGAACGACTCACACTTTCGGTCAAAAACATGAGTAAAAACTTAATGTTATTCACGCTTGTTCCTTTAGCCTGCTAATTTATCTAAATAATTCAAATTATAGCTAGGTGATAAAATGAAGCGAGCTTAGCGCTAAGTATGACGAGAAAAGGGGTTTATTACAGTCACAAGAGGTATTACACTACGCACAACGATATTTCGATTAATTTAAGGACCCGCGAATGCTCGATCCGAAAAAACTTGAACAAGTGGCTCGTCAAATCCAAGGTGCTTTACCTCAAGGCGTACGTGATATAGGCGAAGATTTTGATAAAAAATTACGCTCTCTTTTGCAATCACAACTGGGTAAACTGGATTTAGTCAGCCGAGAAGAGTTTGATATTCAAACTCAAGTTTTACTGCGTACCCGTGAAAAGTTGGCAAAAATGGAGCAACGTGTTAGCGCATTAGAAGCTCATTTTAGCGAAGAAAAAAACACGCAGTAATATAAAAATTAAAAGTGACGCTAACCATAAGGGTCACTTTCAACATTATTTTACCGCTGAATTAGGCGCTAGCGCTCGTTCAATCAATTTCGCAATAGACTGATTTTTAGAAATATTACATGCTGCTATTACTGCATTTGAATATGCATTAAACGGCTTGCATAACGCTGCTTGGAACTCCGTTCCTTCATTTTTATCATCGTCGATTCCATGACGTCATATTGATTTTAAATAAATAAAAACCTCACGGCGTTTTTACATGCCCACGTGAGGTTTTTTAACTAGCTAATGAATAATGATAAATTAACTAGTTTTCATAATATTTTTAATGATATTCGTTGTAGAAATACCATCTTCAAAGTTAAGTACTTTAACTTCGCCGCCTGCGGCCCACACTTCCGCACTGCCGGCAATATCCTCTGGACGATAATCGCCCCCCTTAACTAAAACATCAGGCAATACTTCTGCGATTAAACGTTGTGGCGTATCTTCTTCAAATGCGACCACCCAATCAACGGCGCCTAGAGCACCGAGTACCGTCATACGTTGTTCTAATGGATTGACTGGGCGAGTCTCACCTTTCAAGCGACGGGTTGAAGCATCGCTATTTACTGCCACAATTAACCGATCCCCTAACTTACGCGCATTCGCTAAGTAAGAAACATGCCCTGCATGTAAAATATCAAAACAGCCATTGGTCATCACAACACGTTCACCACGTTGCCTAGCATTAGCAACAGCTTGTTTTAATTCACTTTCTGTCATGACACCGAAGCCGTTATCTGCTCGACCACGGATTGCATTTTCTAATTCGATTGGCGAAACTGTTGACGTTCCTAGTTTACCCACCACAACCCCTGCCGCCGCATTTGCGAGCGCACAAGCTTCATGTAGTGGACGGCCTGAAGCAAGAGAAGCCGCTAACACACCAATGACCGTGTCACCAGCTCCTGTCACATCAAAAACCTCTTGCGCTTGAGTTGGTAAGTGCAATGGCGCTTCATCACGACGGATCAGGCTCATACCTTGCTCTGAACGAGTAATTAATAACGCAGTCAGATCCAAAGATTGAAGCAATTCCATTCCTTTTTCTTCAACGTCTTGATTATCCTTGCATGGCCCGACAATCGCTTCAAACTCAGACATATTCGGTGTCAACAGCGTCGCACCACGATAACGCTCAAAATTATTACCTTTCGGATCAATTAAAACAGGGACGCCAGCTTTATTTGCTAAGGCAATCATTTTTTCTACATGCGTCAACGCGCCCTTTGCATAATCAGACAGCACAAGTGCCCCAATATGAGGTAACGCTTGCTCGATGCGCTCTAACATCGGTTGCACATCAACATTGTCAAAGCCTTCTTCAAAATCAAGGCGAATAAGTTGTTGATTGCGTGATAATACACGTAATTTGGTGATTGTAGGATGAGTTGGGATAGCAACAAAATCACAACGAACCTGTACCGCATTTAAATTTTCGATCAAAGCTTTTGCCGCATCATCAATCCCAGTTAAGCCGACAAGGCGAGAATGAGCCCCTAATGATGCAATATTCATTGCCACGTTAGCGGCTCCACCAGGTCGTTCTTCGACCGTCGTCACTTTGACAACCGGAACAGGAGCTTCAGGTGAAATTCGGTTGGTCGGTCCATGCCAATAACGGTCTAACATTACATCGCCAACTACCAGCACACCGGCTTGGTTATAATCCGGAAGAGTTACTTTCATCCTGTACTCCAGCGTTAAAAAGGAAATCTGATAATAATGAGTAACAATACTAGCATATTGCGCTATCTAGCTAAATAAAATGCATTAAACAAACATGAATGCTTTATTCCCCTAACCATTTTTGCCAACTGGATAAAACTTGCTGGCGCTCATCCACAAATTGGCTAATATCGACTCGACTTGGTAGGGATTGCAATGCCAAATGGTGTAGCTCATTACGCATCGTAACATAAGCCTGAGTTAATGCATTGGCCTCATCTTCAGGCATAAAATCATAGCGAGCCATTAATTCAAAAATACGCACATTATCTGACCAGCGAGTCAATGCCGCATTTTCTGACGCAAATCGCAAGACGAGGTATTGGGCAATAAACTCAATATCGGTTATTCCTCCGGGGTCAGCCTTTAGGTCAAATTCTGTGTCTTGATGGCTTCCTAAATGCTTATGCATTTTTATCCGCATATCACGCACTTGCTGCTGCAACGTTAGTGGCTCTCTTTGCATACATAAGGTTTCATGACGAATCTGTGTAAATTGTTGCTGTAAGTCTGCATCACCAAACACCATTCTGGCGCGAATTAACGCTTGATGCTCCCATGTCCAAGCATCATTTTTTTGGTAATCATCAAAAGATTGAATGGTACTGACCAACATCCCAGATTCCCCTGAAGGCCTTAAGCGAGCATCCACCTCATATAGCACGCCAGATGCCGTCCTTGTGCTGAATAAATGAATGATACGCTGCGCTACACGCAAATAAAATTGGCGCGCATCAATGGAACGCTCCCCATTAGTAACCACATTTAGCGGGCAATCAAATAAGAAAACCAAATCTAAGTCAGAGCTATAACCTAATTCCCAGCCCCCTAATTTACCATAGCCTAACACGGCAAAACCGTATTGTTTTGTGTCCCCTTGGACTAAATGAGCAGGCTCGCCATAGCGTCTGACCATTTTTTGCCATGCTTGCTGTACAACGGCATCAATAATCGCCTCTGCCAAATAGGTTAAGTGGTCACTCACCTTCATAACAGGCAGCACCCCTGAAATATCTTCTGCTGCAATACGTAATAATTGCGCCTGTTTGAATTGACGCAAAGCTTCGAGCTGTTGTTCTTCGTCATCCTCAGGTACACGCATCAAATATTGACGTAATTCATCACGGTAGGCAGTAAGAGGTAGAGGTTGATACAGGGATTGAGGGTCTAATAATTCATCAAGTAATAATGGATGACGAGATAATTGCTCAGCAATCATTGGTGAGGCAGCACATAGACGAATAACATGTGTCAGAACCTCATCAAATTCTAGCATCAATTCAAGGTAAGTGGTGCGGCTCACAATACTTAACAATAAAGGAGTAATGCGTTCAATCACCTGCCCTGCATCATCGCGCTCCCCGACTTTTGCTAATAGTTTAGGCATGAGTTCATCAAGCACATCTCGACCTCGGGGGCCTATAGTTCGCTTGTTAAGGTCATGGCGAAACATGATAATGCCATGAATGATCTTTTGAGCAACGTCTTCATTTTTAGAGGGTAAATAGCTAGCTAATTCCCCTTTTGATAACTCGCTTTGCCAAAGCGTGATATAAATTTCATCGAAAGCATCTGTTTGTTCATCGTCATCATCTTGACCGATTTGCTCAGTGAATATCTGATGCACTGCTGCCATTTTTTGGCTAAGAACTTGGCTAAAGCTCGGCCAATCCGTGAAATGCATTCCCCATGCCAATCGAGCTTGGTTTAATGCGTCTTCAGGAAGGGTTTGTGTTTGCTCATCATTAATACTTTGCAGTAAATTTTCCACTCTACGCAAGAAAATGTAGCTATCTTGTAAGATATCTACTTGATTGTTGGTTAATAATGCTAGCTCACGGATACCTTGCAAGGTAGAAAACAATGATTGCGATTGTAAAACTGGCTCTCGGCCACCACGAATGAGCTGAAAAACTTGGGAGATAAACTCGACTTCGCGAATACCGCCCGCACCAAGCTTGATATTGTTCACCAGACCACGCCGTCTGACTTCCCGCTCAATCATATTTTTCATATTACGTAGCGATTGGATCACGCTAAAATCAATATATCGACGGTAAACGAACGGCCTCAAAAGCTTACGCAAGGTCTGCGCGTAATGTAAGCTGTCTGCCCCCATGATCCGGGCTTTGACCATCGCGTAACGCTCCCAATCGCGACCTTGCTCTTGGTAGTAATCTTCCAGTGCAGAAAAACTAAACACCAAAGGGCCACTGTCACCAAATGGGCGTAAGCGCATATCAACACGATAAACAAAGCCCTGTGCAGTGACTTGATCGAGGAGACGGATCAATTTTTGCCCTAAACGAGTAAAAAACTGTGCATTATCGAGTTCTTTTCGGCCACCTTGTGTGACACCATTTTCTGGATAGGCAAAAATCAAATCAATATCAGACGAAAAATTCAGCTCTCCGCCACCGAGTTTTCCCATCCCTAAAACTAATAAAGGCTGTGCTTTGCCTTGCACGTTACACGGCGTCCCCCAAGACTGGCAACATTCTTGATATAACCAATCCCTTGCTGCCACTATCAAGGTTTCAGCCAACACACTTAATTGATAAATTGTTTCTTTTTGACTACTAATTTCCAGTGTTTGCATCCATGCGCAGCGCACTAACATATGGTGGCGAAACGTTCGCAACACATGCATTAACTGTTCTTCGTTGGTCACTAATGACACGTCTTGAGCCAACCATGTTGCATAACTTTTCCATTCATCCGCTTTAGGCGGTTGAGCACGAATTTCGAGTAAAAAACGCGAGTGTGCTAACACCTGCTTAAACACAAAATCACTAAAAGAAAGCACCTGCGTTTCTTGCTCGCTAAGCGGTAATAATTCATTAGCTTGTTCGGCTAATTGATTTAAAACTCGTTCACTTTGGGCTTGCAATAGTTTTGGAAAAGAATGCATTTCATCAATACCTTATTGAGCTTCTTGATAAGTTAACGCACTCAACCATTGAATAAAGGCTAACTTACACTTTAACCATTGACTGCTATAGCAAAAATCCTCCGCACTGATAGCGTCATTGGCAATGTCTAAACGCAATTGTTCAAGTGGCGTATCATGAACAAAGTGAGGTGCTGAGTGTTGATAATGAACTAAAAAAGCTTGTACAAAACGTAAAAATTCCGAGAAACCTTGGCGAGCATTGTCCTCACCAGCCAACCAATACGCCTCATGTTGTTGACAAAGCAATTGCATATGAGTGAGTGATTTTTCTATAGGTTGCTCTTCATAATCAAATATGGAATCAGGACGAGGTAATACCGCTGAGTTTGATGTAATTAATGAATACCCCCGCGCCGCTTTGCTCAGTGATGAAAGGTACAGGCCATCAATATCCGCAAGTTTTTTTGCAAAGTTTAGGACATCAGCAATAAATCCTTTTTTGAGTTCCAATTCAAATTCTTGAATTGGCAGCTCTTTGGCTCCAGCAGAAATCTCGCCTTGGTCGAAAACCACCTCAATTTCACTGTCTTCAAAAGTTACCAGCCACTTTTCACGCATAAAATTTGTACTGAATAAGATAGCAAGGTCGGATTGTAATTGTGAAACATCGGTTCCTTCTGGCCAAATTTCAGTAGGGAATGCCGTAAGATCCAGCTCTGGAGAATCAATATCAACATTATATTCAGGGCGCTGATGTAAACCACCTATTACCAGCCCTGCTGTTTTGATAGTCATTTCATAGCGACCGTCACAACCACGGATACGCAGCCCCATATCCCATTGACGCAATTGACGCTGAGCGGTATCAAAATAGATATTGGTTAACTTAGTGGGCTCACTGTGTTGGTGCGAAAGCGTAGAAACACACTGGCGAACCGCCTCAATGGCATCCCCCCTCGCAGCTAATTTGAGTTCAATCTCTACGTGGCTCATACATTTCCTTATTTGATTATTTCACTCAGTTCATATTACCCCAATCATGCCTAGCTGAGAAAAAAAACTCTACAGAAATCAAAAATTCTCCCCTTTACATTTCTTTTAGCGAGTTATCTTGAAAATAGAAGAAAAACAAGGGTAATTTAGACAGTTAGGATAGTTCTCATTATCCTTTAAGGAGACAAGACATTGGTGTTTAGCATTTGCACCTATACACTTTACTCATTAGTATTCCATTAATATAAAATTCATTCATCACAAAAGACTGTAAACACCATGCGAAAAATTCCATTATTATTAATTTCAATCATGGGGCTAGGCCTTTCCTTAAATACGCACGCAGCAGAAAAGCGTTATATTTCAGATGACTTGTCAACTTACGTTCATAGCGGCCCTGGCACAAAATATCGTATTGTAGGTACGCTCAATGCGGGGGAGGCTGTTGAGCTAATTTCCACTGACAACAATTTTGCTCAAATCAGAGATGAAAAAGGCCGCACGGTTTGGTTGCCTGTTGACCAATTAAGCAATACGCCTAGCATGAAAACGCGTATTCCTGAATTAGAGGCCGAAAACCAAAAATTGCGTCAACAGTTAGATAATATCGACAATACGTGGAATACTCGTACCTCCGATATGCAGCAAAAAGTCGCTGATAACGACAATATCATTAGCCAATTAAAAGCTGAAAATGAAAAATTAAAGAATGAGCTGATCAAATCAGGTAAAAAATTGGAAATTGCAGAGGTCAATCTCGACGATCGCCGTCGTGAGTTGATTTTACAATGGTTTATGTATGGTGGCGGTGTTGCTGGAGCAGGTCTGATTTTCGGTTTAATTTTGCCTCATCTTATTCCACGCCGTAAAAAACGCAATAATGGTTGGATGTAATTAAGGCCTGTAATATGAAAGTTTATCTCGTTGGTGGTGCGGTTCGAGATCAATTGCTCGGACTCCCTATTTCTGATAGGGATTTTGTGGTGGTAGGTGCAACACCAGAAGCGATGCTTGCTAAAGGATTTCAGCAGGTTGGGAAAGATTTTCCTGTATTTTTGCACCCCAAAACCCATGAAGAATATGCACTAGCAAGAACAGAACGCAAAACCGGATCTGGGTACACAGGGTTCAGTTGCTACAGTGCACCTGATGTCACCATCGAGGATGACTTATTACGCCGCGATCTTACTATTAATGCCATAGCACAAAGCGACTCAGGTGAACTTGTCGACCCCTATCATGGCGTAAAAGACCTAGAAAATCGCCTATTGCGCCATATTTCTAATGCATTCGCGGAAGACCCGCTGCGCGTTTTACGCGTTGCTCGTTTTGCTGCGCGCTATTATGCATATGGGTTTACCATTGCCCCTGAAACACTCGTTTTAATGCAATCTATGGCAAATTCAGGCGAGCTTTCTCACCTGACAGCGGAACGCGTTTGGACAGAAACACAAAAAGCGTTAATGTCTAATGCACCACACGTTTATTTCGACGTATTACGTCGCTGTGAGGCACTTGCCGTGCTTTTCCCTGAAATCGATAACTTATTTGGCGTTCCGGCTCCTGAAAAATGGCACCCAGAGATTGATACAGGGATACATACCTTAATGGTTATGAAGTTGGTTGCTACATTATCTAATGATATTGATGTACGCTTTGCAGCACTGTGCCATGATTTAGGTAAAGCGTTAACGCCATCTTCTATTTGGCCTAGCCACCCTGACCACGGCATCAACGGTATTCCGCTTATAGAGCAACTTTGCGATAGGTTAAAAGTACCAACTAGCGCCCGTGATTTGGCACGTCTAACGGCTCGCTACCATGATAAAATTCATATTATCAATAAATTAACCGCAACTGAGTTGATTGCAATTATGGATGGCCTTGATAGCTGGCGTAAACCCGAACGAATTACTCAATTAAGTTTGGTTAGTGAAGCGGATGCCAGAGGGCGATTAGGCCTTGAGCAACAAGCTTATCCACAAGGGGAGTATCTTAGACAAGCTTTTTCTGTAGCACAGAACGTGAGTGTTAAACCCATTATTGAACAAGGCTTGCAAGGGCCTAGTATCCGCCAAGAACTGACTCGTCGGCGTATTGAAGCGGTCGGAAACTGGCAAGGGCAACAGAAAATAATGCCCATCCCGTCATAGTCATGAGTGAAACTGGCGGTTAAATGCCGCCAGCCTTAATTTAAGCGGTTTTAGTACCTCTTTCGATAATAACCCCCACTTGACGAGCACGCGCCACTGCACCTGGTTTAGCAACTTTTATCCGAACCCAAGGAGTCTTGAAACGCGTCAGTAAGAGCTGAGCGACCTCCTCGGCCACACGCTCGACTAAGCCAAATTTGTTGTTTCCGACATGTGCAATGATTGCCTTGCTAATTTGCGCATAATCTAAGCAGTGCTCGACATTATCGCTCATAGACGCGCGTTTGTTATCCCATCCCATTTCGATATCGAGCACGAGTTTCTGTTCAATATCTTGTTCCCAGTCATATACACCAATCGTAGTGATGACTGATAATTGCTCAATAAATACGATATCCATCACGTCATTTTCTCATTTATGTACTGAATTGATACCACTTCGGCAAAAATATGCGTATTATCCAAGACTGAAGTGAATATATGGCCTTAACCGTTTTTGGAGTTAGCTATGAGTGCAACCGCGCTTGGTATGATAATCTTCGCCTATCTATGTGGATCAGTTTCGAGTGCGATACTGATCTGCCGTTTGGCAAGACTACCCGATCCCCGTCAACACGGCTCTGGTAACCCCGGTGCAACTAACGTATTACGCGTTGGCGGTAAAGCCGCTGCCGCTGCCGTTCTTATTTGCGATGTCTTAAAAGGTATGATCCCTGTTTGGCTTGCTTATTATTTAAATGTGCAGCCATTCTATCTTGGGTTTGTTGCAATTGCAGCTTGTCTTGGTCATATTTATCCGGTTTTCTTTCGCTTTAAAGGAGGCAAAGGTGTTGCTACTGCCTTTGGTTCTATTGCGGCAATCGGCTGGGATCTCTCTGGGCTTGTCGCTGGAACATGGCTGCTCACCGTATTACTCAGTGGTTATTCCTCACTAGGTGCAATAGTTAGCGCCCTACTCGCTCCGTTCTATGTATGGTGGTTCAAACCAGAATTTACTTTCCCTGTTGCCATGTTGTCATGCTTAGTGCTCGTTCGTCATCATGGCAATATACAACGACTTTGGCGTGGTCAAGAAAGCCGTATTTGGCAAAAACTAAAAAATAAAAAGCAAAAAACCAGTAAAGAAATTGCCCAAGAAGCTAAAGAGCAAGAGTTAGACGACTAATTATTTCACTTAATACCATTTAAAGAGCTGAAAATTCAGCTCTTTTTTATACATATCAACTTATTGAAAGTTTCCTAAAAAGCCAACAACAGCACCAGTGTTAAATCTCACCTTAAAACTGAAATAGCAGCAATTTGTGCTACGGATAGTCTTTTACCATAACTAGCGCACACTTTTAAAAAAAAGTTAATTTATTACAAAATTATTACTAATGAATATCTAAAAGCTGTCGACTATATAAAAGGAAAACTAAACAATAATAATGGTACCAATAATGAGCCGAACTCCTTATATCACTCAAAATGAACATATACTAGACGAAAATATTACGCTAATGACAACTAGCGATTTGCAAGGAAACATTGTTCACGCTAATGATTTCTTCGTACAAGTTAGTGGTTATGAATTAGATGAATTATTAACACGTCCTCATAATATTATCCGTCACCCTGATATGCCAAAGGAAGCTTTTGCGGATATGTGGTCAACATTAAAAAAAGGAGAACCATGGACAGGAATTGTCAAAAACCGTCGTAAGAATGGTGACCATTATTGGGTTCGTGCCAATATTATTCCCATTGAGCGTAATGGCGAGATAACCGGCTATATGTCAATTCGAACACGAGCAACACGCCAAGAAATTGCCACTGTCGAACCGCTTTATGCAGCCATGAATGAAAATAGATGTAAGCGAAAAATATTTAAGGGGATTGTGCTTTCTAAAAAAAAGCCTTTCCACTTTTCAACATTGCCTACACGTTGGCGCATTAGGTTAGTCATGGGTTTATTATTCATGCTTTGGTTGACACTAGCGAGCTTCACTGGGTTACAGAGTCTAACATTCATGACGGTCAGCATCTGTACACTTATCATACTAACCATAGGCAATATCACCTTTGAAAGAATACTCGCTAACCCACTTGAAAACATGACAACACAGGCTTTAAGCATTGCTCGGGGAGAGCGCCACAATATTCACCACATGCAACGCACAGATGAAATAGGATTGATTTTACGCTCAATAGGTCAACTCGGACTAATATGCCGCTGGTTAATCAAAGACGTCTCTGAACAAGTAGATAGTGTACGTAAAGGTAGCGAGTCTTTAGTCTCTGACTGTCGCGAACTAGACACCCACACTCAGCAAACTGTCGGTTATATGCAGCAAACCGTTGCCACCATGAACCAAATGGCTGTTTCCGTGAAAATGAATGCTGATAACACTATCCAAGCTGATCAGCTATCCAATGTCACCAGTGAGACCGCTGTCAACGGTGGTGCAGTGATGGATGCTGTAGTTGAGACAATGGATGAAATTGTCCATAGCACAAGTAAAATAAACTCAATCACTGATGTGATAAAAGATATTGCATTTCAAACCAATATATTAGCCTTAAATGCTGCAGTAGAAGCGGCTCACGCAGGAGAGCAAGGTAAAGGGTTTGCAGTCGTTGCCAATGAAGTGCGTAACCTTGCAAGTCGTAGTGCCAGCGCAGTCAATGATATTCGCGAGTTAATTAATGACTGTGAAAAAAAAGTCAACTCAGGAAAAGAGCAGGTTCACACTGCGGGGGATACGATGAAAGACATTGTTGACCAAATACAAAATGTGACTCAGTTGATCACACATATCAGCCAAGCAACCTTTGAACAAGCAGCGGGAATTTCCGATATTACCCAAGCCGTTAGTGAGTTAGAAACTATCACGCAGCAAAGTACATTGCTCGTTGAACAAAGCACAGAAACGTCGAACATGGTGAAAACTCGCGCAGCTCGACTTGAGGATGCAGTGATTGTTTTACATTGATATTTAATTGAATAACAAAGGGCTGTAAGACAGCCCTTTGAACGATAAAAAACCAAACCACCGGCACCATTATTTTTCTAATGGCGGTAACTCAGCCAGTGGCCAACGAGGGCGTACCGTCACACCTAACCCTGTAGAAGCGCCACCTTTTAGACGAATGAGCCCCGCTAACGCAATCATTGCGCCATTATCGGTACAAAACTCAGGCCTTGCATAAAAGACCTCACCACCGCGTTGTTTGAGAACCTCTTCCATTTTAGCTCTTAACGCCCGATTAGCACTAACGCCTCCGGCCATCACCAAACGTTTGAAACCTGTTTGCTCTAATGCACGCTTACATTTGATAGCTAGCGTATCGACAACCGCATCCTCAAATGCTCTGGCAATATCCGCTCGAGTTTGATCATCATCGGCATTCTCACGAATGGTATTGGCTGCAAACGTTTTTAGCCCTGAAAAACTAAAGTCTAACCCAGGGCGATCAGTCATTGGGCGAGGGAAAACAAAACGCCCCGCGGCACCTTGCTGAGCCATACGAGATAGGACTGGGCCTCCTGGGTAATCTAGTCCTAATAATTTTGCTGTTTTATCAAAAGCTTCACCCGCAGCATCATCAATAGATTCACCAAGCAATTCATACTCACCAATACCCGTCACACTAATAAGTTGAGTGTGACCACCTGATACCAGCAAAGCCACAAAAGGAAACTCAGGGCTTTTTTCTTCTAACATCGGGGCGAGTAAGTGACCTTCCATATGATGAACAGCTACTGCTGGCACATTCCAAGCGAAAGCTAATGAGCGCCCTACTGTCGCCCCCACCATAAGCGCGCCAACTAACCCAGGACCTGCGGTGTAAGCCACTGCATCAATATCTTGGCTCCGCAGGTTAGCCTCTTTTAGTGCGGCCTGAATTAATGGAACTGTTTTACGAATATGGTCGCGAGACGCTAGCTCAGGAACCACACCGCCATAGTCCGCATGAACTTTAATTTGGCTATATAATTGGTTGGCTAACAAACCAAGCTCGTCATCATAGATTGCGATACCGGTTTCATCGCAAGAAGTTTCGATACCTAAAACACGCATTACACTACCCTTGTTTATTTCATAGGCACAAGTCTATCACTATTTTCCTGCTATCGCGTAATTTATGTTGCCAAAAGGCTGACTTTCCTTGTTGTATAGTCTATAATCAATGCCCTGTAATAAAAATTTCGTGTGGCTAATTCTCATTATTATTTAGTTTTGCGTGCTTTTTCATCGAATAAGCTGCAAATCAGGTAATCTTGTGTGATTCAATTTTATACGGCACTTTACAAACCCGTACTCATTGAAGTAAAATTCCGCACCATTTTAAATGAAGGCTGGTGAATCCATACCAGCAACAAACCGATTTCTATCGAGGTGAGAGGCACATGCCGGTAATTAAAGTACGTGAAAACGAGCCATTCGACGTTGCACTGCGTCGTTTCAAACGTTCCTGTGAAAAAGCAGGAGTTTTAGCTGAAGTTCGTCGTCGTGAATTCTATGAAAAACCAACGACTGAACGTAAACGCGCTAAAGCATCTGCTGTAAAGCGTCACGCTAAGAAACTGGCTCGCGAAAACGCACGCCGTACTCGTCTGTACTAATTGATTGCGGTGCAAACCGCATTCATGGCAGATGATAGCTAATACAAAACATTCGTTTCTCTCGTAGTTACTCTGTTTTGTAGTAGTACATAGCTAAGCAGTTAAAGGCCGTGCTTTCCCCAAGAAAGCGCGGCTTATTATCGTTCATCAACAGGCGAAAAAGAGGCTTATGGCTGGGCGAATTCCGCGTTCATTTATCAATGACTTGTTAGCAAGAACCGACATCATTGATTTAGTCGATGCTAAAGTCCCATTAAAAAAACAGGGTAAAAACCATCACGCTTGTTGTCCGTTCCATAATGAAAAAACGCCTTCTTTTACTGTAAATGGTGAAAGGCAATTTTATTACTGTTTTGGTTGTGGTGCACATGGCAATGCCATTGATTTTTTGATGAATTACGACAAGCTCGACTTCGTCGAAGCCATCGAAGAATTATCTGCACTACACGGCCTTGATGTCCCTTATGAAAAAGGAACAGGTTCAAGCCAAATAGAACTACATCAACGACAAAATCTGTATCAGTTGATGGAAAAAGTGAATCAATTTTACCGCGCTGCCTTAAGTCATCCCTCGGCTAATAAAGCGAAAGATTATTTAAGCCAACGTGGTTTAAGTGCTGAAATTATTGAGCATTTTTCGATTGGCTTCGCCCCCGCGGGCTGGGACAATCTGCTTAAGAAATTTGCAACAAACCCTGAGAGTCGCAAACAGCTTGATGATGCAGGCATGTTAGTGACCAATGATAACGGCCGAGTCTATGACCGCTTTAGAGAGCGAGTTATGTTTCCGATTAGGGATAGACGGGGCCGTGTTATCGCCTTTGGTGGGCGTGTTTTAGGGGATGCACTCCCTAAATACTTAAACTCACCAGAAACAGATATTTTTCATAAAGGTCGTCAACTATTCGGCCTGTATGAAGCGACACAAAACAGTAGTGAATTAGCAAAATTACTGGTAGTTGAAGGGTATATGGACGTTGTGGCACTCGCTCAGTATGACATCCGCTATGCGGTAGCTTCACTGGGAACCTCAACAACCTCAGAGCACATTCAGCTCCTTTATCGTTCAACAGATACTGTAATTTGTTGTTATGATGGTGATAGAGCAGGACGAGAAGCCGCATGGCGAGCGCTCGAAACGGCTCTGCCATACTTAACGGATGGCCGCCAACTACGCTTTATGTTTTTACCTGATGGCGAAGACCCTGATTCACTCGTACGCAAAGAAGGTAAAGATGTTTTTGAGCAACGCATGACCAAAGCTCAAACACTTTCCGCGTTTTTATTTGATTCACTTGTGCCGCAAGTTGATTTAAAAACCCAAGAAGGGAAAGCAAAATTTAGTAAGCTTGCTATCCCTTTGATAAAACAGATACCAGGTGAAACTCTGCGCCTTTATATGGCCCAAGAGCTAGGAAATTTTATTGGTATACCGGATATTTCCCAAGTTCTTGCTATGATTGATAGAGAGAATACTGAGCAAGTTAGCTATCAGGCACCAAAACTAAAGCCAACCACAATGCGAATATTAATCGCTCTGTTGGTACAAAATCCGAACTTTTCGGAACTTGTTCCCTCACTAGAGGGAATCGCCCATATCCAAATGCCGGGGCTTTCTCTATTTCAGGAATTGGTTGATGTTTGCCGTTCCACCCCCGGAATGCGTACAGGGCAGTTGCTAGAGCGTTATCGTGATAATAAATTCTCGAAACAGCTTGAAAAACTGGCAACATGGAACGATATAGAAATAGAGGAGATAGCGGAAAATACCTTTATAGATGCTTTAAATCATCTATTTAACAGCGCACTCGACGAACGTTTCGACTATTTAATAGCAAAAGAACGAACTGAAGGGCTGACCCCAGAAGAGCGCGAAGAAGTCCGCTTGATCACTCTTTCTAGAGTGAAAACATAATACAGACCCAAACAGAATTAATATTTTAACGGCTTAAGTGCCGAAAAACACAAGGCCGATGCCTGTAAAATGCTACGAAAATAAAGGGCGTAGCAAATAATAAATATTCCCTTTGTATGTTCTTGTTGGCCGAATGTTTCGCCGACCGACACCAATCTAAATACTCAGAAGTGTGGATACCGTCTTATGGAGCAAAACCCGCAGTCGCAGCTTAAGCTACTCGTAACCAAGGGTAAAGAGCAAGGTTACTTAACCTATGCTGAGGTCAACGACCATCTGCCGGAAGATATCGTCGATTCAGACCAAATTGAAGATATCATTCAGATGATTAATGACATGGGCATCCAGGTCATGGAAGAAGCACCTGATGCCGATGATTTGATTTTGGCCGAAAATACTTCCGATACTGATGAGGATGCAGCAGAAGCCGCTGCACAAGTATTATCCAGTGTTGAAAGCGAAATTGGCCGCACAACTGACCCTGTGCGCATGTATATGCGTGAAATGGGAACCGTCGAGCTTCTCACACGAGAAGGTGAAATCGACATAGCTAAACGTATCGAAGATGGTATCAATCAGGTTCAGTGTTCCGTTGCTGAATACCCTGAAGCGATTACCTATCTTCTGGAACAATATGATCGTGTTGAAGCAGGTGAAAGCCGTTTATCTGATTTAATCACCGGTTTCGTTGATCCTAACGCAGAAGAAGATCTCGCACCTACGGCAACTCACGTCGGCTCTGAATTACCACAAGAAGAGCTTGATAAAGACGATGACGAAGATGACGAAGATGAAGATGGCGATGACAGTGATAGCGATGACGATAACAGCATCGATCCTGAATTAGCGCGCCAGAAATTCTCTGATCTTCGCGAACAGTACGAAAAAACACGTCAACATATCAAACAATATGGTCGCAGTGATACAAAAACAGCGGCGGCAATTGAACAACTTTCCGAAGTGTTCAAAGAGTTCCGTTTAGTTCCTAAGCAGTTTGACTATCTCGTCAACAACATGCGTGAAATGATGGATAGAGTCCGCTTACAAGAGCGTACTATCATGAAACTGTGTGTTGAGCAGTGCAAAATGCCAAAGAAAAACTTCATCACATTATTCAGCGGCAATGAAACCAGTGAGACTTGGTTGACAGCAGCGAAGGCAATGAATAAGCCTTGGTCTGAAAAACTGCTTGACGTTGAAGAAGAAATTCTGCGCTGTCTGCAAAGACTGCGTCAAATTGAAGAAGAAACAGGCCTGACGATTGAGCAAGTTAAAGACATCAACCGCCGTATGTCTATCGGTGAAGCGAAAGCTCGCCGTGCGAAAAAAGAAATGGTTGAAGCAAACTTACGTCTGGTAATTTCTATTGCGAAGAAATATACCAACCGTGGTTTACAGTTCCTTGATCTGATCCAAGAAGGTAACATCGGTTTGATGAAAGCCGTTGATAAGTTTGAATACCGCCGTGGTTATAAGTTCTCTACTTATGCAACTTGGTGGATACGTCAGGCTATCACGCGTTCAATCGCCGACCAAGCTCGTACAATTCGTATTCCGGTTCACATGATTGAAACTATCAATAAACTGAACCGTATCTCTCGCCAGATGCTGCAAGAAATGGGCCGTGAGCCATCGCCAGAAGAACTGGCTGAACGCATGCTGATGCCGGAAGATAAAATCCGTAAGGTACTGAAAATTGCTAAAGAACCGATTTCAATGGAAACCCCTATTGGTGATGATGAAGATTCACATTTAGGTGATTTTATTGAAGACACAACTTTAGAGTTACCTTTAGATTCTGCAACTTCAGAAAGCTTACGCTCTGCAACTCATGAAGTATTAGCGGGTTTAACAGCTCGTGAAGCTAAAGTTCTACGTATGCGTTTTGGTATTGACATGAACACTGACCATACCCTTGAGGAAGTTGGTAAGCAGTTCGATGTTACTCGTGAACGTATTCGTCAAATTGAAGCAAAAGCATTGCGTAAATTACGTCATCCAAGCCGCTCAGAAGTTCTGCGTAGCTTCCTTGACGAGTAATTTATTTAGTCTCCGTAAAAACACCTGCTCGGCAGGTGTTTTTTTATGCCAATTTTCCAACTAAATCAATTAGCTAGCTTGTCTATTTTTCATCATTAAACACAAGGTAGCAATAATCGCAATTGCCCCACCGAACATGGCAAGATTGAAACCGGAAACAAAAGCAGAACGCGTTATCTGCTCAATAAATGTCGATGGCATCACAGAGGAATTTTGAATCAAACGTTCGATTTCTTGTGTTGATAAAATAGCGCTCAACCTGTCATCTTGTAATAATTGATCTATGGCACGGTGTGTCATCAACGTACCCAATAGAGCAATCCCCAAAGTCATACCCGTTTGTCGCAGCGCATTCATGACTGCCGAAGCAATTCCTGAATAGGATTTTTCAATACTGGCCATAACAAGAGCCCCAATTGCAGGAGTTGACATACCCATTCCTGCTCCGAGTATAAATAATACTAAGGCAATCGGCAGATAAGCGGTTTGTGCGTTAACTCGTGTTAACAATAAAGAAGATAAGGCGATTAAAATGAACCCAAAAATCATTAAATTACGTACACTTAAATAGCGCGATAATTTACCAAATGAGAACGAGAAAATAGCCATCGCAATAAACTCTGGAGCCATGCGAATTCCCGCCTCAAAAGCCCCCCACCCTTGCCCTTTTTGTAGAAATAACGCAATAAAAAATACATTACTATAAGTCGCAAATCCGAGCGCAAAAGAAGCCATATTGTATTGGAAGAAAAATGGGTTCTTTTTAAATAAAAATATGGGTAACAGTGGTTTTTCTACCCGATGCTCAACCCAAACAAAGCCCACACTTGCGACAGCAGAAATCACTAACCCACTCAACGTGATATAACTTCCCCAACCTTGCTCTCCGGCTTCTATCAATGCAAAAGTTAACCCACCCAAAGCGACAATGCTCAAGCACTGCCCTACCGGATCTAACGCCGCTTTATCGGGATCAGCACTTTCTTGAATACCTAACCAGCCTAATAATAAAGTAAGCAAACCAATGGGAATATTAATCAAAAATATCGTTGTCCAATTGAAACTATCGACTAAAAAGCCCCCTAAAATTGGACCAATGATTAAAGAAAGTGCACTCACCGCCGACCAAATCCCAATGATCCTGATACGTTCAATATCATTGGTAAATGATTGAGTAATAATGGAAAGAGCACCAGGAATTAAAGCCGCGGCAGCAATACCTTGAATGACCCGCCCGGTGATCAACATTTGCGTTGATATTGAAAACGCGCAAACAGCTGACCCTAATGTAAAAATAACAATCCCTGTTAGCCAAACTTTTTTTCGCCCATAACGGTCACTCATCGGCCCGACTGACAAGATCAATGCAGATAAGCACAATGCATAAGCATCAATAACCCATTGCAACATTGACATGTTCGCTTGTAAATCACTCCCTATCGCAGGAAGCGCAACGTTCACAATACTGATATCTAGTGTTGCCATAAAAGTACCTAGGCAAACTGCCAAGATCAAAAAAATTCGCTTCATTTTCTATGCCTCATTGTCGATCATAATAACATCATAATATTCGACCGACCGACGGTCAATAGAGATGAGAATAGATATCATTTATTTATTGAGTGTTTTTTACGTAGATAAAACGGCCTATTCGCCGCTTTATCCCTATTTTGAATCCGCTTGAGTTTTAAAGTACAGGGGTTTCATGCAGATAAACCCAATAACACTTATCTGCTTCGACTCTAATGCACGCAACAGAAGTTCTTAGCGTTTCCACTTCTCCTATTTGCTGTTTTTCTTGATATTGAACCCAACAATAGCCATTGTCTTCTCGTAATGGAATCTGATTCATACACCTTGTCGTAAATAAGGTTCTAGCCCCAATATTTTGGCTAAATAACTTAGTCACGTCATCTAAACCAATACAATGGCCTTGGATTGTGACCATCTTGAAATTATCATCAAAACAACCTAATAAAAGAGATAAATTTTCCTGACCATTTCTACCTGTAAAAACATCTTCAATTAAAATATGTAAGTCCACTACACTTTGCAGCGCCTTATTCATTATTTGACTCATTTATTTTTCCTTTACTACTGAAATTAACGAAAATAGCCCAAGTACTGAGGCAATCAAAAAGGTGTATTGATAACATATTAAATCACTAGAAAATGTCGTTAAACTAAAGATAGAAATTAATACTACTGTACCGACGCTAAAAGCCACTTGACGGTTGATATTCCATAACACGCTACCTTGTAGTAAGTCTTTACCTTTAAAGTCTATTAACGAACTAATTTGCGCTGTATTAGCACTTAATCCACCGCCCATCCCCATCAATAAATACGCTAATATTAATAAATTTAACTGACTTGAGCTCGATACCCAATAAAGAATAAAAATACCAAGACTATGTAATGTAACTCCTATAATGAATAAGCGCTTTTTCCCTGCTCGTAAATACCAACGCCCTCCAATAACCATTGATATCACAGCACCTAGTGCATATAACACCATAAATAAACCCGTTTGTGCTGCGTTATAACCTAAATTAGTTTGCAAATTAAAAATATTCAGCAAATTTACCCCAGTAAAAACACCGGGTACGGCGTAATAAACAATAAATGCATTGCACAAATTTTTATTTTTCAGTAATTGAAAATTTAAAATAGGCTCGCGACATTTTTTTGCATATTGTAGATAAATAATGAAAACCAATGCTGAGAACACAAAACTGGTTATTGCTAATAATAGATTGTGATAATCGTTATAAAAAGAAAAGGTTAGCAATAAACACAGTAAGCTAATGCTAATCATCAGTAAGCCTATGAGATCCGGTTTTTCTCTCGCCTTACGTTCATCCCGTTTTATCCATACCCAAGCTAGCAGAGCAGTTAATAAAGAAAGCGGTAAATTTGCATAAAATATCCAATGCCACGATAACGTATCGACTATTACTCCCCCTATTGCAGGTGAAAATGCAGGAGCAATAAGCGCAACGCTCATGATCAAAGTGGATATACGCTGACGTTCATTATTAGGAAATAATGCAAAAACTAATGCCTGCCCAACAGGGATCAATAATCCCCCCGCCATGCCTTGAATAAAACGCCAAAATATTAATTGATAGATAGAGTTGCTTACTCCACTTAGCCACACGGCTAAAGAAAAAAGTAACATAGAATAGCAAAGCAGTTTTTGATTACCTAACTGGCTGGCTAACCACAAACTCATAGGCATGACCAATACTAAACCTAAAATATACGCATTCGCCACCCAAGCAACTTGCGATTGACTTGCAGAAAATGAAAACGCAATCTCTGGTAGAGCAATAGCAGACATAAAAATATTAATACAATCAATGAAAAAGCCCAGTAAAAATACTGTCGCTATTTTATATCGATAAGTCATAAACTTCCTCCGGTGGCAGAGAATAGAGTCCGTCTCTTTCTTTGTCGATGCAAGGGAAGTAAAATCATTGTTTAATGAAATAAAACAATAGATAGGATTATGCAAAAAAATCTTAAGCAGATTATCAGCTTTCTTCAAGTTGTGGATTCAGGTTCTTTTACTAAAGCCGCTGATATTTTAGGGTTGAGCCGCTCCATGATCAGTGTCGATGTTAAACAATTAGAGACTCAGTTAAATGTGAGTTTATTAACACGAAATACACGCAGCATTGCGCTTACTGAGGTTGGTAAGCATTTCTATGATGATTTCAAGCACATCCAAAATCAGATTAATGAAGCCTTCGAGCGTAGCCAAAATTTAGGGACTAATGTTTCAGGTTTACTGCGATTGTCATCAACCAATGAATTTGGTCAGCGTTTTATTTTACCATTACTGCCTGAGTTCTGTAGACTTTATCCTAACCTAAGATTGCAATATTCATTTAATTCTTCCTTAGATGATTTAATTACTGAAAAACTCGACTTATCTATACGTTTAGGTAATTTAAAAAATTCATCCTTAAAAAGGAAGAAACTGGGTGAATATGATATCTATTTAGTCGCAACCCCTGAGTTTATACGAAAATACCCAATTACCCGTGTGGCAGACTTAGCACAAGCCCCTTGGATTAATCACGCTTTATTAAATTGGCAAGATGGTCAATATTTTCTGCAAAATTCTCAAGGGGAGAAACTCAGTTTGCCTTTCGTCAGAAGCCAATATGAGTCTAATTCTGCAACCGTGATCCATCACATGGTATTAGCCTCTTTAGGTATTGCAATCTGCCCTGCTTGGTTAGTAAATGATGATTTGAAAAACAACCAGCTAGTACGCGTACTTCCTGAGTTCAGTTTACCAAAACAAAGTATTCAGTTGCTCTACCCTAACATCTCAGTTTTGCCTGCAAAGACTCGGGCTTTTATTGATTATTTAACAACACATCTAAGTATCCAATAAACATATACCAAGCAAACGGACATGCCCAATCGTACAAGACAGGAGTTGCCGAGTTAATCATTATTCCTTTTAAAGCTAGTATGAAATCAGAAGCATTACAGGGAATATTTTAGTGATGAAATAGTTAGCTCCTCTGGTAGATGCTGAACTGTTCCGGATTTGTTAGCACTAGATTGATGAACCTCTGAATCTGGTGTCCAGCTAACTCCATCTTTACAGCGTGGTCACATCATCAGAATATCTTTGTTATAAAAAATTTATCCGTTATGTCGCAAAAAGTGATACGACTAAGTTGGAGCGACATATCACCTTCCTATAAGACACATTATGGCAAATATGATTATTTTTCTTAAAGTTTAATTCATTAGCTATAATTATATTGATTATCATTTTAACGAATGGAAGGTTCATATATGAAAAAAAATATATTTATATTCTCAGCTCTTTGTGCGCTACTAACGTCCTGTGCAGTAACACCGCAAGAAAAGGCGCAAGAACGACTTAATTTTCAAGTAAGCCTAGCTCGACAATGCGACCCAATTGCAGCAGATTTGATGGCCAAACTTCCTAAAATTAGTACGCTAGATAAACAGCAAAGAGCCTCTTTCGATAAGGAATATCAAGAACGAGTAAACAATCCGACATTTCAATCTTGCTACAACATGGCGTTCAAATCCTATAGTGAGCAGCAACAACTACGTCTACAACAAATGGAATGGGATTCAGAAGCTGGTTTCTTCAATAATCAACCATTTAATTGTGAGTTCTACCCTCCAGAAGGGCCTTACTGGGGCGCATGTTAATTATAAGTTAACTTGAGTTCAGTTTAAGCCATTACTTGAAATCCTATTTTCTCAGCATTCGAGACATTCAGTAATGGCTTTTTCGGTTTCAAACAATAGGTCATCCCCCAATAAATTGAACATTAATCCATACAAACTCCGATGCCGTGAATGCTCCATTTATTTGATATTTTTCAGGTCGCCATTAATTGTATTAATTATTAATCACTTATCGAGTGCAGCTCTATTCCAAGGCGCTAGCAATTTTGGTTTCATTATTTTTCTAACGAAATAACACGACTACACACTTTATTTAATAATGCTTTATTATGACTAAAAATAATCATCGCTAGCGGCCGTTCTTGGGATAGCTGAATAAGACATTGCCAAATATCTTTTTGTAAATTGGCATCTAACTGAGCTGTTACTTCATCAGCAATCAGTACTTGAGTTCTAGGATCTAACGCTCGCAATAGCGCAATACGGGCCAATTCACCACCGGAAAGCTCGTTGGGGCGCCTATCTAACCATTCAGACTTAATTGAAAATCGCACCAACCAATCAGGATCTGGCTGCCACGCATCATGTAAACTTGCGCCAACCGTGCGGTATGGATTAAAGCTTTTTTCTGGATGCTGAGGAACTAACTGAATAGGGCAATACCCTTGATTATTTAGTGGCTTTCCTGCAAATAAAATAGAACCTTGGGTTGCGGCTTGCCACTTGGCAAGTACCCGCCCTAATGTCGTCTTTCCAAAACCACTCGGCGCAGATATCCCAAGACGTTCACCGCTAGCCAGTGACAAGCTAAAGCCATCCCACAGCCGTCGCCCGCCTTGTTCGATGCATAAGTTATTTACTTGTAAAATAGGTTCAATGATACTCATTTACTTGCCATAAATTGGTGTTCAGGTAATGCATTCCACAGTGATTGTATCCACTTACCGCCACCACCTTGTTTGAGTTTTTGGCTGCTCATTACCTCTGCCAATTCCCCATTACGTAATAGTGCGATACGATCTGCAAAACGTACCGCCATAGATAAATCATGGGTTACCCATAAAACGCCACGCCCATCACGACACAGAGATTTTATATTATCAAGCAATTGGATGGCATGTTCATCATCTAACCACGATGATATTTCATCTGCTAAGATATATTCGGCTCGAGATAATGTGGCACTACTGGCTAACACTCGCTTGGCCATTCCCCCCGACAATTGGCTTGGATAATGGTCAACTAATGAACTTTGTAAATTATATTGCTGTAAGTGACGAGTAACATCGTGCATTTTAATATGTTGCCCACTGAGTACCGCGGCACGCTCTAACTGAGGGCCAATCTTTATCAATGGATTAAGCGCACTGACGCCTTGAGGGATATAACATAATGCATTACCACGATGCTGCGACTTATTTTTCTCTGTGAGCCCCTTTCCATTGAGATGGATATTGCCTCGACAACGCATATTGTCAGGAAGTAATCCTAAAACACTTTGTAATAAAAGGCTTTTTCCTTCTCCGCTACCACCAATCAGTGCCACCATTTCACCGGGTCGAATATCTAATGAAATCCCTTGCAGCAAAGGTAGCCAACGCTTGCGACCGAGCCAACGAAATTGAGCCACATCAATCATTAAATTATCTAAGCTCAACATGCAGCCCCCTTTAGCCAGAGCTGCTGAGCAGCTTTAGCAAATTGGTCAAATAGCAATACTAACCCCATTAAGGCTATCCCTGGAAATACCACCAGCCACCACGCCCCTGTACTCAAGTAACGTAGTGCATCTGAAAGTAAAATACCAAGAGAGGGCTCGTGGGGTGATAAGCCAAACCCTAAAAAGCTCAATGCCGCACTGTGCAACACAGCATGGGGAAACATCAGTAACGTCCCAACTATCCACTGAGGTAAAATCATCGGTAAGTAATGATAACGCCAGCGATAAATAGCACTGTTACCAATACGTTGAGATAGCATAATGTAATCAGACTGACTTACACGGAGTAATTCAGAACGTAAAATCAGAGTCAACTTTGGCCAATGAGTCAAGGCTACCGCCCAAATCACCCCCATTTTACCGCCACCTAGTGTAAAACAAATCAGAACCAGCAATAACAAATGAGGCAGCGCGAGCAGAGCATCAATAATGCCGCGGACAGTATAATCCATCACTTTGTTTAATGACGACAAGCCAGCCATAATCACAGCAATTAAGCCGCTAGAACAAGCGGCAATCAAACCAATCTGCAAACTGGTCGCCACACCTTGAAACGTTCTCTCAAATAAATCACGCCCTAGATTATCTGTACCAAACCAATGTTGCCACGAAGGCACTTGGCGTCTATCAAGCAAACTCATTTCAATATCATTTGCTGAGAACCCAAAAGCGTAGCCAGCAAGAATAGCAAGCAAAAGCAAAGAGATAATCAACTTACATAAGGCACGGTTCGGGTTATAGGTCATGAGACTCTCATCACTCCCTTATTTACCTTTCTCAGTAATGCATCAGCAATAGTATTACTAAAAAAGATCAGTACCGCGCACAACATAACAATCCCCATTAATAATGGAATATCACCGCGCAGCCCCGCATCAATAGTGGCTTGCCCTAACCCTGGGTAAGCAAATACTTTTTCTGCTAATAATGCGCCACTGAGCAATTCCCCTACAGAGGCAAACTGCAAGCAAATTGCGGGTGTAATGGCATGTTTTAATACATGAAATCCCATCATTGACCAGCCCTTATCCCCTTGCGCTTTTGCATAATGAATAAATTCGCTGCTCATTACTTCCACCACTTTCGCGCGTGTATGTAGAGCTATATTGCCAATACCTAACATTCCTAAAGCGATAACCGGTAAAATAAGGTGATGAAGTTTTTGTGAAAAAGTCGCGGTTTGTTCATCCAGTCCAATGGGCCACGCACAACAAATCGGAGCCCACTGTAATGAGACCGCAAACAAAGAAAGGAGCAATAAACCAACCCAAAAGACAGGCAGTGATGCCAATAAATAACACGATGTCGAAATCAGTTTATCAGGCCAGCGGTTTAAATAACGCCCTGCCACCAGCCCCAAGAAAAAACCGATCACTCCAGAGAAAAGCCAAGAACAAATCAGCAAAGCAAGTGAAGGGGCAAGTCGGTCCGAAATAACCTGACTAACAGGGGTGTTATAGATCATGGAATAACCCATATCACCCTGTAATATTTGTATGAACCAACGCCAAAACTGCACCCATAATGGTTGATCGAGCCCCCAACGTGCCGCAATTAACGCATACTGTTCAGGAGGCACGTGCATCAAGTCATTACCAATATAGGCTTTTATCGGATCTATCGGTGAATAACTTAACAGGATAAAGATCCCCGCAGCAGTTACCGTTAATAAACAGACAAATCGCAATAAAAGCCCGAGTGCAGTTCCCATTACTTACAAGTCCACGCCCATTCATCAACATTATTTAATACAGACCAAGAGCCATGAATTTCAGGCGCGCTGTTGCCTAAATCAACGCAATGATTCAGTAAATAAATATGCTGTAAGTTCATCAGCCAAGCCCAAGCGGCATCACCTTGGATACCCACCCCAGTTGTACCGTTCCAATCGATCTTTTGCCAAAGTGGAATCGCGGCGGCTTGATCGGGTTGACGAAGCGCCTCTTCAATCAGCTCATCAACCGCTGCGTTCTTGTAGTAACCTGGGTTATAAAAACCTACCCCCGCGGCTTTGCTACTGTAATTGTGTACCAATTCCATGGGGTCTAAACTTCCCCAACCAAATAAAGTCGGGTTAGCATGCATGTGGCGCTCAACAGTTTCCCAACTACCTGATTTCAAATCCATTTCAATACCAATGGGCTTTAAACTTGAACGAATAGCCTGAGCCAAATCGCGGCGCGTGCTATCACCGCTCGCATACCATAAGGTCAGCTTAGCCACTTTGCCGTCTTTTTCCCTTAAGCCGTCCTTGTTCAGTTTCCAACCCGCGTCTTCTAAAATCGATTTCGCTTTCTCAAGAGAGCCATCTTTAAATGCCGAGTCTGGTGCATTCCAAGGCAGGCCAGCAACGCCGGTATAAGCCGGAACAGCAAAACCTTCAAGTACTGATTCAGCTAATAATTTGCGATCAAGCGCATAGTTTATCGCCTTACGGATAGCGACATCAGACGTAATATCGTTACCAATTGGATTACCTTGCGCATCTTGGCCTCCCACTGGTGGGATCGGGAAAGAAATACCACGATTTTCCACACTATAACGCTCAACCAATTTCATATTGGTTACATTATGCGCATTCGCGGCAACGGCAGCAGGAATGCGAACAATTTCCAACTGATTACTTTGTGCAGCGGCAAAAGCAGCATCTTCATCAAGGAAGACAAAAACCATTTTACCAAAATCATTTTTTGGCCCCGCATAGTACGGGTTTTGTTCCACAATCAGTTGCTGGCCCGGTTGGAAATCCACTAAGCGATAAGGACCAGCACCAATTGGGTTATGAGCATAGGTTTTAGCATCATATTTATCAGCGCAAACAATCCCTAATGAGCCGAGCACATTAATAAACGTACTTTGTGGCGAGGATAACGTGATTTTTACTGTTAATGGGTCGATGACCTCCGCTTTAGCAAAATTTCCCATATCCACTTTTCCACCACTCGCAGCGGCATTATTGTAAGTAAATACCACGTCTTTAGCGGTGAGAGGTGATCCATCTGAAAATTTTAACCCTTTTTTAAGAGTCAGCGTCCATTCTTTGCCATCTACATTATGTTGGTAACTTTCAAGCATATAGCTATGCCACGAAAGATCAGCCTTTTGTTTTAATAACGGGCTATGTAACAATAAATAACTACCATGACTCCATCCTAGCATTGGGTCAAAACCCTCAGTAGGCTCTGAACCAATGGCTAAACGGAGTGTTTGCTCTGAAACGGGTTCAGCAGCTTGTACTTGCAAGGTGAGCCCCATTAAGCACATCGCTGCAATCACTTTTTTTATCATACATCCCTCTATAGGCTAGCTTTATTTTTTTATGAAATGTCGCTATTACTGAAATATTCACTGCGTAGGACAATAGGTATTAGTTATGGCCAATTTAAAACCGCTGTTTCTACATCCTGTCTCAATCGCAGTTTGAATTTAATGAAAAACGTCTTCACTATTTGACCTATCTGACATAAGCCATAAGCGCCAATAGCTAAATGTCAATTTCTCTATCAAATTCAATAGCATTTGAATTTAACGATAAATTCGTAATAAAAGCAGGGTCGTTTGACTGCCTTGACTGCAAACGAAATTGAGAAGGCGTCATGTCATATTTTTTCTTAAAAACATCACAAAAATAGGCATTACTGCCAAAACCACAACGATGGCTAATTTGAAAGACAGAGTAATTAGAAAAAGTTAAGTAATTCAATGCCATCCCCATTCGAACATCTAATAACAACTGGCGGAATGAAACCCCTTCTCGATTTAAATGGCGACGTAACGTCGAGGGGGTCGTAAATAACGCCTTTGCGACATCCTCTAAATGCCACTTTTTCTGCGGCTCTTGAGTGATTAAATGAGTGATTGCTTGGTTTTTCGGCTCATCGTAATTGAAACGAAACACATTGAGAATATCAACACCTGCTTGGTAGATAGCCATCAACATAAAATAAAGACTCTGCTTCATTAACAAGACTTCTTGGGACTCGTTTTGTTTTTTTAAAGGAAGGCATTGTTTTAGTAAGCAAAAGTTATCCCTAACCGTTTCTGGCGTTGTGACATGGTAAATGGGTTGATGGCTCGTCAGCGGTGCCCCTGATTTCATCAACGTCTTAAGGAGTGAGAAAACAGACTGTAGCTCCAGTTCTGATATTGATAACGTATGCAACTTAATTGGTTGATTAACTGTACTACATACGATATTGCAAGACACTTGGCTATATTTTGGAATAACAAGCGTCATATCTGACTCAATATCAATATATTGTCCATTAATTACCACACTTCCTTTCGCACCAGATAGCATGGCAATCATAGCGCTTTCAATATAAAACGCTTTTAATACCATTTGGCTCGCTGAAAGAAAATATTTATATTCCATAGTCTCAATAAACTGCGCTTAACGTCAGAAAGATATCCCTAGAAAAAGGGGGGACTGAACAGGTGAAAAACACACTGTAGATGAATATCAAAAAATGCACTAACCCTAGATCAATGCGGCTCAGAATATAGTCCTGTTAGGGTAAAATCGCAATATAGATATACGCTCATTTTTTACTGTTATTTTATTGGTTGTAACTTTTTCTAAATAATTTGCTATTTAATTGAAAGGTAATTTTCGAGATAAGGTGTAAAATCGCGCGATAAATGAATACGCTCAACTTTAGATAATTATTATTTGGCGTTCATTCACATCCTACCCTACTTGCATTAGCTTATACTTCAGATGTACTCAACTCTTGTGGTTCGGGGTATAGCTAAACATGTTCGCGTATTTTTAGTTAGCTGATTTGCAGGAGAAAGTATGTCTGATTTTTCAGGATCAGGCTGGTTAGCTGAAGTTTTTTTACGGTATGAACTCAAACGGGGCACCACCCGCTTAACAGATAAACGGCATATCGGCCCATTGATGGTTCAGCGACCATTCTACCCCGAACAAGGGATTGCACACACGTACTTACTTCACCCTCCCGGTGGCGTTGTTGGGGGGGATAAGCTACTTATCAATATTGATGTTCAACCAGATGCGCACTCACTACTTACCACTCCCGGTGCCACAAAATTTTATCGCAGTGCAGGAGGCGTCGCACACCAAGTACAAACCTTAACGGTGGCAGAGAACGGTTTCCTTGAATGGTTGCCACAAGAAAATATTTTTTTCCCAAAAGCACAGGTACGCCTAGAAACCCATATTCATCTCGCCTCAAGTGCAAAGTTTATTGGCTGGGAAATGCAATGCTTGGGCCGCCCTGTTCTCAATGAATGGTTTGAGGATGGCGAGATTAAAGGACGATTAAATTGCTATATCGATGACACTCTGATTTTAACAGAATCCTTATTAATTGATGGCTCACAAGGCCAATCCGCAGTGATGCGCGAGTATCCCATGCTGGGTTCCTTGTATATCTACCCTGCAACGGATGAATTAAAAACGATCATCCAGCAAGATTTAGACCTTTTTTTCGCCTCAAAAGATAAGCCCATTGAATATGGATTAACAGATGTTGATGGCATTTTAGTATTGCGGTTATTGGGCTCCCAAACTGAACCTATAATGGCTTGCTTTGCACAAATTTGGCAAGCAACGAGGCAACACTGGTTAGGCTATTGCCCTGAACCCCCACGTATTTGGGCAACTTAACATTATTTAGGAGTAAAAATGGAATTAACACCAAGAGAAAAAGATAAATTATTGCTTTTTACTGCCGGTATTGTTGCACAGAGACGTTTAGATCGCGGATTGAAACTCAACTATCCAGAAGCGGTTGCGTTGATCAGTTGTGCAATTATGGAAGGAGCTCGAGACGGAAAAACAGTCGCTCAATTAATGAGTGAAGGCCGTACGATCTTAACCGCCGAGCAAGTTATGGAAGGTGTGCCGGAAATGATCAAAGACATTCAAGTGGAATGTACATTTCCTGATGGCACTAAACTGGTTTCCATCCACGAACCAATTGTATAGGTGGCAATGATGATCCCTGGTGAAATTAAAGTTAACCAAGCGTTAGGTGACATCGTGCTCAATGAAGGCCGAGAAACCCAAACGCTTCAAGTCGCCAATACTGGTGACCGTCCGATCCAAATTGGCTCTCACTACCATTTTTACGAAGTGAATGAGGCTCTTAAATTTGAGCGTGAAATGACGTTAGGGTTTCGTTTGAACATTCCAGCAGGAATGGCCATTCGTTTTGAACCCGGACAGAGCCGCACTGTTGAGTTAGTCGCATTTAGCGGTAAAAGAGAAATTTACGGTTTCCATGGCAAAGTCATGGGAAAATTAAAAGGTAAGAACGGATTATGAAAACTATCTCACGGCAAGCCTATGCAGATATGTTTGGTCCAACCACAGGTGACCGCCTACGCTTAGCAGACACAGAATTATTTTTAGAAATTGAAAAAGACTTCACCACTTATGGTGAAGAGGTGAAATGGGTCTTCCCCGATCATGGTGGTCAGACTCAAAATCCCATATCTAAATTACCATAGTGAAACATCACTGCTGTTTTAAATCGTTCTTGATTTCGATAACCTCTTGCTTTGATCCTCAATAATCTAAT